>SLBI01000299.1 GCA_007126375.1 Paracoccaceae bacterium
ACGCTGATGATCGGCGTCTTCACCGCGCTCGATCTGGTGCTGTTCTACCTGTTCTTCGAGGCCGGGCTGATCCCGATGTTCCTGATCATCGGCATCTGGGGCGGCAAGGACCGGATCTACGCCTCCTTCAAGTTCTTCCTCTACACCTTCCTCGGCTCGGTGCTGATGCTGGTGGCGATGATCGCCATGTATGTCGATGCCGGCACCTCCGACATCGAACTCCTGCTGCAGCACGAGTTCAGCGCCGCCACCATCAGCCTTGCCGGATGGCAGATCGTAGGCGGGCTGCAGACGCTGCTGTTCCTTGCCTTCCTCGCCAGTTTCGCGGTGAAGATGCCGATGTGGCCGGTGCACACCTGGCTGCCCGACGCCCATGTGCAGGCGCCGACCGCGGGCTCCGTCGTCCTCGCCGCGATCCTGTTGAAGCTCGGCGGCTACGGCTTCATCCGCTTCTCGCTGCCGATGTTCCCCGTGGCCTCGGACCTGCTGGCGCCCTTCGTGCTGTGGCTCTCGGCCATCGCCATCGTCTACACCTCGCTCGTCGCGCTGATGCAGGAGGACATGAAGAAGCTCATCGCCTATTCCTCGGTGGCGCATATGGGCTTCGTCACCATGGGCATCTTCGCCGCCAACCAGCAGGGGTTGGACGGCGCGATCTTCCAGATGATCTCCCACGGCTTCATCTCGGGCGCGCTGTTTCTCTGCGTCGGCGTGATCTACGACCGGATGCACACCCGCGAGATCGCCGCCTATGGCGGGCTGGTGAACCGGATGCCGGTCTATGCGGCGGTGTTCATGCTGTTCACCATGGCCAATGTCGGCCTGCCGGGGACCAGCGGATTCGTGGGCGAGTTCCTGACCATCATGGGCGTCTTTCAGGTCAACACCTGGATCGCCTTCTTCGCCGCCTCGGGGGTGATCCTGTCGGCGGCCTATGCGCTCTGGCTCTATCGCCGGGTAGTCTTCGGCGACCTGATCAAGGCGAGCCTGAAGGGCATCAAGGACATGGACGCGCGCGAAAAGGCCACCTTCGCCCCCCTCGTGGTCATGACCGTCCTGCTGGGCGTCTATCCCAGCCTCGTGACCGACATCACCGGCCCCGCCGTGGCGGCGCTGGTCACCGACATGCAGACGGCGCTCGCGGCCCATGAGCCGCTGACGCGCCTCGCCGGGCAATAGGGAGCCGCGCATGGTCGCCGCCGACATTCTCACCGCGCTGCCCGAGATCCTGCTCGCCGTCTGGGCGCTGTCGGCGCTCATGATCGGCGCCTACATGGGGCAGGACCGCATCGCCGTGCCGCTGATGTGGGTCACGGCCGGCGTCTTCCTGTTCTGCGCGCTGTGGGTCGGGCTCTCGCCCGAGGGCACGCGCTCGGCCTTCAACGGGCTGTTCATCAACGACCCGTTCTCGCGCTTCGCCAAGATCGCGATCCTGCTCTCCGCCGGGGCGGTGATGCTGATGGCGCAGGACTACCTCGTGCGCCGCGACCTGATGCGGTTCGAGTTTCCGATCCTCATCACACTCGCCACCCTCGGCATGCTGCTGATGGTCTCGGCCTCGGATCTGATCGCCCTCTACATGGGGCTGGAGCTGCAGTCGCTGGCGCTCTACGTCGTCGCCGCCATGCGCCGCGACTCGGTGAAATCGACCGAGGCGGGGCTGAAATACTTCATCCTCGGCTCGCTCGCCTCGGGCACGCTGCTCTACGGCGCCTCGATCACGTACGGCTATGCCGGCACCACCCAGTTTGCCGGCATCCTGTCGGTGATCCAGGAGGGCGAGATGCCGCTCGGCCTGCTGGTGGGGCTGGTGTTCATGCTGGCAGGGCTGGCGTTCAAGGTCTCGGCCGTGCCCTTCCACATGTGGACGCCCGATGTCTACGAGGGCGCGCCGACCCCCATCACCGCCTTCTTCGCCACCGCGCCCAAGGTGGCGGCCGTGATCCTGCTCGCCCGCCTGGTGCACGACGCCTTCGGCACCGTGCCCGGCGACTGGGGTCAGATCCTCGCCTTCCTCGCCGTGGCGTCCATGTTCCTCGGCGCGATCACCGCGGTGGGGCAGACCGACATCAAGCGGCTGATGGCCTATTCCTCCATCGCCCACATGGGCTATGCCATGGTCGGGCTCGCCGCCGGGACCGTGGTGGGGGTGCAGGCGACGCTGATCTACATGGCGATCTACGTGACCATGAACATCGGCACCTTCGCCTTCATCCTCGGGATGGAGCGCGACGGCCGCCATGTGACGGAGATCGCCAGCCTGTCGATGTATTCCAAACGCGAACCGGCCAAGGCGCTGGCGCTGATGGTGCTCCTGTTCTCCATGGCCGGGGTGCCGCCGCTCTTGGGCTTCTTCGGCAAGTTCGGGGTGCTCTGGGCCGCGGTCGATGCCGGCATGGCCTGGCTCGCCATCGCCGGGGTGCTGGCGTCGGTGATCGGCGCCTACTACTACCTGCGCATCGTCTACCTGATGTATTTCGGCGAGGAGCGCGAGCCGCTCGACGGCCGCATGGCGCCGGTGCCGCTGGTGCTGCTGGGCGCCTCGGCGGTGATCATGGTGGTGGGGGTGGTGAACCTCTTCGGGATCGAGGGCTTCGCCGTCACCGCCGCGACCGCGCTTGTGCAGTAGCTGGCCCGCGGGCACGGACCGCCTGGTGCTGGCCGAGGCCGCCAGCACCATGGCCGAGGCCGCCGCCCGCGCGCCCGACCG
>SLBI01000246.1 GCA_007126375.1 Paracoccaceae bacterium
AGGTCGCGGTCTATGTCGAGCCGTGCGAAGCCCCAGGGATAGGGGGTGGCATGCCGTGTCCGCTGCAGGACGAGATGCTCTACGTACCGGTCGGCCTGCTGCAGGTGGTGAGGCTGCAGGAACAGCCCCTCCTTCCAGACAACTTTGCTGTACCAGGACATGGACCGGACCTTGCGGCAGTGCTCAAGCGCAGCAACGATAAACCAGAGTCAGCGTTACACAAACCCCCAGCACGGTCACGGCTCGCGGCGCGCGGCCGTGATCGGCGCGCGCGGCGCCCGGTGCCGCGCACCGGTCAGAACTGCAGGCGGATCTGGGCGGTCACGCCATAGGCGTTGATCCGGCTGGAATGCCGCAGGTCGGCCCGGACCGAAGCGTCGATCTGCAGCGGGGCACCAGCACCGGTCTGCAGCAGCCGGTAATGGCTGACACCGACGCTGAGTTCGCCGAAATTGCCTTGCTCCTGCGTGCTCAGTTCTGAAGGCGAGCCACCGCCCGCAGGCACGAAGCGCGCGGTGCGCGGGTCGCTGAGATCGGCGTAGAGCGTGGCGGTACCGAACAGGAAGGTGCCTTGCAGGCCGTCGTCCGCGATGAAGCCGCGCGACAGGGCGGCACCGGCGAACACCACCTTGTTGGTGTGCCCGTCGGTGAACAGCGTGCCGTCCCCGTTGAAGTCGAGCGTGCCACTGCCGGTGCGGGTCAGGCCGAAGCCCACCTCGGGCGTGACCGAGAGTTCGCCGAGCCGGAACCCCCGCGAGATGCTGCCGCTCAGAGTCGTGCCGTTGGTGCGCATTGTCTGATTGGTAAGTGGCAGGGGCGCAAAGCCGGGATCGGCGATGGAGTTGAAGGTGAGTTCGGTACGCTCGCGGCGCAGTTGTAGCTCGCCCACCCAGCCGTCGCGCTCGGTGACGACATAAACGCCGAGATACTGCTGCTCGAAGTCGCTGTAGGTGACCGAAGCGCGGTTTCCAGTGGGATTTCCGCCGAGATCGAGTTCGGGAACCTCCTGGCTGGACGACCCGGTGTTGACCCCAAGCGTGAGCCCCGCAGCGATGTCCCAACCACCCTCGAAGGAGTTGTAGCAGCCGAAGTCGAAGCCGCCCTGGATGCCGCGATAGATGACCTCGACCCGGCTGTCTAGCGTGAGCGTTCCGGCGCCGGCGACAGTCGCCGCATCACCGCGCGCCTTTCCTGCCACCACCCGGGCCCAGCCGCCACGCGCGCAGTTGTCTTCGGTGGCAAAGACGGGCGGCACGGCGAAGGCGTTCGATGGCCGGTTGATGACCGTGCCGATCAGGCCCTCGACCGCTGCCGCCGTGCCGGCAACTCCACCCAGCGCCGGGTTGACTGCGCCGGTAAGGGCGATGCTGTTGTCGTCGCGTTCGAGGAAGAAGCTGAGCAAGCCGCCCGATGGCAATCCGGCCACGTTCACCGTGGTCGTGTCGTAGCCGCCGCCGTCGGCGCGGGCGAGTTCGAGCGGGCTGTCGGGGATGTTCAGCGGTGCACCCGCCGCCGAGGACAGCGTGATATTCTGCGTGCCGCTCACGGCACCGCTGATCAGGATGCGGTCGGCTACCGCCGCCGCAGGATCGCCGATGTCCACCTCGGACGCGATGTCGTGCGTACCGCTGACATTGCCGATCACGCTGAACACGTCGCCCGCGGCGCCGTTGTCCATCGCGATCTGCGAACCGGGATCGCCGACGAAGCCGCCACCGGAATCGAAGGTCATGGTTCCGCCGGCACTGGCGATAACGCCCGTGTTGGTGATGCTGCCTGCCGAGGCGACAGTTGCATCGCCCATCGTGACGGTCCCGCTGTTGGAGAAATCTCCGCCTGTGGACACGCTGCCGCTGCCGATCGCGAGGTCGCCGGCATGATTGATGGTGCCACCCGCCGTGACGGAACCGCCGCCGACCGTGGTTGTACCGCCAAGGGCCATCCCGCCGGCGGCGGCGATGCTGCCCGACCCGAGCGCCAGCGTGCCGTTGCTGTTCAGGTCGCCGCCCAGATCAAGCGTTCCGGCGCCGATGTCGAGGCTGCCGCTGCCGCCGTTGTTGACGTTGCCCGCCGCCTCGACGGTGCCGGTTCCGGTTACGGTAAGGTCGCCCGTGCTGTCGAGATCACCCATGGTGCGCACGACCCCGGCGCCGAGCGTCAGGCTTCCGGTATTGTTGATGTTGCCGCCGGCGGCGACTTCGCCGGTGTCGACGGCCACGGTCGACTGGTTGTTGAAGACACCGCCGACATCGAGCGTCCCGGCGACGATGTCGATGCTCGCGCCGCCGGTGTTGAAGGCATCGCCCGCGGTGGCGAGTGTTCCGTCCGTGAGGGCGATCGCCGCCCCCGCCTCGTTCTGCAGGCTGTCCGCGCTGACGCTGCTGGACGCGCCGTCGATCGTCAGCGTGCTGCCGGACCCGGTGTTGGTCAGCATGCCCGTCAGAATCACCTCGCCGCCGCTGTCGACCGAAATCGCAGCGCCGTCGCTGTTGGTCAGGCCCGCCGCCTCGACCCTGCCCTGATCCTCGACCGCCATGAGGGTGCCGGCGCCGGTGTTGGCGATGCCGGCCGCGGTGAGCACGCCCTGGTCGCGCACGGTGACGGTGGCACCGGATTCGTTGCCGAGCGCGCCGACCTCAAGTCGGCTGCCGGAGCCGAAGACAAGCACATTGCTGCCCGCATCACGGTTGCGCAGCGTGCCGGCGAGCTGCAGCGTGCCGTCGCCGACGCCGAACAGGCCGCCGCCGAGGTTCTCCACCGGGCCCGAGATGGTGGCGGTGGCGCCGGACGCGTCCATTCCGAAGACGCCGGCGCTGGCGTCGGTGAGGCCGCCGCCGGCGCTGTTTGTCACGCTGCCGGTCAGTGTCAGCGGGCCGTTGATGACGAAACTGCCGGCGCCCTCGTTCACCACATCGCCGGTCACCTCGCCGGCGACGGAGACGCCGGCAGAGTTGGAGATGTCGCCGATTATGACCCCTTCGGAGGCTATCGCGCCGTCGCCGGCGTTCTTGATCCCGTCTGCGACCGAGAGGGTGCTGCCCGCCGCAACATCGACCGTGCCGGTGTTTTCCAGAGCACCGGCGATGTCCATCGTACCGGACTGGATGTCGATGCTGCCGGCATTGGCCAGAGTGAGGTCAGTGCCGGTGACGTCCAGACCGCCGTCGATCAGGTTGATCGCGCCACCGGCCTCCACCGTGATCGCGCCTGCGTCGGAGTTGAGCGTCGCGGTTCCGCCGGGGCCGTTGAAGTTCACCACGCCGCCGTCGGCCACAGTGACCGCGCCGGCATCGGTCACCACGCCGTCGGTGGCGACGTCAAGCAGGCCGGCGACGGTCAGCGTGTTCGACGTCCCCTCCAGCGTCGAGCCCACCCCCAGCGTCGTAATGGAGCCGGTCTGCAGATCGATCGCACCGGCGGTCAGGGTCAGCCCGTCGCCGACCTCGATGCTGCCGCCCGAGAGGTTGGTGACGGTGCCGTCGCCGTCGTAGCCGCCGCCCTCGATCTCGAAGCTGCCCGCGTTCTGCAGATCGCCCGAATGCGTCAGCGCGCCTTCCACCACGAACCGGGCATCGACCTCGTTCGAGACATTCGCGGACAGGCTCGAGTCGGTGGAGAGGAACGCGCTGTCGGTTCCGGTGTTCGTCAAGGTGCCAGTCACGACCAGTTCGGAATTGATGAGGGCCATCAAGCCGCCGGCCTCGTTCGTCACGTCGCCGTTGACGGTGACGGCTGCCCCCGGAGCGACGAACCCGACGCCGCCGTCCGTGCCGTCGGTGTTGCCGTTGCCGGCGCTGTTGGTGAGACTTCCGTTGATTTCCGTCGCGCCGACGAACAGCATCAGACCGGTGCCGCTGTTCGACACCTCGGCATTGATGGTGCCGGAAAGCTGCGCGCCGGTGCTGGCGGCGATGTCGAGCTCGCCGCCGCCGTCGAAGGCGGCAGCGCCCGCAGTGTTCGACAGCGTCGCGGCCGACAGCGTACCGGGCGAGATCAGCCGCGTTCCGGCGCCCGACACCTCCAGGTCACCGGTGGTCGTGAAGCTCTCGACGTTGAAGATCTGCCCGGCATCGGACAGCACCGCGGTGCCGGCCTCGATCTCACCGAAGTTGTTGACGATCCCGGCCCCGGACACATCGAGCGTCCCGCCGACCGACAGCCGGCCGGCGCCGAAGACGTTGATGTTCCCGCCGGAAAGGTCGACATCGTTGGCGACCAGCAGTTCGCCGACGACGTTCAGATCGTTGGCGGTGATGGTGATATTGGCCGCTTCCTCCGTGGTGCCCCCGAAGACCTCCAGCGGGTTGGTGCCGGCCGAGGTGGCGTCGAGAAGCACGTCGTCGGCCGCCGTGGGCGTCCCGACCGGATCCCAGTTGTCGTCGTTGCCATAGTCGGGCGTGAAGCCGCCGACCCAGAGCGACTGTGCGGTGGCACCGCCGGTCAAGAGCCCCAGCGCGAGCAGGGTTGCCAGCGCCGTGCCGGCGCGCAGCCGCCGGCCCGGGCCTGCGCGATCGAAGGACGAAGTGCGGAGCGTGGCGATCCCTGTCGGCATGTCGCGTGGTCCCTTCTGAAAGACAGAACGCCGGCCGGAATGAACGGTCGGAAGCTGCGGCGACCGTAGTCGCTCAGGCTTTCGCGCTCAATCCAATTCGGCCGCCGCGGCGCTTTCGGCACCTTCCGGCAGGCAAAAGCGGCAACCGATGTTGCCCGCCGGCAACAAATCCAGCGGATTCCGGGCCGTCCGGCCCGGAGCGGAAACGCACCGTCGCGCCATCCGCCCTCCGTTGTCCTTGCTTCGCGGCCCGCCGCCGTGCAAACTCCGGCGGCGCGAGCGGCGGTCGGGCGCCGCCTCCGGCCGTCTGCGGACGCAGCAGGTCAGGGACGGGTCGGGCGGCAGCCGCACCCGAACGCAGGGTGGGTCATTCGGCAATGGCAATCACACCGGCAATGCTGCGACGGGGAAAGGCGATCTCGCAGGAGAATCGTCTCGGCGTTTTCCATCCGCCCGACGACACCGGCAAGGGAAAGACGGTCGGCCTGGCGCTGCGCCGTTTCGAGGGGTTCGAGGCGGTCAACGAGTTGTTCGAGTTCCATGTCGACTGCATTTCCGTGTCGCCGAGCATCGATTTCGACGATCTGCTCGGTCGCCACTGCTCGGTGGAGATCCAGACCATAAATCGCGCCCACGGGCCGCGCTTCTTCGACGGGGTGCTGACGGATGCTCGCTGGCTGGGACCGCGCGACGGCGCACATGGCTATGCGCTGACACTGCGCCCGGGATTGTGGCTCGCCTCGCTGCGCCGCGACCAGCGCATCTTTCACAACCGGACCGCGCCGGAGATCCTGACCGACGTCTTCGCGCGCTATGGCCTCGATGTGCAGCAGGAGCTGGCCGCGAGCTACCCGACGCTCGAGTACACCGTGCAGTATCGCGAGACCGACCTGGATTTCGCCCGCCGGATGATGGAACGCGTCGGCATCAGCTTTCACTTTACCCACCGCTTGCATGGCCACACGCTGGTGCTGACCGACGGCAACGATGCCTTCAAGCCGCTACCGGGAGGCAAGCGGCCCTTCCGCATGGTGGAGGGCCAGCATCGCGGTGACAGCGAGCACATCCGCGAGTGGGTGGCGAACCGCCGGATGACCACCGGAAAGGTTTCGATGGTGGATTACAATTTCAAGTCGCCGACCGCCGCGATGGACGCCGAACAGAGCGCCGGTCAGGCCTATGAGCATGGCGAGCTGGAATCATTCGACTATCCCGGCGGCTATCCGGAACAGGGAGGTGGCAAGACACTGGCGAAGCTGCGCAGCCTTCAGGAAGCCGTGGCCGACCACCGCCACAGCGCATCCGGCGACGTGCTCAGCCTTGGCGCCGGGATGAAGATGGTGCTCGACGGCCATCCCGATCCCAAGATCGGCGGTGAGGAGTTCGTGGCCGTGCGCTGCATCCATCATTTCGAGGCAGAGGGCTATGAAGCCGGCGATTCCGGGTCCGGCGGCGACGCCTATGACGGCCAGTACGAATACGTTCATGTGGATACCCCGATCGTGCCGCAGCGCAGCATCACGCAGGGGCGCATCCGCGGCCCGCAGACCGCGATGGTGGTGGGCGAGGGCGAGATCGACTGCGACGAACACGGGAGAATTCTGGTGAAATTCCACTGGGACCGGGAGGGCGCGCATTCGATGCGCTGCCGTGTGGCGCAGATGTGGGCCGGCAACGGCTGGGGCGGGATCGTGATCCCCCGCATCGGCATGGAAGTCGTGGTGCAGTTCCTCGAGGGCGACCCGGATCAGCCGCTGGTCACCGGCAGCGTCTACAACGGCCAGAATCCGCCTCCCTTCGACCTGCCCGGCGAGAAGAACCAGGCGGGCATCAAGTCGAACTCCACCCCCGGCGGCGGCGGTTACAACGAGATCGTCTTCGACGACACGAAGGACAACGAACTGTTCCGCCAGCATGCGCAATACGACATGGAATCGAAGGTGCTCAATGACGAGCGGCGCGAGGTCGGCAACGACCGCACCACGCAGATCGGACACGACGAGGCGCTGACCGTCGGCAATGACCGCAAGACAACCATCGGCAACGACCTGACCGTGACCATCGGCCATGACGAGAGCCGGGCCGTCGGCAACGATCGCGACGCCAGCGTCGGCGCGAACGACAGCCTCGCTGTCGGCAAGGTGCTGTCGGTCGAGGCCGGCCAGAAACTGGAACTCAAGGTGGGGATGAGTTCGATTGTTCTCGATGCGCAGTCAATCACCCTGAAATCGCCACAAATATCCGTCAAGGCGATGACCGAGTTGACGACCTCGGCCGGCATGAGCTCGCAACACAGCGCCGGCGTGAGCTTTGACATCAAGGGCGGCGTGGTGAAGATCAACAGTTGAGACAACCCGCCCGGCGGCAGTGGAGGAGATCAGCGGCAGAACGGCAGGATGCAGCGGACAGGGGACGGCGGCGCGACCGCGGCCCGTGCACCGCGTCAGACGGGGAAAACCCGCAGCGTCCCGGCTGGAAAGGCAGAAACCCGAGAGCAGATCGGACAGGCAGATGATGCACAACCACATCGCGCAGGCGGAACGGACCGGAGGGGCAGCGGTGGCAGAGCGGGAAAACGCGCTTCGACACGCGGTTGCCGCAGCGCTATTCGAGGCCATGCCCGAGGTGGGTCAGGATCTCGACCACAGGCCGGATCCCGGCGAAACCTCGCGCGCTTTCATCGACCGGCTCGCCGCCTCGGCAACGCCGGAGGAAGCCGTGACCTTCGCCGCACAGGCGATGGCGCTGCGTCACGGTATCTGGTGGGGCCACGAATGCCTGATGCGCATGCGTCAGGTTCTGGAACCGCAGGATCTGGAGATGCTGGCGCTGGCCGCGGACTGGGTCGGCGCCCCGGGCGAGGAGACCCGCCACCGCGCTGCCACGGCCGCGATGGCCTGCACCACGAAGACGCCGGGCGTCTGGATTGCGCTTGGCGTCGGCTGGACCGGAGGCTCCCTGTTGCCGCCGGAACAGGCCGCGGTGCCGCCTCCGCCCTTTCTGCCCGGCCGTGCCATCAATGCCGGCGTGCTGCTGGCCCTGGCCCGAGCCGAACGCGACCAGCGGGCTCGTATCCTTGCCGGCTTCGTCTCCATGGCCCATGCGATCATCGATGCCGGCTGAGCCCCGCCTTTGCCAGCGCACTGCCACGACCTGCCCAACCCAAGGCCCGGGAGCCCCACCCCTGATGCAACACCGGTTCCGCCATCTGTTCTCTGCCGCTGCCCTCGGGATTGCACTCGCCCATGGCGGACCGGCCGCAACACAGACCGCCGACGACGGCCCCGACACGCTGGTCGAAAGCTATCGTGACTGGGTGGTGCGATGCTCCGCAGCCGAAGCCGAGGGCGCCAACGGCACCCGGCAGTGCGAAATGGCGCAGGAAATCCGCCAGCGCGGCGAGGGCGGCCGCCGGGTGCTGTCCATGGCGGTGCAGCGAGGCACGGACGACGCCGCGCAGATGACCCTGCTCGGCCCGTTCGGCGTGCGCCTTTCCGAAGGCCTTTCCCTTCGGATCGACGATGCGGAAGCGCCGCAGGTCCGGATCGGCTTTCTGACCTGCGTTCCGGATGGCTGCATCGCGGCGGCGCCCCTGCCGCCCGAACTCGCGGCTGCGCTGCGGGGCGGAAGCACGCTGGAAGCAGAAATGATGGCACTGAACGGGGAAACGGTGCGAATCGGCCTCTCGCTGATGGGCTTCACCGCGGCGTGGAACCGTCTTGGCGCCCTGCGCTGAGTCTGCCCAGGCCGGAGGAGCGCCGTCACCGCCCTGAACGTTTCCGGCTGCGGCGGAAATGCCACGCCCTTCTCTGCTTCGTGGCCGTATCGGCAGAAATCCCCGGCTTCGTTTGCGCGTTGTCCTCGACTTTGTTAACATCTGTGGATGGCTGCCTTGGGGGCTGGGCGGCGCTGGATATCTCGATGCGCGGATCGTCGGTCGTGTCCGACGACCTCGTCGTCGGGCTCCGGCGCAATGCATAGCGAGAGGAGTGCCAGGAATATGATCGCCTCAGGACGCACATCCGACCTGTCGTCGGGCAAGGGTGGGATCAGGATCCTCGCCGGAGCCGCCGCGCTGGCCCTCGTCGCCGGCTCGGCTGCGATGGCATGGCCCGGGCTGAAAGCGGTCCTTGCACCGCCACCGGAAACCACGCCGGCTGTGGCGGTTGCACCGCAACCGGGTCAGCCTGCGCGGCTCGAGGCCTTCGTCGCCGCCACGGCTGCATCCGCCGCCGCAGTACCGGTGGCAACCGCTCCTCTGCCGCGCATGACCACTCCGACCGTCGGTATGGTGCCGGTGTCGCCGCGCGGCCTGCCTGCACCTCCTGCCGTATTGGCTGCGACAGTTGCTGATGCGGAGCAGAGCGCGATGCCGAATCGGCTGCCGGAACGGGCCGCAGCGGCACCGCCTGCCCGGCCGGCACCGACCCTGGCCGCATCTGCCTTCGGTCCGTCCGAGGTTGTGGTGCCGAAACCGGTGACCGGCGCCGAACGGGTCGTCTCGTCGCGCACCGGTTCGGGCATCCGCCTGCGGATCGACCCGCGCGACCGCTGGAGCGTGGGCGAGCACCGCTGACCGCCCGCCGTGCACGGCCCGGCGGGCAACGCGGCGCAAACCGTGTAGTGCCGGACATCAGTACCTTGCGCAACTGCCTACGCTTTGCACAGGCGCGATTCCATGTTACCGCTTTGCCGTGACGCCAAGACAGGGCACAGCGGAATGACCATCTCCTTCTCCGCCTCGCGCACCGGTGCCGGAACGTGGCCCCGTGCTGTCGGTTTCGCTCTGGGCTTGGCGGCTCTGCTGCCGACGCCCGTTCTTGCGCAGGATCTCCGCTTCGGCCTAGAACTCAACAATCTAGAGGAAGTCGAGGGCGAATGCCGCGTCACCTTCGTCGCGCACAACGCCACCGGCGTCGCACTGGACGAGGCGGCCTATGACGTGGTCGTCTTCGACGAGACCGGAACGGTCGCCCAGCGGCTCATCCTCGAATTCGGCCGACTGCCCGACGACAAGACCCGGGTAGTGCAGTTCCTGCTCGACCGCGACTGCAACCGGATGTCCCGGCTGCTTCTCAACGGTGCCGAGGAGTGCCGCAACGAAGTCGGCCAGAATGTGCCGCACTGCATTGACATGCTGGTGACCTCGTCGCGGGTGGATGTCCAGTTCGGCTCCTGATCGGATGGCAGTAGTTGCGCCGGGGGCGTCGCGCCTTTCGGCACCGTCAGGGAGGCGCGGATGATCGACAGCCTGGCCGTCACGCTGCCTCTGCGGGACGATATCACGCTTTTCGGCTGGGCAGTGCTGCTGGCACTGGCACTGGTGTCGGTTTTTGCCGCCACGGTCACGCTCTACAAACTGGTGCAATTCCTGCGCCTCGGCGTCGGGCGGCGTCGGGCGGCGGAAACGGCGATGGCGCTCTGGCTCGAAGGGGACGGCGCCGGCGCCATGAGTCGCGCGGCCGAACGCAGCGACGTGCGGCTTCGCGTGTTTCACGCGCTGCTGACCGGGCTGTCCCTGCGCCCCGGCGACGCCGACCACGCCCAGGCTCGGGCGGGACAGGCGGCACTTGAGGAACTTGCGCTGATGTCGCGCAGCATGCGCGGGCTCGAGGCGGTGGTGCAGGCGGCGCCGATGCTGGGCCTGCTCGGCACGGTGGTCGGCATGATCGACGCCTTCGGCCGGCTGGCCGAGGCGACAGGTGCGGTCGACCCCGCAGTGCTTGCCGGGGGCATCTGGACGGCCCTGATCACAACTGCGGTCGGACTTGCCATTGCCATCGTCTTCTATTTCATCGCGCTATGGCTCGAAGCCCGCATCGGGCGCGAGCGCGAAGCGCTGGAACGACTGATCTTCGTCGCGCTGAACGGCCCGGCCGCAGCGGCGGGGA
>SLBI01000183.1 GCA_007126375.1 Paracoccaceae bacterium
ACGACCATCTGCCTCCCCACTCACGAGGTATGTCCCCGTTGCACCCTGCTGCTGATGGCGCAACCGGCCTGAGCCCTCGGGCCGCTCGCGCATCGCCGGCGTGACACCCGAACTTGCGCGCAGGCAGGGGCGGTACCTGCCGCGGGCCCCGTGCGACGGGCGGCCGGCCCTTCTCAGCCAGCCGGCTGCCGTGCGGCATCGGCGAAGCGGCGGGCCTCGGCCGGCGCTTCGCCAAGATCGGCGCGCAGTGGCGGCAGGTGGGGAAAACGTTGGGCGGCCAACTGCCGCAGCGGCATGGCGCTGGCGCGCGCCTCGGCGCAGAGGTCTGCCACCGCCGCCTGCGCGGCCGGTCGCGGCATCTGCAGCGCCAGGGTGAAGACCAGGGCTTCGGCGTGAATGAGCCCAAGATCGCCTTCCATGTTGGCCTCCATCTGCACCGGATCCGGTGCGAGCCCGGCCAGCATCTCCTGTGCCGCCGCCAGCGCACGGCCGGCGCCGAGCATCAACTGCGGCAGCAGCAACCATTCGGTAAACCAGGCCGTGCCATCGCGGCTCTGGCGGTGCAGTGCCGCGCCCTGCAGCCCGCTCTCCAGTGCCACGGCGGCACGCGCCAGCGCCACCAGAAGCGAGGGTGCCACCGGGTTCACCTTTTGCGGCATGGTCGAGGAGCTGCCCCCGGCGAGGCCGATCTCGGCCACGCCGCTCTGCGCCATCAGCCAGAGATCCTCGCCGATCCGCCCCAGAGCCACGGTGACACCGCAGCTCCAGCCGGCGAGTTCGGCCAGCCCCTCGCGGGAGCTGTGCCAGCCGTGCCCCGGGTCCTGCAGCCCCAGCGCAGCGGCGAAGCGGGCGCGCACCGCCGCGCCGCGCCCCTGCATCGCCGACAGGGTTCCGACCGCGCCGCCCAGGCTTGCGCGCAACAGCCGTGTCCGCAGCCCCTCCAGCCGCTCGGCATGGGCGAGCAGGGGCCAACCCCAGCCCGCGACCACCGCACCGAAGCTGGTCGGCACCGCGGCCTGGCCATAGCTCCGCCCCGCCAACGGGGTATCCGCATGCGCCGCGGCAAGATCGCCCAGCGTTGCGGTCAACGCCGCAAGACGTCGCTCGATCAGCGTGAGCGCGGCGCGCAGCCGCAGCATCAGGGCGGTGTCGACAATGTCCTGCGAAGTGGCGCCCCAGTGCAGCCGGCCCGCCGCCTCCTCCCCCAGGTCCGCGCGCAGGGCCGCCAGCAGGGCCGGCACCGGCACTCCGTCACGCGCGGTGCCTGCCGAGAGTGCCGCCGGGTCGATCCGCGCCGTCGCCGCGGCATAGGCGATTTCCGCGGCCGCTTCGGCGGGGATCATCCCCTCGGCCGCCTGCGCTGCGGCAAGGGCGGCCTCCACCTGAAGCATCGTGTCGAGCGTGGCCCGGTCGGAGAAATGCGCCGCCAGTTCCGGATCGCCGAAAAGCCCGGCGAAAAGCCCGGAGTCGAGCGGGCTTGCCGGCATCAGGCGGCGTGCAGGCCGAGGATGGCACGCGCCTGCGATGGCGTCGCCACCGGCCGGCCGTGTTTCTCGCACAGCTCTGCCGCGCGCCGCACCAGGGCGGCATTGGATGGGGCGAGGGTTTCACGGTCGAGCCGGACGTTGTCCTCCAGGCCGGTGCGGGTGTGCCCGCCGGCGGCGATCGACCACTCGTTCACCAGGATCTGCCCTGCCCCGATGCCCGCGCCGCACCATTCGGCATCGGGGGCGAGGCGCGTGAGCGTGCGGATGTAGAAATCGAAGACCTCGCGGTCCACCGGCATGGCGTTCTTAACCCCCATCACGAACTGTACGTAGAGGGGGGCACGCAGCCGGCCGTCCGCCGCCATCTTCGCGGCCTGAAAGATGTGGCTGAGGTCGAAGGCCTCGATTTCGGGTTTTACATCGTGGGCCAGCATTTCGGCCGCCAGCCAGTCCACCAGATCGGGCGGGTTCTCGTAGACCCGCGTGGGAAAGTTGTTGGAACCGACGGTGAGCGAGGCCATGTCCGGAGCGAGCGGCAGCATGCCGCCGCGTTCCCGCCCCGAGCCCGAGCGTCCGCCGGTGGAGAACTGGACGATCATGCCCGGGCAGTGTTTCTCCAATCCCTCTTTCAGCCGGGCGAACCTCCCGGGGTCCGAGGACGGTGTCTCGTCGTCGTTGCGGACATGGCAATGCGCGATGGCGGCGCCGGCCTCGAAAGCCTGCTGCGTGCTCTCGACCTGTTCGGTCACGGTGATCGGCACGGCGGGGTTATCCGTCTTGCGCGGGACCGAGCCGGTGATGGCGACGCAGATGATGCAGGGTTTGCTCATGGGGCCTCTCAGATGTCGAGAAAGACGGTTTCGTCCGGCCCCTGAAGCCGGATGTCGAACCGATAGACGGGCAGGCCGGCGTGTATCGTCCGGGGGGCGAGCAGCGTGGCGCGGCGGCCCGGCGGATCGATGCGCTCCAGCAGCGGGTCGGCGGCATTATCCTCGTCTGCGAAATACATCCGGGTGGCCAGACCCTGGTTGATGCCGCGGGCGACGATCCAGACCGCGACATGGGGGGCCATCGCGCGGCCATCGCGGGTGGGCACCGGGCCGGGCTTCACCGTTTCGAGGCGCCAGACTCCGGTTTCGGGATCGGCCGCCACCCGCCCCCAGCCGCGAAAGCCCGGCGCGACCGCGGCGTGCCGCGGATCGTCGGGGTGGGGGTGGATGCCGGCGGCATCGGCCTGCCAGATCTCGATCACCGCGTCGCGCAGCGGGGCACCGGTGCCATCGATGACGGAGCCCTCGATGCGGATGCGCTCGCCGGGCACCGTTGGCGCGGCCGGGGTGGCGGCGAGCGGCGCCGGACCGCGGTCGAGGCCGGCCACGTCGGGCAGAAGCCCCAGATGCACATAGGGGCCGGCGGTCTGCGATGGCGTCTCGCGCAGTCGAACGGGGGGCGGGGCGGGGGGGCGCATGCGTTCAGCCTCCCTCGGGCCGGTTTTCGAAGGGGGTCGCGCGGCGCCCGCGCAGCACGATGTCGAAGCGATAGGCGAGGCACTCGAAGGGGATCGCCGCCGACATGTCGAGCTGTGCGGTCATCAGCGTCACCCCGACAGGATCCGGAACCCCCTGCGCGATCGGGCAGCGGGCGATCAGCGGGTCGCCCTGAAAATACATCTGGGTGATCAACCGCTGGCCGAAGCACTGCCCGAACAGCGAGAAATGGACATGCGCAGGGCGCCAGTCGTTGCCGCCATTGGGCCAGGGGTAGGCGCCGGGGCGGATCGTGCGGAAGGCGTATCCGCCGTCGGCGCCGGTCAGTGTGCGCCCGCAGCCGCCGAAATCCGGGTCGAGCGGGGCGCGGTATCCGTCGCGGTGGTGACGGTAGCGGCCCGCGGCGTTGGCCTGCCAGATCTCGACCAGCGTGCCGGGCACCGGCCGTCCGGCCTCGTCGAGAACGCGGCCATGCAGGATGATCCGCTCGCCCAGCGCTTCCCGCCCCTGGCGGGCATGATTCCGGATGAGATCGGCGTCGCCGGGCCCGAGGTCGGCGGTGGCGAAGACGGGACCGGTCAATTCCGTCAGCGTGGCATCCAGCGACAGCGGCGCCAGCCGCGGCGCGCGTGCCACCGAACTGCGATAGGCCGGGGTCAGCGCCGGTGGGTGCCAGCCATGGGGGCGGGGCAGGAGACCGGGCGGGCAGGTCATCGCCCTGCCTCCTCGGTCCGCATCGCGGCGTAGGTTTCACGGGCGACCCGCATTGCGCTGTTGGCCCGCGGCACCCCGGCATAGACGGCGACATGCAGCAGCACCTCCATCACGTCCGTCTCGCTGGTGCCGGTGTTGGCCGCGCCGCGGATGTGCAGCGCCAGTTCCTCGTGGTTGCCCAGCCCCGCCAGCAGGGCGATGGTCAGCATCGAGCGCTCGCGCAGCGGCAGTGTCTCGCGCGACCAGACATGACCC
This sequence comes from Paracoccaceae bacterium, assembly GCA_007126375.1. Lineage (GTDB taxonomy): Bacteria > Pseudomonadota > Alphaproteobacteria > Rhodobacterales > Rhodobacteraceae > Rhodobaculum. The sequence continues at coordinate 3,944 of SLBI01000183.1, forward strand.
CAGGCAGTGTCGGTCAGCAGCGCCTGAAACGGGGCGTCGAAGGGCGTCGCCCGGGTCTCGCTGCGGGCGACATGTTCTTCGCCCAGAACCCGGGCGCGCGTCGCGCGGCCGCGATCGGTCAGTTCGGACATCGGCGCCCCTCCCCGGCGGCACCTTCCATCATGCATGTTCGCACGCCAAGGAAAAGCCCCGCGCCCGCCAGCCCCGCCGGCTCAGCGCTGGTGGATGTAGCTGCCCGGTGCCGGCATCAGCGGGGGATATCCGGCCTCCGGCGCACCCATCGGCGGGGGCGCCACCCTGCCCGAACCCTGTTCGGTCAGCCAGCCGCCGTATTCCGGCCACCACGACCCCGCGACCGGCGCATGCCGGGCCAGCCAGCTCTCCGCATCCATGTAGAGCGCGCCGGGCTTGCGGTGGCCGATCCGGTAATGCCGCCGCGGATGGCCGGGCTCGCTGAGGATCCCGCCATTGTGTCCGCCCTTGGTGAGCAGGAAACGCAGGTCGGCACCGGTGAACAGCTTGGTCTTGTAGACCGAGCGCCAGGGGGCGATGTGATCGGTCTCGGTGGCCACAACGAACATCGGCACGCGGATATCCTTGAGCGCGATCACCCGGCCCCCGACCGCGAAGCGGCCCGCACTGATCCGGTTTTCCAGAAAGATGCCGCGCAGGTATTCGGAGTGCATCCGCGCCGGCATCCGCGTGGTGTCGCCGTTCCAGACGGTGATGTCGCGCGGCATGTCGCGCAGACCCAGGAGATACCGGCGGACGTTGCGGGTATGGATCAGGTCCTCGGCCCGGATCGCCGCGAAGGCGAAGGCCATCTGCGGCCGGTCCAGATACCCCTGCGCCCACATCATGTCCTCGAGAAACGCCACCTGGCTCTCGTCGAGGAACAGCAGCAGCTCGCCGGCCTCGGCGAAATCCACCTGTGCGGCCATCAGCGTGACCGAGGCGAGCCGGTCGTCGCCGTCCCGCGCCATCACCGCCGCGGCGATGGCCAGCAGCGTGCCGCCGAGGCAGTAACCGTTGGCATGCACCTTGCGCCCCGGCAGGATCGCCCCGATCGCGTCGAGCGCCGCCATGATCCCGCGCTGCCGGTAATCCTCGAGCGACATGTTCGCCATGTCGGCGCCCGGGTTGACCCAGGAAATGGCGAAGACGGTGAATCCCTGCCCGACCAGCCAGTTGATCAGCGAATTCTCGGGCGAGAGATCGAGGATATAGTATTTCATGATCCAGGCCGGCACGATCAGCACCGGCTCGGCCTGCACCGTCTCGGTCTGCGGGCTGTACTGGATCAGTTCCATCAACTCGTTGCGGAAGACCACTTGCCCGGGCGTGCAGGCCAGTTGCTCGCCCAGCGCGAACTCCGCCGGGATCGGACGCGGCGTCTGGGTGGCGAGGCGGGACATGTCGTCGAGAAAGTTGCGCGCGCCCTCGGTAAGATTGCGCCCCTGATGCCGGCGGGTCGCTTCGAGGATCTCGGGGTTGAGCAGCGGCGCGTTCGACGGCGCGGCGATGTCGAGCGTCTGCCGCAGCATGAAGCCGGTGCGGTCGGCGGTGTCGCGACGCAGACCGGGAAGTGGTGCCGTAGCTGCCTCCCACCAATCCTGCATCGCCAGGAACCCCTGCTGCATCAGGCTGAAGGGCGGGCGTTGCCAGCCCTCATGGCGCCAGCGGGGATCCTGCGGTCGCGGCGTGAAGGGCGGCTCGGCCGCCTCGGCGACCGCGGAGTCGACGGCGTGGCGGACCAGCTTCGCGGCGTTGGTCTGCGCGCGCTCCATCAGTTCCAGCTGCCGCCCGGGTGCACGGGCGAGATGCATCGCCCAGTCGCTCCAGGCTTCTATCACCGCGTGGGGCGAGATGCCGCCGGTCCAGCGCGCCAGCGCCGCCTGCGCGGCCCGGTCCAGCACCCGATTCGGGTGCTCCGGCCGTTCGGTGCGCGGCAGGGATGGGCTCGGCGGCACGGGTGCCGCTGCCGCGGTGGGGGGCGGCTTGCGGGCCGCCGCGGTGCGGCCGGACTTCGGGACGGCGGGCATCCGGGTCTCCGTCGCGTTTGGGGTCGATCCTCCCTCGCCCGGTTGCCGGGCAGGTGCCTTGACGCATGTCAATCCGGGCAGTCGAGCGCAAGGCCCGTGTAATTCTCGGCAAGCAGGCGGCGCGCCGTCTTCGACTCAGCCAGCTGTGCCAGCTCGGCCGCCTGCAGCCTCTCCTCGAAGGGGTCGGCCGAGGGCATGCGGTGCAGCATCGCCGTCATCGCGGCGCTGAACCGCATCGCCCGCCAGACCCGCGTCAGCGCGCGATCCGAATACGCGTCCAGCCCGGAAACATCATGCCGATCATACCAGAGCGCGAGCGCTGCGGCCAGAAGCCGGGCATCGGCCAGCGCAAGGTTGAGCCCCTTTGCACCGGTGGGCGGGACGATATGCGCGGCGTCGCCGCACAGGAAGAGCCGCCCCCAGCGCATTGGCGTGCAGACGAAGCTGCGGAGCTGGGCCACCGACTTCTCCACCGTCGCGCCGCTCTGCAGCCTGGCTGCCACCGCTTCGGGCAGTCGTCGCCGCAACTCGGCCCAGAAGGCGGCGTCGTCCCAGTCCTCGGCCGCGGTGCCGGACGGCACCTGCAGGTAGTAGCGAGAAAGCCCGGGATTGCGCATGGACGCCAGCGCGAAGCCCCGCGGGCTTGCGGCATAGACCAGTTCCCCGGCCGCGGGCGGGCTCTCCGAAAGCAGGCCGAGCCAGGCGAAGGGCCATACCCGCTCCGCCTCCTGCCGTGCCGCGGACGGAATCGCCTGCCGGCTGATGCCGTGAAAGCCGTCGCAGCCGGCCAAGAAATCGGCGGTCAGGCGCTGCTCGGTTCGGTTCTTCCGCCAGCTCACCTCGACACGACCGCCGTCCAGGCCGGAGAACTGCACGCCCTCCACTCCGTGATGCACCGGCGCGCCGCGCGCATCCTGTGCGGCATAGAGATCCCGGGTGATCTCGGTCTGGCCGTAGACCATGACCGACCGGCCGCAGGCGTCCTCGAAATCGACGCGAACCGTCCGTTCGGCATCGGCGAAGACGGCGCCGCGATGCCGCTGCCCCTCGCGATCCATCCGCGCGCCGAGGTCTGCCGCACGCAACAGGTCCACGGTGCCGGCTTCCAGAACGCCGGCGCGGATGCGGCCCTCGACATGTGCGCGGCTGCGCCTCTCCAGAACCACTGTCTCTAGGCCCGCCCGGGCCAGCAGATGCGCCAGCATCAGCCCGGCCGGCCCCGCCCCGATGATGGCAACCTGTGTATGCATGGGCTTCCCGGTTGAACGCGACCAAGCTTGCCGCTGTCGCGGGCGCCTGTCCAGCCGGCGCCGCGCCGTCAGACCGGCAGGGCGCCGCTGCGCTTCAGCTGCTCCATCACGATCTGGCTCTGGACCCTCGCCACCGCCGGATGCGGCAGCAGCCGGTCCTGCACCAGCCGGTTCAACCCGGCGAGATCTTCGCACCAGACCTGGAGCAGGTAATCCGCCTCTCCCGTCAGCGTCCAGGCGTGGACCACCTCGGGCAGGCCGGCCAGCAGCCGGGCAAAGCCCTGCGAGGCCTCGGCGCTGTGCGCAGCCATGATCACGCGGATGAAGGCCTGCACGCCCAGCCCCAACCGCGCGGCATCGAGCCGGGCAGCATAGCCGGCAATCACCCCCGCGGCCTCGAGCCGGGCGCGTCGTCGTGCCGCCTGGCTGGGCGAGAGATGCACGCGCTCGGCCAACGCCTGGGCCGTGAGCGTCGCATCCTCCTGCAGGGCGGCGAGCAGGCGACGGTCCTTGGCGTCGAGTATGCAAGTATCTTGCGTCATTCCGAAGGTCCGTGCGCCAAAAGAGCATCTGAGGGTGTGACCATGCCGGAAAATGCGCCGTGCTGACAAGCACCCTGCGGTATCTTGCATTTCAAGAACATCTCAGGAGGATGACATGGGGCCCTTTCCGCACGACGCTCCCCGCGCCAGCATCAGCGCCGAGAATCCGGCCGGCACCGACGGCTTCGAGTTCGTCGAGTTCGCGCATCCCGAACCCGAGACCCTGCGCGCCCTCTTCGCGTGCATGGGCTATGCCCGCACCGTGCGGCACCGGAACCGTGACATCGAACTCTGGCAGCAGGGCGATATAACCTATGTCCTCAACGCCGATCCCGCGAGCCACGCCGCCCGCTTCGCCGCCGAACACGGGCCCTGCGCGCCATCGATGGGCTGGCGCGTTGCGGATGCCGGGCATGCCTTCGCACATGCCGTGAAGAACGGTGCGAAGCCCTATGACAGCGAAGGAAAAACTTTGAACGTTCCGGCCATTGTCGCGATTGGCGGCTCGCTGATCTACTTCGTCGACCGTTACGGCGACGATACCCCCTATGACGATTTCGAGTGGTTTTCAGCGCCGAAGCCACGCGGGGTGGGCTTTCACTATCTCGACCATCTGACCCACAACGTTCACCGCGGCAACATGGACAAGTGGTTCGATTTCTATGGGCGGCTATTCAATTTTCGACAGATCCGCTTCTTCGACATCGAGGGCAAGCATACCGGCCTGCACTCGCGCGCGCTGACCTCCCCCTGCGGCCGCATCCGCATACCCATCAACGAGGATCGCGGCGAGACCGGGCAGATCGTGGAATATCTGAAACGCTACAACGGCGAGGGCATCCAGCACATTGCGGTGGGCACCGACGACATCTATGCCGCCACCGATGCGATCGCCGAAGCCGGGCTGACGTTCATGCCGAAGCCGCCGATGCGCTATTACGAGATGAGCCGCGAGCGGGTGCGGGGCCATGCCGAGCCGCTCGACCGCATGGCGAAGCACGGCATCCTGATCGACGGCGAAGGGGTCGTGGATGGTGGCGAGACGAAGATCCTGCTGCAGATCTTCTCGCGCACGGTGATCGGCCCGATCTTCTTCGAGTTCATCCAGCGGAAGGGCGACGAGGGCTTCGGGGAGGGCAATTTCAAGGCGCTCTTCGAATCGATCGAACAGGACCAGATCGACCGCGGAGTGCTGGCAGGCTGAGCCGCTATCCCGTCAGAGCCTCCAGTTCCGCCAGAAGGCCCGGTGCTACCGCAATCCCTTCGGCCATCAGTTCTCGGCGCAGCGCGTGCCGGCGATGGCCCGGCAGCCGTGCGCCGGCAGTGTCCATCACCGTCTGCGCGAGCCGGGCGAAACGCAGGACCGCATCGGCCGAAAGCGCCGTGGCGTCGATGGCGAGGATCAACTGCCCCAGCCCCGGCGGCGGCCCGTCGGCATCGAACAGAGAGCTCGCCTCGTCGGCGAAGCGTGCGCCGGTGAGCCCGGCCGCCAGCAGTTCCACCATGAGCGCGAGCGCGGTGCCCTTGGCCTCGCCCATCGGAACCATGGTGCCGGCCATGCCCGTCTGCGGGTCCGTTGTGGGTCGACCGTCCGGACCCAGGGCCCAGCCTTCCGGGATGGGCGTTCCCGCCTGCACCGCGGCCATCAGCCTGCCACGCGGTGCCCGCGACAACGAGACATCCACCACCACGGGCCCGCCCGCGCCGTGGCCGTCGGGAAGCGGAGCGGCGAAGGCAATGGGGTCGGTCCCGTAGAGGGGCCGCGCGGCGCCCCAGGGCGCGATCGAGGCCGGCGCATTGGCGAAAAGCAGCGCGACAAGCCCGGCGTGCGCCAGCCGTTCCACCACCAGACCGGCGACCCCCGCGTGATGCGACCGGCGAATGCCGGCGAGGGCCACGCCCTGCGCCCGCGCCATGGCCGGCAACTCGGCGCAGGCAAGCTCCAGTGCCGGGTAGGCGAAGCCATGTGCGGCATCCACGGCCAGCACGGCCGGGCGCAGCCGCTCGGCCCGCGGCGTGGCGAACCCGTCCACCTTGCCTGCGCGCGCCTGGGCGGAATAACTCGGCAGCCGTCGCAGCCCGTGGCCCTCCTGCCCGGCCAATTCGGCATCGACCAGCGCGCGCGCCACGGCAGCAGCGTTCGCATCCGAAACGCGGTTTGCATGCAGCACCCGCCGGGCGAGCGAGGCAGCATCGGCAACGGTCAGGCGAGGGAATTCTTCGCGCATGAGCGCGGTATGCCCGCGGTTCGCGGAAAAGGCGAGGGGGGTCAGGCCGCTGCCGGATCGCCGAAGATCGCGCGCGCGTGCTCGGCCAGATAGATGCGCAGCCAGGGGGTGAAGCGCGCGGGGTGCTCGGCCACCTCCTGCATCAGCGCCTCCAGCCCGACCCAGCGCACCGCCATCACCTCCTCCGGGTTCGGCGCCACGCGCAGCGCCGGGTCGGCTTCGGCGCGGAAGATGTCCACCACCTCGTGCTCGGTGAGACCGCCGCCCACCTCGGCGCGGTATTCGACCCGGTCGCGGTACTCGAGCGCGAGGTCGGCGATGCCGAGTTCCTCGCGCAGCCGGCGCCGGGCGCAGGCATCGGCCGTCTCCTCCCACCGGGGATGGGTGCAGCAGGTGTTCGCCCAGAGGCCAGGCGTGTGATACTTGCCGAGTGCGCGTTGCTGGATCAGGATCCGGTCGCCGTCCATCACGAAGACCGAGATTGCCTTGTGCCGCAGCCCCTGCACATGCGCCGCGAGCTTCTCCACCGGTGTCAGCGTGCCGTTCACCCAGGCCGGGATCATGTCGGTCATGCGTAGGTCGGGCGGACGAGGCCGCTCAGATGCAGCAGGTTCTTGACGCCGATCTTGAGATGGGCCAGCGGCCGGGCGTTCACCAGCTTCTTGTTCATGTAGGCCTCGAAGGTCAGCTTCTGCACGTCGATGTCGTGGCACAGTGACACGAAGCGCTCGCGGCGTTCGTCCGACTTGTAATAGGCGTCCTGCATCGCGCCGAGGATCCTGAACACGCTGCCATGCTCCTTCAGGAACATCTTGCGCGCCAATGCGAGGTCCTTTGCCCGGCCCGATGCCAGGCACGCCTGCACCGCCGTCGCCGCCGCGCGCCCGCAGGCCATGGCGTAATAGATCCCCTCTCCCGAACTGGGCGCCACCACGCCGGCGGCATCGCCCGCCAGCACCACGTCGCGGCCGTTGTCCCAGCGGTCGAGCGGTTTGAGCGGGATCGGCGCGCCCTCGCGCCGGACCGTTTCGCAGCCGGCGAGGCCGGAGTTTGCCCGCAGCGCCGCGGTGCAGGCCTTCAGATCCACCCCGTCCTTGCCGGTGCCCATGCCGACCGAGCAGGATTTGCCGTGCGGAAACACCCAGCCGTAGAAATCGGGCGAGATTGCGCCGTCATAGACCACGTCGCAGCGCATCGGGTCATAGTCGCCCACGGCCCTGGTGCCGCCCTCGGGCGGGGTGATGATCTCGTGATAGGCGATCACATAGGGGATGGTGTCGCCGCCCGGCACCTCCTGCCGGCCCACGCCGGACCGTGCGCCGTCGGCGCCGATCACCAGCCTGGTGGGCAGCGCGCGCTCCTCCTTGGTGGCCTTGTCGCGATAGATCACCCGCGGGCCGTTCCCGTCGCGCTCGATCCGGACAAAGGTGCCGGTGTGGCGGTCGGCGCCGGCCTGCGCCGCCCGAACCCGCAGGAACTCGTCGAAATGCTCGCGGTCCACCATGCCGACGAAACCGCCCTCGATGGGGATGTCGACCTTGCGCCCGGTGGGCGAGATCATCCGCGCGGTGTTGATCTTCGCCACCAGCTGATCGTCCGGAATGTCGAAATCGGCGATCAGGCGGGGCGGGATGGCCCCGCCGCAGGGCTTGATCCGCCCGGCCCGGTCGATCAGTGCCACGCGCTTTCCGGCGCGGGCCAGATCCTCGGCCGCCGTCGCGCCGCAAGGGCCGCCACCGACGACGACGACATCATAGCTGGTCTGGAGGGTCATGGGGTCACTCTCCCGGAACGAGGCCCGCACGGGCGGTTGGACGGCGACCCTCCATCACCCGCAGCGCGACGAAGGCGCTGGCGAGGAACAGGGCCGCCTCGATGGTGAAGACGGTGCCGAAGGCATGGGCATCGGATCCCAGCGCCTTGCGCGTGATGTCGGCCAGCGCCGCGCCGAACAGCCCGCCGAAGCCCGCGGCGATGGCCTGCGCCGCGCCCCACAAGCCCATCCGCGTGCCTTCGCGCCGCGCGCGCCCCTGACCCGCAAGCTGCATCATCGCGCCGATGGCGGCGACTGCGAACATGCCGTTGAAGAAGCCCAGCGTGATCACACCCGGCAGCAGCAACGGTTGCAGCCCGCCGGTTGCGATGAACACCAGCGCCGCCAGTGTGGCCGCCGAACCGAGGCATCCGGCGATCACCCAGCTGCGCAGCGCCCCCAGACGCAGGCCGGTGGCAGCAACACCGACCAGCACCATGCCCAGCAGAACGCCGCCCGACTGCGCCCCCGACATCGAGGTGGTCTGACCCGGCGTCATCTGGAACACCAGCCCGGCGAAGGGCTCCATGATCAGCTCCTGCATGAAATAGGCGGTCATCGACAGGAACACGAAGAAGGTGAAGTTGCGCGCCGCCCGCTCGGCCCAGATCTCGCGCAGCCCGTCAAGGAACCGCATCGGCTCGGCCAGTGGCGCCGCCTGCACTCCGGCGCGCCGCTCGATTCCCCAGATGGCGATGCAGGTCACCGCGAAGGCCCCGCTGACCACCACTGCGACGATGGCCAGCATGCGCTCATGGCTGTAGGGATCGAGCACCTGGCCAACGGTGATCGCGGTGGCGGCGATGCCGAGGATCATCATCAGCCAGGTGATCGAGGCCGCCGCCGGGCGTCGGCGCTCCTCCGTCGCGGTGGCCATCAGCGCCAGCAGCGAGGTGCCGGACGCACCCACCCCCATGCCGATCATGCCATAGGCGACGATCGAGATCAGAAGGCCGGTCCAGAAGGATGCCTCCAGCAGCGGGATCGCGAAGGCCGCCATCAGCGCCCCCACCGCCAGCATGCCCATGCCGATGATCACCCAGCGGGTGCGATTGCCCGACGTGTCGGACCGGTAACCCCAGTTCGGCCGGGTGATCTGCACCCCGTAGTGGAAGGCCACCAGTGCACCGGGCAGCACCGCGGGCAGCATCAGCTCGACCACCATCAGCCGGTTCAGGGTCGAGGTCATCAGCACCACGATGGCGCCCAGGCAGAGCTGCACCGTGCCCAGCCGGAAGATCGAGAACCACGAAAGGTGCCGGATCGGCATGGCGGTCTCCTCAGAGCGTGCGCAGGGCGAAGGCGGTGATCATCATGCCGGTCACGTAGAGGGAAACACCGGTGGCGTTGTACCATGGCGCCTTGGCCTTGGGGTCCTTCAGCAGCACCGCCATGGCGTAGAACTGCAGGATCACCGAGATCACGATGAAGAAGCCGTACCAGGGCCGATCCCAGTAGAACAGCAGCCCGATGACCAGCAGTTGCGGCACGATCATCACCCAGCAGGCGACCTTGGCAGCGCGCTCCGGCCCCAGAATGACGGGCAGCGAGTTCACACCCGTCTGCCGGTCGCCCTCCAGCGCCTTGAAATCATTGAGCGTCATGATCCCGTGTGCGCCGATGCCGTAGAGCAGGGCGACGACCACGATCTCCCAGGATGGCGCGCCGACGGCCAGCACCGCGGCGCCGGTGAACCAGGGCAGGGACTCATAGGAGAGGCCGACGAGACCCGGCCCCCACCAGCCCGACCGCTTCAGCCGCACCGGCGGGCAGGAATACGCCCAGGCGGCGAGCACGCCGACGACGGTCGCGCCGAACCCCCAGGGGCCCAGCCACCAGCCGACGAACAGCGCGAGCCCCGACATCGCCAGCGCGATCCACAGCCCCCAGCGGCCCGGGATGCGGCCCGAGGGGATCGGACGGTGCGGTTCGTTGATGGCATCGACATGCCGGTCGCACCAGTCGTTCGCCGCCTGGCTCATTCCACAGACGATCGGGCCGGCGAGCAGGATGCCGAGCAGCACCAGAAACCACTTGTCCAGCGGCGAGACACCCGAGGAGACGACGCCGCACAGATAGGCCCACATCGGCGGGAACCAGGTGATCGGCTTGATCAGTTCCAGCATCGCCGCAGGCTGCGGCAGGGCACGCGGGTGTAAATCAGACGTGACACTCATGGCGTCATCATGAGCATGGGAAATCGAGTCTCGCAAGCGGAACTTTGGTGTCTTGAGCCCGTTCGGGCAAAAATGTCAGGACAGGTTGACAGTATCAGGCTGCGACACGAGGGCGCATGACCCGCCTTCGGATCCGGCCTGTAGACTCCCGCCGGCAGAATCCCGTTGCCGCGCCCGGCCCGGTTGGTTCTTGACTGTTCTTGTCAACTTCTCTAGCCCGAGGCATGTAGGAATCGAGCGGGGCGCTTGCGCCCTGCGGGAGGCAGGCGCCCGGGGCCGCATGGTCGGGCGCGTTACCGTGACCCTGTTCCTGCCTTGATCGAGCGATCGAAGCAGACACACGGGAGAGAAGACCCAATGAACATCCTCAAGCCCACCGTGCTGGCGCTGGCGGCACTGGCCGCAACCCCCCTCACGGCAGAGCAGATCACCCTCTATTCCGGCCGCGGCGAACCGCTGGTCGCGCCCATCATCGCCACCTTCACCGAACAGACCGGCATCGAAGTCAACGTCCGCTATGGCGGCACCGCGGAACTCGCCATCCTGCTGCAGGAAGAGGGGGGCCGCTCGCCGGCCGATCTTTTCTGGGCCCAGGACGTGGCCGCCCTGGGCACCATCAAGCCGATGTTCGCCGAGTTGCCGCAGGCGACGCTGGACCGCGTGGAGGCGATCCACCGTGATGCCGGTGGCCGCTGGATCGGCACCTCGGGCCGCGCGCGGCTGGTGATCTACTCGCCCGAGCGCGTGGAGGCCGACGAACTGCCCGTCACCATGGCCGAGCTGACCGACGAGCGCTTCCGCGGCCGCATGGCACTGGCGCCCACGAACGGCTCCTTCATCGCCCATGTGACGGCGCTGCGCGAGGCGGCGGGCGACGATTTCGCACTGGAGTGGCTGAAGGGCCTGGCTGCCATCGATCCGGTGATCGTGCGCAACAACACCGCCGGGCATCAGGCCATCGCCGATGGCGAGGCCGACATCATGCTGACCAACAACTACTACCTCGGCCGTTTCCTTGCTTCAGACGCCGACTTCCCGGTCGCGCAGGCCACCTTCGAGGCCGGCGACCTGGGCAACCTGATGATGGTCGCCGGAATCGGTGTGCTGGAAAGCAGCGAAAACAAGGAGGCCGCGACCGCCTTCATCGACTTCCTGCTGGGCGAGGTGGCGCAGCAGTATTTCACCGGCAACGTCTACGAGTTCCCGGTCAGCGGCATTGGCATCGTGCCGGTGTCGGGCATGGGGGTCAGCTATTCCGAGGCGAACGCCGCGGCGCCCGACTTCGACCTCAACCGGATCGTCGACATGGAAGGCACGCTGGAACTCATCCGGGAGGCCGGCCTGATTTGACGGCGTCCGATCTCTTCGCGGGGCGGCGGATGCCGCTGCCCCGCGTGATCTTCACAGCCCTCGGCCTGATGGTCGGGGGGCTCATGCTGTTACCTCTCTGGTATCTTCTGCTGCGCGCCTTTCAGGCGGATTTCGATACGGTGGCGCGTCTGCTGTGGCGCTGGCGCACGGCGGAACTCCTGTTGAACACGGCCGCCCTGACCGCGGGTGTGCTGGCGGTCTGCACCATGATCGCCCTGCCGCTGGCCTGGCTGATCAGCCGCACCGATCTGCCGGGTCGGCGGCTGATCAATGTCCTTGCGGTGCTGCCACTGGCGGTGCCGGGGTATGTGATGGCCTATGCGCTGATCGGGCTCGCCGGCAATTACGGCTTCCTCAACCAGATCCTCGGCGTAACGCTGCCGCGGCCACAGGGGCTGTGGGGCGCCACGCTGGCGCTGAGCCTCTACTGTTTCCCCTATCTCTACCTGAACCTGCGCGCCGCCTTCGCCGGGCTGGACCAGAGCCTCGAGGAAAGCGCTCGCGCCCTCGGCTGCAGCCCGCGCGAGGTGTTTCAGCGCGTCACCCTGCCGCATCTGATGCCGGCGCTGATGGCCGGCTGGCTGGTCGTCGGCCTCTATGTGATCGGCGATTTCGGTGCCGTGGCGCTGATGCGCTACGAGGCGTTCTCCTATGTCATCTACCAGCAGTATGCGGCCGCCTTCGATCGGCTTTACGCCGCCTGGCTGGCACTGATCCTGATCGCCATCGCGCTCAGCGTGGTGTGGTGGGAAAGCCGGCTGCGCGAGGGGGTCCGCTATGACCGCATCGGTTCGGGCAGCGGGACCGGGTCGCGGCGGCTGCGGCTGGGGCTGGCCGGCCGGCTGGCGGGCTGGCTGTTCTCCGCGGCCGTGGTGCTGGCCTCGCTGGGGCTGCCGGTGGCGGTGCTGACCTTCTGGATGACGCGCTCGGCCATCGGCCCGGTGCTGCCGGCCCTGCTTGACAGCTTCGGGCAGTCGCTGTCGGTGGCGGTGCCCGCGGCCGTGCTGGCGGCGGGCATGGCGCTGCCGGTCGCGGTGCTGGCGGTGCGCTACCCGTCGCCGCTGTCGACGCTGATCAACCGGCTGGCTTTCGTCGGCTATGCCGTCCCGGCGCTGGCGTTTGCGCTGGCCTTCGTGTTCTTTTCTCTGCAGGGGCCGCGCTGGCTCTACCAGTCGCATGTGCTGCTGGTGACGGTCTACGGGCTGGCCTTCCTGGCGCTGGCCCTGGGACCGATCCGGTCGGCGCTCTACCAGATCCGCCCGTCCATGGAAGACGCCGCCCGCGCGCTTGGCCACGGCCCGGCGGCGACCTTCTGGCGCGTCACCCTGCCCAACATCCGCCCCGGGGTGGTGGCCGGGATGGTCCTGGTCTTCGTCATCGCGATGAAGGAACTGCCGATCGCGTTCCTGCTCGCCCCCACCGGTTTCCGGCCGCTGGCGATCACCATGTTCTCGCGCACCTCGGAAGGAATGCTGGTCGACGCCGCGCCCTATGCCGCGGCGATCATCGCCTTTTCCGCCCTTTTCGTCGGCGTCGTGCTCAGGCATGACCGCAAGGGGGGGGACTAGGACCGCACAGGCGGTCCTTGGGGGACGCATGCAGCAGCTACCGAAATCCGTGACCTTTCGCATGCCGGCCGATGCCTCGCCGCTGGGCTTCCGGCAGCAGCCGGCACGAACGCTCCTCGAGGTCGACGGCCTGACGCGCCGTTTCGTCGCCGGCGAATCGGCAGCGGTGGATCGCGTTTCCTTCGTGCTGGGCGAGGGCGAGCTCATGGCGCTGCTCGGGCCTTCGGGGTGCGGCAAGACCACCACCCTGCGGATGATCGGCGGCCTCGAGGAACCGGATTCCGGCCGCATCCTGCTCCGCGGTCGTGACATCACCCGGCTGCCGACGGAGAAGCGCGGCATCGGCATCGTCTTTCAGGACTATGCCCTGTTTCCGCATCTCGACGTGCTGCAGAATGTCAGCTTCGGGCTGCGCCACCTGCCGCGTGCCGCAGCCCGGGCGCGTGCCGAAGAGATGCTGGCCCTGGTCGGGCTTGAGGGGCTGGCGCAGCGGCGCCCGCACGAGTTGTCCGGCGGGCAGCAGCAGCGCGTGGCCCTGGCGCGCACTCTGGCGGTCTCGCCGCTGCTGGTGCTGCTGGACGAACCCTTTTCCAACCTCGATGCCGCGATGCGCGTGGAAACCCGGCAGGAGGTGCGGCGCCTGCTGAAGCAGGCAGGGTCGTCCGGGATCCTGGTTACCCACGATCAGGAAGAGGCCCTGGCGATGGCCGACCGGATCGCGGTGATGGAGAAGGGCCGGGTGCTGCAGATCGGCACGCCCGACGAGATCTACCGCAACCCGGCGACGCGCTTTGTCGCCGCCTTCCTCGGCCGGTCCAACATCATGCCCGGTGTCGCCGAAGGTATGGCGGCCGATACCCCCCTGGGGCGGTTGCCGCTGAGCCGGGCGGCGAACGGCACCGTCAGTCTTGCGGTGCGGCCCGAGCAGATCATGATCGAGCCCGATGCACAGGGCGACGCGGCGGTCGTGGGCCGCGAATTTCGCGGTCACGATCAGCTTTACTGGGTGCAGCAGGGCGACCGCTGTTTTCTGGTGATCTCGGGCCTGGGGCAGGGCGCGGCAGAGCCGATCGATATCGGCGCCCGGGTCCGGCTGCGAATCTGCGACTGCGTCACGCCGGTCGATTGAGCGGCCGGCCCACCGGGGCGGGCTGCCGCGCTTCGATCTGCGGCAAGAAAACGCCGATTGCCCGCCGGGTATTGTCCAGTTGATGTCCGGACACGGTTGCAATATCTCTCCGGAAACACCATAGATGCGAATGCAAAGGCAAACGTCCACGGGAAAGATAAAAATGGGCAGACCTGATCTGAATGCAATGTCGCTGACCGAGCTGAAGCAGCTGCAGAAAGACGTGACCAAGGCGATCGACAGCTATCACGAGCGCCAGAAGGAAGAAGCGCGTGCGGTGCTCGAAGCCAAGGCGCGCGAACTCGGCTTCAGCTTCGCCGAACTGGCGCCGGGGGGATCGCGGCGCAAGTCGCGGACGTCATCGCCGGCGCGCTACCGGCATCCGGAAAACCCGTCGCTGACCTGGACCGGCCGCGGCCGGAGGCCCAACTGGGTGACCTCGGCACTTGCAGAGGGCAAGAAACTCGAAGACCTCGCGATCTGAGGCGCGCAAGACGGGTGAAAGGGCCGGCCCGGCCGACGTGCCGCGGCGCTCCTCACGGACGATACGATGCAACAGTTCAGCGCCACGGCGATCCGGGGCGGTTCAATTCGCCGCACCATCAGCGGCATTTCACAGTTCTGGACCCTGGCGGGCGAGCGCAACATCACGCTCATTTCCGCCGGCGTCGCGTTCTATGCCTTGCTTGCGGTCTTTCCGGGCGTTGCTGCGCTGGTGGCACTTTGGGGGTTCATGTCCGATCCCGAACTGGTGCAGGGCCGTCTGGAACTCGTGCGTGAATTCGTTCCCGAAGAGGCGTTCGGGCTGCTTGCCGGACAGGTCGCGCGGCTGGCCGGTGCGCAGGACCGGGCGCTCGGGCTGACGAGTCTCATTTCCATGGGCGTGACACTCTGGTCCGCACGACTGGGCGTGGGCGCGCTCATACAGGGGCTCAACGCGGTGCATGGAGTGCCGCATCGCGGCGGCATTGCCCATGCAATCCTCGCGCTGTTGATGACATTGGCCCTTATCGGGGTGGCAATGGCTGCAATCGGAACGGTTGTGGTCCTGCCGGTGCTGCTGGCGCTGTTTCCGCTCGGGGGCTTCGCCTTCGTGGCGCTTCGGATCGCCAACTGGCTGGTGGTGCTTGCGGTGGTGCTGGGCGGCGTGGCCCTCGTCTATCGATTTGGTCCGAACCGCCGGCCGCGCACGCGCTGGTTTTCGCCCGGGATGTGGCTGGCCGTCGGGCTCTGGGCCGCGGCCTCGCTCGGCTTCTCGTGGTATCTGGCGCATTTCGGAGACTACGGCGCGGTCTACGGTTCGCTCGGTGCCGTGATTGCCCTGCTGATGTGGTTCTTCATCAGCGCCTATTCGGTCCTGCTCGGAGCCGTGCTCAATGCCCGGCTCGAGGCAACACAGGACGAACCGGGCCCGGAGGCCTCAGCCACGGAGGCCGCCGCGGACGGTGACGTCGCCGCCGTGCGGTGACGCGCTGCAACGGGTGGCCTTGCCGTCAGCCGGCGACCCGCGCCACCAGGGCGGCGACACGCTCCTGCACGGCGGCGAGGCCCTCGGGCGGTTCGGTTCCGTCGAGCCGGGCCTCGATACGCTCGATACGCAGCGCCAGATCGGCGATTTCCTCGATCAGGGCATGGGTCATCGTCGCAAGCCGGTCCACGTCGGCGGGGCCGAGCAGCGCGCCGGTGGCGATCGCCGGGCTTTCGGGAACCTCGGTGTCGCGTATGCGCGCGGGGTCGATGACCGGGACGGGGGCGCTGCTCATGGGATTTCCTCGCGTGTTCACTTGATTGCCGTGGTGCGTCCCCAGGGGGTACACCAGCGGCGCGGGTCGGCTTCGGCGGCGGGTCCGTCGGTTCCGGCCAGATACCATTTCTCCTGCCGCACTTCGGAGAAGCCGGCGTCGCGGCACATGGCGGCCAGGTCGAGGTGCCGGTAGGGTTCCCAATAGGGCTCGTCGATCAACTGACTGTACCATTTCAGCAGGGTGTCGCGGAAAGGATCGCCGATCAGGCGGTTCTCGAGCATGACCAGCCGTCCGCCGGGCCGCAGCACGCGGTGACATTCGGCCAGCGTGTTGGCGATCGCCGACGCGGGCATCTCGTGCAGCACCATGGTGATCACGGCCAGATCGACGCTGCCGTCCGGCTGCGGGATCCGTTCCATGTCGGCCTGCCGCCAGGCGATCTCGAGCCCGCGCGCGGTTGCCATCTTCCGGCCCAGCCGCAGGCAGGGCAGGGCAAGGTCGAGGCCCTGCACCTCGGCCTCGGGCCAGCGGCGCTTCAGCGAGAAGGTGGTCTTGCCGAAGCCGCAGCCGAGATCGAGGATCACCCGGGGCGCGCGGTCCATGTCGATCTCGTCGGCGAACTGGTCGTGCAACTGGAAGTCCGAGTTGCGGCCGACATGCACCACCCGCGCTCCAAGCAGATAGATCGCCGCGCCCGCGTCGGACCGCCAGATGCCCTGATCCTGCCGGTGATAATCGAAGGTGTAGTAGGCCGGATAGGCGAGCCCCTCCGTTCCCTCCAGCCTGCCCAGATCACCGCCGGCCGGCTCCATGGCCGCGGCGACTTCCGCGGCGCGATCTGCGACGATGCGCTCGCACAGCCGCCAGGTGCGATCCTGAATGTGCCGGTGCAGCCACTGGAAGCCGGCCGCGGAGGGCAGCGACTGCACCATCGGCTCCGCCTCCGCCTGGCTGGCCGGTTCGCCGTGCTCGCGCACCGCCGCCTCGTACTCGCGGCGCAGCCTGGCGAAATCCTGCGTCATCCACCGCCGGCGGAGCGCCAGCAGCGTGGCCAGCGCCGGCAGGCTCTCGGCCGGCCAGTCGAGCAGCGCGTCGATTGCGGGGCCGGGGGCAGAAGGGGCGGGGGCATCAAGCATGTTTGCACTCCTCGGGCCGGGCCGTGACAGCGGTTGACAAGCGGGCCCAAAGCGACTCAACCTGTCATAAACATAAGACAGATGCCTGTCGCATCGCAAGGAGGTCCCAGGCGACCGATGTCCTGCCCAGCGCCCATCGTCGAAGCGCCCGCGACGGCGGGCCATGCCTCGGCCTGCGGGCCGATCCTCTGGGCCACCATGGCCGTCGGCGATCTCGACTCGTCGGTCGCGGCCCATGCGGCCGGGCTGGGCTATGCGGTGCGGACGCAAGGGCGGATCGGCGCCGACCTTGCCGGGCTGTGGGGCGCGCCGGAGGTGGCCGGGGCCCGCTGGGCGCTGATCGGGCCACCGGGGCACGGGCCGGGTGCACTGCGGCTGATCGAGACCGGCGCCGAGGCGGCGGCCCCGCTCGCATCGTTGGGCTGGGCGGCTGCCGAACTGTCGGTTGCGGATGCCGATGCGCGGTTGACGACGGCCACCGATGCCGGCTTCCGGCTGCTCGGGCCGGCGCGGCAACTCGGCTCCAATCCGGCGATTCGCGCCGGCCAGCTGGCCGACCGCTGGGGCGGCGCGCTCTATCTGACGGATGTGCGCGGCCACGACGGGCGGCTCGATCTGCATCGTGCCGAACATGACGTGGATCGCTGCTTCATCGCCGTGCTGGCGAGTGCGGATCTCGAGGCCGACCGCAGCTGGTTCGAGGCTGCGGGCATCGGTCGGCGCATCTCGGATCGTCGGCTGGCGGTGCCGGTGCTGCAGCGCTGCCTCGGCCTGGCAGAAGACGCCGAAACCCGGATCTCCTCGCTGCAACTCGGCGGAGGCTGTCTGATCGAGATCGACGCGTATCCGGCCGATACGCCGCCGCGCCGCACCGCCCGCGGCCTGCCGGCAGGGGTTGCGCTGATCAGCCTCGCTGCCCCGGCGGTTGCGACAGGCTGGACCGCGATCCCCGCGCCGCCCTATCACGGCGCCCGGATCCGGGTGGATCGTCTGCCCGGCGGTGCGCTCCTCGAACGCGTCGCCGCGGAGGGCGGGGCATGAACCGGGGTGCGGCCCTGCGCGCGGCGCTGGCGAAGCGGCTGACGGAGCTCCTCGTCCTGCTCTTCGCCATCTCGACGCTTCTGTTCTTCCTCCTGCGGCTCGGCGGCGATCCGGCGATGCTGATGGCCGGCGACGAGGCCGACCCCGAGGTGGTGGCGCTGATCCGCGCGCAATACGGCCTCGATGCGCCGCTCTGGGTGCAGTATCTGCGCTATGTCGTCGCCATGCTCAGCCTCGATTTCGGCACCAGCCTCAGCACCGGGCGGGATGCGCTGGGGCTGGTGCTGGAGCGGCTGGGCAGCACGCTGCTGCTGGCTGGCCTCGCGGTGGCGATCACCACGGCCATCGCGGTGCCGCTGGGCGCCTGGCTGGGTTATCGGCCGGAGCGGGGCGACCGGCAGGCGGTCAACGCGGTCGTCTTCGTGCTGCAGGGCATCCCGGGCTATATCGTCGGCCTGCTGCTGATCCAGCTGTTCGTGGTGGAGCTGCGCTGGCTCACCTCGATCGGCAATCAGGGGCTCTCCAGCTGGATCCTGCCCTCGTTCACGCTCGCCTCCTTCCTGGTGCCGAAGATGGTGCGGGTGATTGCTGCCAATGTCGCCGAGGCGATGCGGGAAGATTACATCCGCACGGCACGTGCGACCGGGGCAAGCGGGCGGGAACTCCTGCTGTTCCACGCGCTGCCCAATGCCGTGCTTGGCGCCACGGCGCTGATCGGCACGCAATTCGCCTTCCTGATGTCGGGCTCGCTGATCACCGAGGTGATCTTCGCCTGGCCGGGTTTCGGCGCACTCCTGGTTGCCAGCGTCACCCGGCTCGACTTCCCGGTGGTGCAGGCGGCGGTGTTCATGATCGCGGTCCTGGTGTTTCTGGTCAATGCGGGCACGGACGTGCTGTTCAGCCTGATAGATCCCCGCCTCAGGAGGCAGACGGCATGACCACGGCCGACCGTTCCGGCGCGCCGCGCGCGCTGCTGCCGCGGCTGCGGCTGTGGCCCGCCGGCGGGGCCGGCACCGCGATGCTGGGCATCGGCCTTGTCATGGTGGCGGTGCTGCTTGTGCTTGCGCTGACGGTCGGTCTGAATCCACCGCGCGAGGCGCTGACCGGCAATCTGCGCCTGCGTTTCCGGCCGCCGGGGACCGAGGGCTATCTGATGGGCACGGACCAGCTGGGCCGGTCGGTGGCAGGGCGCGTGGGCGCCGGCATGGTCTGGTCGCTGGGCATCGCGCTGGTGGCGGCCACGCTGGCGCTGGCGCTTGGCACGGTGCTGGGGCTGATCGCGGCCTGGGTGCCGGGATGGCCGCGCCGGGTGATCCGCACGCTGATCGATACCGTCATCGCCTTTCCCAGCCTCGTGATTGCCGTCACCGTCATCGCGATCATGGGTCGGGGGTTCTGGACCCTGGCGATCACGCTGGGCCTCGCCACCTGCCCGATCGCGGCGCGCGTGGTCTATGCCGAGGCGATGAGCCTGGCGCGGCGCGACTATGTGGTGGCGGCACAGCTGGCCGGTGTCGGCTCGACGACGATCCTTGCCACACATGTGCTGCCGGCGCTGCGGCCGACGCTTCTGACCATGTTCGCCTTCACCTTCGCCGACATGCTGGTGGCGGAAAGCGCGCTCAGCTTCCTCGGCCTGGGTGTGCCGTTGACCGCGCCCTCCTGGGGCAACATGCTGTCGGAAAGCCGCGAGTTTCTCGTCGAGGCACCCTGGTTGATGCTGGCGCCCGCCGGTGCCATCGTGTTTGCCGTGGTGGCGCTGAACCTGATCGGTGACGGCATCGCCGCCAGAGCGCGGCGCCGCGGCCGTTCGGCGATGTGACAGGGAGCGCGCGATGATCGAAACCGCCCGCCCTGCCGCCATCGCCCCGGTCACCGCGGCCGGCCGTCCGATACTCGAAATCGAAGGCTTGCGCGTGGGATTTCCCGGGCCTGGCGGCAATCCGCCCACGGTGGTGCTGGACGGCGTCGACCTGACCATCCGGCAGGGCGAGATCCTCGGGCTCGTCGGCGAGAGCGGCTCTGGAAAGTCGATGCTGGCGCTGGCGGCGATGGGCCTGCTGCCGGCGCCCGGCCGGGTGCTGTCGGGCGCGATCCGGATCGAGGGGCGCGACCTGACCAGCCTGTCCGAGCGGGCGTGGCAGCAGCTGCGCGGCGGCACTCTGGGCATGGTGTTCCAGGATCCGATGACCGGGCTCAACCCGGTGCGCAGCATTGGCGCGACGCTGGGCGAGAGCATCCGGCGGCATCAGCGCGTCGCGGCCTCCGACGTGGCCCGGATCGCCGAGGCGGCGCTGCGGGCGGTGGGGATCCCGGCCGCGCGCGAGCGCCTGTCGGCCTATCCGCATCAGCTTTCGGGCGGGTTGCGCCAACGGGTGATGATCGCGCTGGCCCTGGTGAACCGGCCGCGCGTCATCATCGCCGACGAGCCGACCACCGCGCTGGACGCGACGATCCAGGCGCAGATCCTCGATCTTCTGCGCGAGCGGCTGCACCATGCCGAAGGTGCGGGCGGGCTGATGATCACCCATGATCTGGGCGTCGCTGCCGAGGTCTGCGACCGGATCGCGGTGATCTATCACGGCCGCATCGTCGAGACCGGGCAGACCCGCGAGGTGCTGGCCGATCCGCGTCACCCCTACACCGCTGGGCTGCTGGCGGCGGTGCCGCGCTTCGACGGGCGCGGGCGGCGGCTGGTGCCGATTCCCGGCCAGCCGCCGGGGCCGGCGGCAGAACGCATCTCCTGTTCCTTCCGGCCCCGCTGCGCGCGCGCCTCCGAGGCCTGTTCCGCCGCGCCGGCGCTGTCGCCGCCGGTGCAGGGGCGCAGCGTGGCCTGTCACCACTCGGGGGGCGGGCAATGAGCGCCGCGCCGCTGCTGGCCGCCGAGGGGCTGTCGGTCGCGTTCGACACGCCGCGCGGCCGGGTGCACGCGCTGGAGGATGTGAGTCTCGCCGTTGCCCGGGGCGAGACGGTGGGGCTGGTCGGCGAATCGGGTTCGGGCAAGTCGACGCTGGCGCTGACGCTGCTGCGCGCGCTCACACCCTCGGGCGGCAGCATCCGCTTCGACGGGCAGGAGATCGGCCAGCTATCGTCGCGCGCCCTGAAGCCGGTGCGGCGGCGGCTGCAGATGGTGTTCCAGGATCCCTATGCCAGTCTCGATCCCCGCATGACGGTGGCGCGCATCGTCGCCGAACCCCTGCGCGCGCATCGCTTCGGCACCCGCTCCGAGATCGCCGTGCGGGTGGCGGAGCTGCTCGCCGCCGTCGGCCTGCCCGAGGAGGCCGCGCAGCGCTACCCGGCCGAATTCTCCGGCGGCCAGCGCCAGCGCATCGCCATCGCCCGCGCCATCGCCCTGGAGCCCGAGATGGTGGTGGCCGACGAGCCCGTCTCGGCGCTCGACGTCTCGATCCAGGCGCAGATCGTGAACCTCTTGCAGGATATCCAGACACGGATGGGCATCGCCTATCTGGTGATCGCCCACGACCTGCCGCTGGTGCATCAGATCGCCGACCGTATCGTCGTGCTCTATCTCGGCCGGGTGGTCGAGGAAGGGCCGGCCGAGGCGGTGGTGGCGCGCCCGCTGCACCCCTACACCGCCGGGCTGCTTGCGGCGACACCCACGGTGGACACCGCCGGGCGACCGCGGCTGCGGCTGGGCGGCGATCCGCCCTCGCCCATCGACCGCCCTTCGGGCTGCGCCTTCCACCCGCGCTGCCCCATCGCCCGCGACCGCTGCCGCTCCGAACGCCCGGCGCTGACCGCCCGTGACGGCGGTCGCCGCGTGGCCTGCCATTTCCCCGGCGAGGTGCCCCCGCCTCTCGCCCTTCGCCCCGATCCCGTCTGACACAGGAGGAGCCCATGTCCGCCACCACCCTCGATCATGCCGCCCGTGCCGATCTCGATTTCGTGCTCACCTGGCGCAGGCGCTGGGCCGACCGGATCTGGCCCGTTCTGGTGGAACAGACCGACGTCGCGACCGAAGGCAATCGGCCGGCCGATCGCAAGGCGGTCACGCCCGTGGCGCAGGCGCAGCCGGTCTATCCCTGGTTCGCCTGGTCCGAGCGCGCCTCGCAGAAGGCGCTGTGGAGGGCGGTCTCGGATGCCCTCGAGGGCGCTCCGGCAATCGAGTTGCCGAAAGACCCGATCGGCAGCCTGACGCTCGACCCGGAGCTCAAGCTGCCCGAATGGTATACCGACTGGGACATCCATGTGCAGCCCG
The DNA here is from genome assembly GCA_007126375.1 of Paracoccaceae bacterium. Taxonomy (GTDB): domain Bacteria; phylum Pseudomonadota; class Alphaproteobacteria; order Rhodobacterales; family Rhodobacteraceae; genus Rhodobaculum. The sequence goes on from SLBI01000183.1 coordinate 26,205, forward strand.
GCGGCATCTGGCGCGCCGATGCGTCGGCCCATGTCTACGAGCTGGGCGCAAAGCTGGTGATGCTGGGCGGCAACGACGACTACACCTTCCACCGCGCCTTCACCGAGACCTGCGCAGGAGACCTCGGAGCGCCCGCGCGCATCGTCGATCTGGGCTGCGGCTTCGGCAAGTCCACCTGGCCCTTCAAGCGCGCCTATCCCGACGCCGAGGTGATCGGCGTGGATCTTGCCGCGCCCTGCCTGCGCATGGCGCATGCCAAGACCGAGGCGCTGGGGCTGGCCGTGCACTACCGCCAGGCCGATGCCACGGTGAACACCGGGCTCGAGGCCGGCACGGCCGATTTCGTCGCTTCCACAATGGTGATCCACGAACTGCCGCAACCGGCCCTGCGCGGCATCTTCGCCGAGGCGGCGCGGCTGCTGAAACCGGGCGGCCGCCTGGCGTTCCTGGATTTCCATTTCATGGGCGATCCGATGCGCGATCTGGCCGCGGTGGAGCATGGCGCGCGCAACAACGAGCCCTTCATGCCGGGCATGATGGCGTCAGACACCGTGGCGATGGCGCGCGAGGCCGGGTTTGCCCACGCCGCCTGGACCGCCTTCGACGAGCGCGGCGCGGGCCGGCTGCCCGAACTCGCCTGGCCGAAGCGGCGCGAATGGCACTTCCCCTGGGCCGTGCTGGAAGCGGAGATGCCGAAATGAGCGGGCGCGACGAGCCGAGCTTCCTGCCCGAGGGCGGGGCAAGCGCCGACACGCTGGCCGCGCTGGTGATGGATCTTGGCGCACAGCTGCATGTGGAGCGTCAGGCGCGGCTTGCGCTGCAGGAGGCATTGCTGCGCAAGGGCGTGGTCGACGCGGCGGCGATCGACGCGCTGGCCGAGGACGCGGATTTCCTCGCCAAGGCGCGGGCCGGCCTCGACCGGTCGATGGCCCGGATCATGCGTATCCTGATCGAGGCCGGCGATCGCACCGGCCCGTTGCGGGCGGAATCACCCGCGATCGAGCCGGTGGCGCGGGGGATCGGTTGACATGGCGCGCCCGCGGATCGAGTTCCTCCAGTCGCAGCACCTGCCGTGGGATGCTGCGCCCGTCGCCGCCATCCGGCCCGGCGCTGCGGCTCGGGTGCTGAGCCGCGACGCCGACACCGGGGCGTGTTCGCTGGTGGTCCGGTATCCGGCAGGATGGAGCCAGCCGGCCGGGCAGGCGCTTGCGGTGGACGAGGAATTCCTGATCCTCGACGGCGCGCTGGAAGAGGCGGGCGGAGATCGCCACGGCCCGTTCGGGTTCGCCCATCTGCCGCCCGGCCATGTCCGCGGCGCCTTGTCGGCCCCCGGGGGGGCGGTGGCGGTGGTGTTCTTCTCCGCCCGGCCGCGGCCCTCGGATGCGGCGACGCCGCCGCCCGATCCGGCCCGGCTGGTCACCGGGCTGGACGGGCTGCGGTTGCCCTACACCGGCAATTTCCACCCTGAGTTTCCGCCGGGCGCGGGCCGGCGCATGCTCTACGAGGATCCCGAGACGCGCGATCAGACCTGGCTGCTGGGCACGCTGGGTCTGCGCTGGGCCGAGCGGGCCGAACGGCATCCGGTCGTCGAGGAGATGTTCCTGATCGCCGGCGAGGTTCACGGCAATCTGGGCGTGATGCGCCCCGGCGCCTATTTCTGGCGACCGCCGCACATCGCGCACGGCCCCTACGGCAGCCTCACCGGCAACATCTATCTGTTCCGCACCAAGGGCGGGCCGCTCTCGACCGAATACGAGGATGCGCCGGTGCCCTTCCACTGGTGGCCCGAGCACGCCCCGGTGCTGCCCGATGACCTTGCCGCGCTCGATGCCTCCGCCGCGCCGGTGGCCGGTGCAACCCGGCCGTGGTGACCGCGATGACCGCCGCGCCCGCGATCCTGCGCCGTTTCATCGATCTGCCCGAGGGGCAGATGCATCTGCGCGAAGCCGGCCGGGACATATCCGGCCGCCTGCCGCTGGTATTGCTGCACCAGGCCTCGGGCGGGTCGCGCACCATGGTGCCGCTGATGCGTGTGATCGGGGCCGGCCGGCCGGTGATGGCGCCGGACCTGCCGGGCAACGGCGACAGCTGCCCGCCGCTGCGCGCCGAGCCGGACATGGCCGATTACGCTGCGGCGGTGCTGCGGATGCTCGATGCCGCCGGGATCGACCGTGTCGCGCTCTACGGCTTTCATGCCGGGGCAAGCGTCGCCGCCGAGCTTGCGGTGGCGCATCCCGAACGGGTGGCGGCGGTGATCCTCGACAGCATGGGGCTCTACGATCCCGCCGGCGCGGCGGATTTCGCCGACCGCTACGTGCCCGAACTGCGCCGTCATCCGCACGGGCTGCACCTGATCGCGGCGTGGAACTACGTCCGCGACACCTATCTCTTCTGGCCCTGGTTCGAGACCGATGCGGCGCATGCCCGCGGGGTCGGTCTGCCGCCGCTCGACGAGATGCATGACAAGGTGGTCGAGGTGATCAAGGCGATGGATCATTTCGGCGCCTATTACCGCGCGGCCTTCCTGCACGAAAAGCCGGCGCTGCTGCCGCGGATCGCCGGGCCGGTGCTGGTCACGGCAGGGCGCGACAACAGCCAGGCGGCGCATCTTCCCGATCTGGCGGCGCTGGTGCCGGGGGCCGAGACGCTCGTGACCGAAGGCATCTATCGGCCGGAGACAGCCGTCGCCACGGCCGAGGCGCTGGTGGGCTGGCTGGACCGCGTGCTGCGCGACTGACGGCGGGCCGGCGCCGCTCTGCCCGTCCGGCTGGCGGCCGGGCGTTCGCGGGGGGCAGGGTGGCTCCGGCGGGCGGACAGGCCTGTCCGCCCCGGACCCCGGCGCGAAGGCGCAATCCTGCGACGGCGGGCATGGCGCGGGCCGCATGGCTTCCGGTCCCGGCAGGGCACCCGCATCCGTTGCCGTAGGTGGTGTTGCGGTCGTGCCTCGAGCCGAGTCGGGCGGCGCACCGGCTGTGGCATGGTCGCGCCGGGTCGAGCCGGGCGTCGGCGGTTCCATGTGCCTTGGCCGGGTCTGGCGCGATCCGCAGGGGGCAGCCCCGGGCGGGGGGCTGCGCCGGCCCTGGGGGCGCCGTCCGCGCCGGGGCTGCCCAGGGGCGGCGGCTCAGAACTCGGCC
>SLBI01000293.1 GCA_007126375.1 Paracoccaceae bacterium
ATGTGCTGGAGGAACGTCTGCGCGCGGCGGTGATCGATCACCACCCGCTGGCTGCAGACGGTCGCGACACCGCCGATGGATGAACGCTTGAACGCCGCCGCAACCTCGCCCTAATATGCGGTATTGAAACCAGACCCGCCCGATGGACAGTGACATATCCCTGCTCGACACCGCCTTCTGGCTCTCCACGGCGGCGATCCTCGGGCTCCTGATCCTCTCGGCCTTCTTCTCGGGCAGCGAGACGGCGCTCACCGCCGCCTCGCGCGGCAAGCTGCGCGCCCAGGTGGACAAGGGCGCGCGCGGTGCCGCCTCGGCGCTGAAGCTGACCGAGGACAGCGAGCGGCTGATCGGCGCGGTGCTCCTTGGCAACAACATGGTCAACATCCTCGCCACGTCGCTGGCGACGGCGCTGTTCACGCGGCTGCTGGGCGATTCCGCCGTGGCGGTGGCGACGCTGGTGATGACGGTGCTGGTGCTGGTCTTCGCCGAAGTGCTGCCCAAGACCTACGCCATCTCCAACCCCGAGACGGTGGCGCAGCGGGTCTCGCCGCTCATTCGCGCCGTTGTGCTGGTGTTCTCGCCGGTGGTGGCGGCGGTGCGCGCGCTGGTGCGCGGCATCCTGATGGTCTTCGGCGTGCGGATCGATCCGGAACGGCAGATCCTGTCGGTGCACGAGGAAATCGCCGGCACCCTCGCGCTGGGCCATGCCGAGGGCAGCGTGCAGAAGGAGGACCGCGACCGCCTGCTCGGCGCGCTCGATCTCTCCAGCCGCACCGTCGAGGAGATCATGCGCCACCGCAGCCAGATCGAGATGATCGACGCCGACGCCGCTCCGGGCGAAATCGTCGCCCAGGCCATCGCCTCGGGCCACACCCGGCTGCCGCTGTGGAAGGACGACCCCGAGAACATCATCGGCGTCCTGCATGTGCGCGATCTGTGGCGCGAGGTGGACCGGCTGATGCGCGCGGCGGGCGGCGGGCATGACGCGCTCGACGGACTCGACGTGGTGGCGGTGGCGCGGCCGCCCTATTTCGTGCCCGAGACAACCTCGCTCGACGACCAGATGCGCCAGTTCCGCCACCGCCGCGCGCATTTCGCGCTGGTGGTGGACGAATACGGCGCGCTGCACGGGCTGATCACGCTGGAAGACATCCTCGAGGAGATCGTCGGGGAGATCGAGGACGAGTTCGACATCGCCGAAAAGGCGCCGCTGCAACCGCTCGAGGACGGCAGCTTCCTCGTCGACGGCGCAGCCACCATCCGGGACGTCAACCGCGCGATGGACTGGGATCTGCCCGACGAGGAAGCCAACACCATCGCCGGCCTCGTCATCCACGCGGCACAGACGATCCCGGCCGAGGGTCAGGTCTTCGCCTTCCACGGCTTCCGCTTCGAGGTGATGGAACGGCAGGACAATCGCCTGACCCTGCTGAAGCTGCGCCCGCTCTGAGCCGCCCCGGCGGCGCTCTAGGCCTGCCGCGCGGCGCCCGCAGCATCGGCGCCGTCCGGTGCGCCGGCCTGCGGGCCATCCGCGTCCGACGCGGCCCGCCTCACCCGGCCCTGCACCCCCTCCCAGGCGGCAGGAACGAGTGCGGCGCC
>SLBI01000077.1 GCA_007126375.1 Paracoccaceae bacterium
CCGTCCCGCCGCATGACCGCCCTGCCCCGCTCCCTGCTGATCGGCGGCGCCCTGGCCGGGGTGTTCTTCGCCGCGGCACTGCTGTCCTTCGTCTGGACCCCGCACGGGGTCGAGGCGATCTCGATCCAGGCCCGGCTGCAACCGCCTTCGGCCGTGCACTGGCTGGGCACCGATCACCTCGGCCGCGACATCGCCTCGATGATCATGGTCGGCGCGCGCACCTCCATCGCGGTTGCCGTCGTCGCGGTGGGCATGGGCATCGTGCTGGGCGTCCCCCTCGGACTCGTCGCCGCCGCGCGCCATGGCGGCCTGCTCGACGAGGTGATCATGCGCGGCAACGATCTGGTCTTCGCCTTTCCCGCACTCGTCATCGCCATCCTGATCACGGCGGTCTTCGGCCCCTCGGCGCTGAACGCGATCATCGCCATCGGCATCTTCAACACGCCGGTCTTCGCGCGTGTCACCCGCGGCGCCGCGCTGTCGCTCTGGACACTCGATTATGTCCGCGCCGCGCGCGTGGCGGGGAAGCGGCCGGCACGGATCTCGCTGGAGCACATCCTGCCGAACATAGCCAATCTGCTGATCGTGCAGGGCACCATCCAGTTCTCACTGGGCATCCTCGCCGAGGCAGGCCTCTCCTATCTCGGCCTCGGCGCGCAGCCGCCCACGCCCAGCTGGGGGCGGATGCTGGCAGATGCGCAGACGATGGTCGCCATCGGCCCGCATATGGCGCTCTTTCCCGGCCTCGCCATCGTCCTGACCGTGCTGGGTCTGAACCTGATGGGCGACGGGTTGCGCGACCTGCTCGACCCCCGGCTGAGGCGCGCGCGATGAGCCTCCTCGCCATCGAGACCCTGTCGCTCGCGATCCATGGAACGCCGATCCTCGACGGCGTGTCGCTGGCCGTCGCTCCGGGCGAGACGCTGGGAGTGGTCGGCGAATCCGGCTCGGGCAAGTCGCTGACGGCGCTTGCCGCGATGGGCCTCCTGCCCGAGGGGGCGCAGGCCAGCGGTCGCATCCGCTTCGATGGGCGCGAGCTGCTGGCCCTGCCCGAGGCCGAGATGTGCCGGCTGCGCGGAAACCGCATCGGCATGATCTTCCAGGAACCGATGACGGCCCTGAATCCGGTCCAGAGCATCGGCGACCAGGTGGCGGAAACCCTGATCATCCATGGCGCCGCGACCCGCTCCGAGGCCGCGCGCATCGCCGCCGACCGGTTGGCGCGCGTCGGCCTTCCGGCCGAACGCTATCCGCTGTCGCGCTATCCGCATGAACTGTCGGGCGGACAGCGCCAGCGGGTCTGCATCGCCATGGCGGTCGCCTTGCGCCCGGCGCTTCTGATCGCCGACGAACCCACCACCGCGCTCGACGTCACCACCCAGGCACAGATCCTGCAGCTGCTGAAATCGCTGACGGCCGAGGAAGGCATGGCGCTCATGCTGATCACACATGACCTTGCCGTCGTCGCCGGCATGGCCGATCGGGTGGCGGTCGTGTCCGCCGGCCGGGTGGTCGAACAGAACGCCACCGAGCCGCTGTTTCGCGCCATGCGTCACCCCTATACGCGCCAGCTCTTCGCCGCCTCGGATCACCGCCCGCTACGCCGGCCGCTGCCGCAGGGCGCACCGCTGCTGGAGGTGGCGCGGGTCAGCCGCGACTATGCCCTGCCGCGCACCCGCCTGCTGCAGCGCCGGCCGCAGTTCCGGGCCGTCGCCGGCGTGTCGCTGCAGCTCCGTGAGGGCGAGTCGGTCGGGCTGGTGGGCGAGTCGGGCTGCGGGAAATCCACGCTGACCCGGGCGATCCTCGGTCTGGAGGCGGTTCAGGAGGGCGCGATCCGGCTTGCCGGCGCACCGGTCGGCCCGGGGATGCCGAACAGCCTGCGCGCCCGGATACAGGTGGTGTTCCAGGATCCTTATGGCAGCTTCAACCCGCGACACCGGGTGGCCCGGCTGGTGTCGGAGCCCTTCCATCTGCTGACCGACCCGCCCAAAGGCGCGACCCGCCGCGCCGCGGTGGCCGAGGCGCTGGAGGCGGTCGGGCTGCATCCCGCAGACATGGAGAAGTATCCGCACGAATTCTCCGGCGGGCAGCGCCAGCGCATCGCCATCGCGCGCGCGCTGATCATCCGGCCGAAGCTGATCGTCCTGGACGAGGCGGTTTCGGCGCTCGACGTCTCGGTGCGCGCGCGCATCCTCGATCTGCTGGCCGATCTTCAGGGCCGCTTCGGGCTGTCCTACCTTTTCATCAGCCACGATCTGGGGGTGGTGCGGGCGATCACCGACCGTGTGCTGGTGATGCAGGCGGGACGGATCGTCGAGCAGGGCACGACGGACCGGGTGTTCGAGGCGCCGGAGCATCCGTATACGCGGGAGCTGCTTGCGGCGACGCCGCGCATCCCGGCCCACTGGGCGCCGCAGGAGGGAGAGACGCATGCGACCTGAGGCGATCTGGTTCGACCCCGCCGAGGTGCTGATCGGCGGTCGCTGGCAGCCGGTGGCGGAACGGCTGGGGCTGGAGAACCCCTCGACCGGCGCCGGGCTGGCCGAAATCGCCCGCGGCGGCGCGTCCGAGATCGACGCCGCGGTGGCCGCGGCCGAGGCGGCGCTTGCGGGCGACTGGGGCCGGCTGACCGCGGCCGAACGCGGACGGCTGCTCGCGCGTCTCGGTCGGCTGGTCGAGGC
>SLBI01000004.1 GCA_007126375.1 Paracoccaceae bacterium
CGCCGCCGCACCGGCGTCAGTAACGCCCGGCCGTCCCCTCGGCGATCGCCGCGGCCAGCGCAAGCTCGGGCCAGCTGCCGGTGCCGCCGCGGGCGCGGATCTCGGACAGCTGCGCCCGGGCGGCGGTCAGGTCGCCGCCCTCCACCAGCCCCATGCCGAAATAGGACCGCGCCAGCAGGTTGTCGGCGTCAGCCGCCAGCGCCGCCTCATAGGCGCGCCGCGCACCCGCCCAGTCGCCCGCCCGACGCAGCACGAAGCCGCGGTAGGTCAGCACACGGCTGTCGGACTGCCCGGCCATCGCGTCCAGAACGCGCAGCGCCTCGGTCGGCCGGTCGTTCCAGGCCAATTCCCGCGCGGCCTCATACAGCACGTCGTCGCTCAGCCCGGACCGCTCCGGCGCCTCGCAGACGCGGCGGTCGGGGTTCCACACCAGCCCGTCCTGACAGCTGGTGCTGGTGGGACCCGGCACCGGCACCGGCTCGCCGTCCACCGCCGCGACGGGCACAGCCAGGACCGTCACGACGACGGCCGACGGCAGGACACGGGGCAGGACTCGGGGCAGGACACGCGGCAACCGGATCATGGGGAGCCTCACGGCAAGGGGTGGCGGGGAGGCGCAGGCGGTGCGCCTCCCCAAAGTGCTGTGCGCCGGTGTCAGCCGGAGGCATTCATCACGATCTCCATCGCCCTGGCGATATCGGTGTTGTCGTGATAGCGCGGCTGCTCGCCCCAGCCCACCAGGGCGGTGCTGGTATCCTCGCCTGTGGAGAAGTCCTGCAAGAGATCGGCGCCCGGCCCCCTCGCCCAGACCGGCACCAGCTCGTTGGTGTGGTGGTCGAAATGCCACTGCACCTCGGGCAGGTTGCCGGCGCCGCGGTTCACCACCGGCTGGAAGGCGAACTGGTCACTTTCCGGGCCGTAGAGGATGCCGTTGCCGTGATCGGTGGTCACGATCACCAGCGTCTCGTCCCAGCTGCTGTTGGCCTCGACCCAATCCACCACCGCCTGCACCGAGCGGTCAAAGTCGATCTGCTCCTCGATCATCCGGCCCAGCAGGTTGCCGTGGCAGGCCCAGTCGACGGCACCGCCTTCGACCATCAGGAAGAAGCCGTCGTCCTTCTGGCCCAGCCAGTTCAGCGCACCCTCGGTCATGGTGACGAGGCTGGGCGTGGTGGGGATGAAACCGCCCATGGTCGCGGGCGGGATCCAGCTGTCGGTGACGCCGCGGGAATACTGCAACGTGCTGGCCACCGGCGCGAGACCGTAGAGCTTGTCGCGGGTCAGCTCCAGCGAACCGTTGGCCAGCGCCTCGAACTCGGTCTTCTTGTCGAAGAAGTGGTAGTCGGTCTGGCCGGTCACGAGCTTGGTGTAGGCCTCGGGGCCCCCCACGAAGCGGAAGGCGCGTTCGTCGGCGGGGCGGCGATACTGGCCGTCGTCGTCGAACATCGGATGCCCGGCGCCCATCACCAGATCGGGCAGGCCGGTGTCCAGGATCTGCTGGCCCATGGCGACATAGTCGTTGCGGCTGCGGTTGTGGCACATGAAGGACGCGGGCGTCGCATGGGTCACCTGCACGGAGGAGACCACCCCCAGCGCCCGTCCGGTTGATTTCACCCGCTCGCCGATCATCCGCATGGGCTGGTCGGTGTTGGACCAGTTGATGGCGTTGTTGTAGGTCTTCTGCCCGGCCGAGAGCGCGGTGCCGGCGGCGGCGCTGTCGGTGAAGTTCTGCCGGACATAGTTGTAGCCGGCGAATTTGTGACCGAAATCGATGCCGAGCACCGGGCCCTCGAAGCTGCCGGGCATGGGCGTGGTGTCCCAGGCGGCACCGGCGTCGTAGCTGACCTGCCGGACGGTGTCGCCGGTGGGCTCGCTGGAGGGGTTGAGCGGATAGGTGGTCATCAGCGTCCGCACCGGGAAACGCTCATAGACCTGTCCGCGGGCGCGGCCGTACTGAAAGAACGAGGCCGCCGTCCAGGTATGGAAGCCGGCCCCGTCCGAAATGAGCAGGATCACGTTGCGGGCCGGGCCTCCGCCCTGGGCGAAGGCGGCGCTGGTGCGCAGGACGGCCGGGGCGGCCAGCGTCCCGGCTGCAGCAAGCGAGGCGATGCCGAACTGGCGACGGGTGAGAGCCATGCGTTCCTCCTTGGCGTAGATGCACGCCGGTGTGATAGTGGCGGCATGTGACATCCCCCAGAAGAAGCGGTGAAGCTTCGTTGACGTCGTCGCGTGTCCCCGCGACGGGGATCAAGGCACGCAACCCATTGGAGAATTCTATATCCGCGCGATCGATTGAAAGAAAATGCAACCCGGTGGGGTTGCACAGCCGTCACACAGCGGCCGGCAGCCGCCCGGGTCAGTCGGGGCGGTTCAGCCGGTCCAGCCTCGCCCGTACCGACAGCCCATGCGCCTCCAGCCCCTCGGCGACAGCGAGCGTTTCGGCCGTGGGGCCAATCGCCTTCAGCGCGGCGGGCGTCATCCGGGCGATGGTGGTGCGCTTGAGGAAGTCCATCACCGAAAGCCCCGAGGAGAAGCGGGCCGAACGGGCGGTCGGCAGCACATGGTTCGGTCCGCCGACATAGTCGCCGATCGCCTCGGGCGTATAGGCGCCCAGAAACACCGCTCCCGCATGGCGAATACGGCCAAGCAGCGCCTCGGCATCGGCCACGCACAACTCCAGATGTTCGGGCGCGAGCCGGTCCGACAGCGCCGCCGCCTCCTGCAGATCGCGGGTCACGATGACCGCGCCGTAGTCGCGCCAACTGGCGCCGGCGATGGCACGGCGCTCCAGCGTCTCCAATCGCGTCGCCACCGCATCGGCCACGGCGCGGCCGAAGCCGGCGTCCGGCGTGATCAGGATGGACTGTGCCGCCTCGTCGTGCTCGGCCTGGCTCAGCAGGTCCAGCGCGATCCAGTCGGGATCGTTCTCGCCATCCGCGATCACCACGATCTCCGAGGGGCCGGCGATCATGTCGATGCCCACCCGGCCGAACACCTGCCGCTTCGCCGCCGCCACCCAGGCATTGCCGGGGCCGGTGATCTTGTCCACCGGCTGCACCGTTTCAGTGCCGAAGGCCAGTGCGGCGATCGCCTGCGCACCGCCGAGGCGCCAGATCGTACGGATGCCGGCAAGCTGCGCGGCCAACAGCACCAAAGGGTTCGCCGCCCCATCGGGTGTAGGCACGCAGATCTCCAGGCGCTCCACCCCCGCCACCCGGGCCGGAATCGCATTCATCAGCACGGAGGAGGGATAGGAGGCCAGCCCCCCCGGCACATAGAGCCCGGCCGAGGCGACGGGCGACCAGCGCCAACCCAGGCTTGCACCCTCCGGATCGGTCCAGCGCGCATCTTCGGGCATCTGGCGGACGTGATAGGCGCGGATGCGCTCGGCCGCGCTTTCCAGCGCCTCGCGCTCGGCCGCCGGAACCCGCTCCACCTCGGCGGCGATCTCAGCTTCCGTGAAGGCAAGCGTCCCGGGGGTCAGGTCCAGCCGGTCGAAGCGGGCGGTCAGTTCGATCAGCGCCGCATCGCCGCGCGCGCGCACATCGGCCAGGATCGCAGCGACGGCGGTATCGACCTCCGTCGCGTCTTCGCGCTTGGCTGAGAGGAGCGCAGCAAAGCCGGCCTCGAAGCCGGTCGCGGCGGTGTCGAGAAAGACGGGCATGGCATGCGCTCCCAAGCTGCCGCTCTTCCTTAGCTGCTGGGTCGGAGGGCCTCAAGTCGGGGCGTGGGGCGCCGGCGGCACTGCGAAAAGGGGTAAGGCGACATGGAGACGGCGCAGCCCGGCTTTCGCTCATCCGGGCCGTGGGGTCCGGCATCGTCGGTTTCGCGACCGCAGTCATCGCCCGGGCAGACCGGGACCCGGCGGCACGCAAGCGCCGGCTCCCGACATACCGGCAGCATGTCGTGCAGCGAGCCCGACCGCGCGCTTGTCCACGACCGGTCGGCCGTTCACGCCGCCGCGGAGGCCGCAAGGCCGGGGGCGCTGTCGGCAACGCGCGCACGCATGCGGGCAAGCGCGCGCTCTTCCAGTTGCCGTACCCGCTCCTTGGAGATGCCCAGCCGCTGGCCAAGCTCGGTCAGCGTGCGCGGCGCCTCCGCCAGATGCCGTTCCACGACGATCTGCCGCTCGCGAGAGGGCAGCGCCATCAGCGCATCGGTGAGGGCGGCACGGCGGCGGCCCCGTTCCAGACGGCCCAGCACCACATCCTCGGCCATCGGGCCGTCATCCTCAATCAGATCGACCCATTCGCGGGCATCCTGCATTTCGCTCTGCGGGGCGTTGAGCGACATGTCGGGGCCGGACAGACGGCCGAGCATCAGTTCCACCTCCTCGACCGGCACATCGAGTTGGGTAGCGATGCGCTGCGCCAGATCGGGCAGCGGCTGGCCGGTCTCTTCCGCCCGTTCCAGCGCCGTCTGGACCCTGCGCAGGTTGAAGAAGAGCTTCTTCTGTGCGGCGTTGGTGGCGGTGCGCACAACCGACAGGTTGCGCATCACGTATTCCTGCATCGACGCCTTGATCCACCAGCGAGCATAGGTGGAGAACCGCGCACCGTTGTCAGGATCGAATTTCTCGGCGGCCCTCATCAACCCCAGGTTGCCCTGCTGCACGATGTCCTCGTAGGGCAGCCCGTAGCGGCGGAAGCGCCCCGCCATCGACACCGCCAGACGGCCATAAGCCGCAATCAGCCGATGCAGCGCGCGCTCGTCGCCGCGGTCGCGCCAGGCCAGCGCGAGACGGCGCTCGGTTTCCGCGTCCAGCAACTCCCCGGCCATGGTGGCCCGGACGTAGCGGCGCGTGGCGTCCTCGCGGCGTTGCATGTGCGGCCCCTCCCCAGTTTAGTTTCGTATCGCTATTAACTGTCGCCACCGACGCCTTGTCAATACGGTAGCGGATCGCTATTTGTTGCACATGACACCGCAGGCCGATCTTGCCGCCGAGTTGCTGATCCATCTCGCCCGCCTCGCGCAGAGTGGCGGCGACCATCGCCTCACTCCGGCACAATGGACCGCGCTGCGGTTTTTCGCCCGCGCCAACCGTCTGTCGCGAACGCCCTCTGCCTTTTCGGCTTTTCACGCCACGACACGGGGCACCGCCTCGCAGACGGTGAAGTCCCTGGTGGCACTCGGGCTGCTGGAACGCCACCGGAACGAGGAGGACGGTCGGTCGATCCGCTTCGAACTGACGCAGGCGGGACATGAGGTGCTGGCAGAGGATCCCCTGCGCAATCTCGCAGGACGCATCGCCACACTGCCTGAAGCGACGCGGACCGCCCTGACGGCTGCGCTGAAGTCGCTGAGTGGCACCATGGCGCTGGGCCAGGAGGTGCCGATGTTCGGCACCTGCAGCGATTGCGCCCACTGCGACCCGCCGGCCGGGGACGGCCGGGGCGGGACCACGGCGTTCTGCCGTTGCGCCGAGGCGACGCTGCTGGCCACCGAAATGGATGCGCTGTGCATCGAGTTCCGCCCACGCGGGGGCGAGGCGCGTGCGCGGCCGGCCAGCGGGGCCGGTGGCGTGAACTGAAGCCGCGCGACGCCGGCACCCTGGACGACAGCGTTCGCGACGACGCCGGCGTCATGGCGCCCGGCGCCCTGCAGGACGCAATGTGGCCAGGCGAGAGGCTATCCGGTCCGATCGCCGGCGTCCGCAAGCGCGGCGCGGGTGCCGGCGGGGCCCGACCCGCCCCACCCTTACGGCCGCAGGCGGCTCCGGGCGGCCCGAGACGACGCTGTCCGGAGCGACAGGGGTTCCCGAGGATTACGCCAGGACATTTTGCCGCGACCGACACGGTGGGTGACGGTCCCACGGCAGCCCGGGAAGGCTGCCGCATCCCGGGCGCGCACCGACCCGGGGCCAAGCCTTCGCCTCCGAGGTGGTGCCAGAATCAGTTGCCCCGGCGTTTGGCGCGCAGCGTCGGATCTGCTGCGGTCGGGTCCTCCGGCCAGGGGTGCCGGGGATACCGGCCGCGCATTTCCTTGCGCACCTCGGCATAGGCGCCGGCCCAGAATCCGGGCAGATCGGTCGTCACCTGCAACGGGCGCCGCGCCGGCGACAGAAGCGTGATGCGCAGGGGCGCGCCGGCGGCCACGGGATGCGAGGTGACGCCGAACATCTCCTGCATCCGCACGGCGATGGCAGGGGTTCCACCGTCATAGTCGATCGGAATCCGGCGGCCGAGCGGCGTGACGAACTCCGCCGGTGCCAGCCGGTCGAGCGTGCGCTGCCGGCCCCAGTCCAATGCGTCGCGCAGCGGGCCGGCGAGGTCGAGCGCGGCAAGATCGGCGGCCGTGGCGATGCCGCCGAGAAACGGCAGAAGCCAGTCATCGGCCCGGGCGAGAAGGGCGGCATCAGAGACATCGGGCAGATCGGCGCCGCGCGCGCGGGCAAAGGCGTTACGGGCCTGCAGCCGACGTGCGGCAGGCGTCATGCCACAAGCGTCGAGGCCCAGACGGCGCACCCCTTCCAGCGCGGCACGGGCACGGTCCTCGGCGGGCACGTCGGGCCATGGCGCATCGGCAAGCACCAGCGCATCGAGGCGGGTTTCGACGCGGGCGCGGACCCGGCCGGCCCGCGCATCCCAGACACAGACACGCGCGCGGCGGATGCGGGCGCCGTGCAGCGCCTCCAGCGCAGCCTCCTCCAGCACCGCGGCCTGGCGGATGCGGGCCTCGCGCGCGTCGCCGTCGAGGTCGGTCGCAACGAGCAACCGGGCGCCGGCCAACGGATCGTCTTCGGCCATGTGCGCCCCCTTGCCCCCGGCAAGCAGCCAGCGCGGTGCCGCACCGGGGCGGCGAAGCCCGATCCGGTCGGGGTAGGCCAGCGAGGCCATGGCACCGGGCGAGAGCGACCCGGTGCCGGGGTCGGAGGCCAGCCGGACGAGGCGCGATGCTTCGGTCCGCAGCCGGTCGAGCGCCGCCGGATCGGCGCCGCCACGGCGCCCCGCCAGAAGATCGAGCCGCTGCGCCAGATCGACCGTCGCGCCGCGCAGCGGATCGCGCGCCTCCAGAAGCGCCGCGAGGGGGGCTGCCTGCGGGCCAGCCGTGAGCAGCATGTGAGCAAGGCGCGGATGCAGCGGCAACGCCGCCATCGCCCGGCCATGTGCAGTGATCCGCCCTGCCGCATCCAGCGCGCCGAGCCCCGTCAGCAGAGCGCGCGCCTCGGCCAGCGGGCCTGCAGGTGGTGGGGTCAGGAACGCCAGCCCTGCCCCGCAGGCGTTGCCCCACAATGCCAGTTCCAGCGCGAGGCCGGCGAGATCGGCGGTCTCGATCTCGGGCGGGGCGAAGGCGGGCATCGCGCCCTCCTCGCCCCTCGTCCAGAGACGATAGCAGATCCCGGGGGCGATGCGCCCGGCGCGGCCGCGGCGCTGGTCGGCCTCGGCCCGGCTGGCGCGTTCGGTAACAAGGCGGGTCATTCCCGAGGCGGGATCGTGCCGCGCCCGACGTGCCCGGCCCGAATCGATCACCACACGCACACCGTCGATGGTCAGCGAGGTTTCGGCAATGGCGGTGGCGAGCACCACCTTGCGCCCCGTCTCGGCCGGGGCGATGGCCGCGCGCTGGGCGACGAGCGGCATCGCGCCATAAAGCGGGCGCACGACACAGTCTTCCGGCAAGCGACCGTCGAGCAGTCGGGCCACGGCACGGATCTCGCGTTCGCCGGGCAAGAAGGCCAGAACGCTGCCGGGATCGGCGGCGACCGCCGTCTGCACCAGGGTCGCCACCTCGGCATCAAGCCGGGCACCGGGACCGAGCGGTCGGTCGCGCCAGCGGGTCTCGACGGCATGGGTGGTGCCGCGCGCGGTGACGACCGGGGCATCGTCGAGCAGCGCGGCCACCGGTGCGGCGTCGAGCGTCGCCGACATGACGATCAGCCACAGATCGGGGCGCAGCGCGCCGCGCGCCTCCCAGGCCAGGGCGAGCCCCAGATCGGCGGTCAGCGCGCGCTCGTGGAACTCGTCGAAGATCACCGCGCCGACACCTTCGAGGCCGGGATCGGACTGGATCATGCGGGTGAGGATGCCTTCGGTGACCACCTCGATGCGGGTCGCGGCCGAGACCTTCGCCGCGCCGCGAATGCGATAGCCGACACGGCGGCCCACCGGCTCGCCCAGGCTTCCGGCCATCCGCTCGGCTGCGGCCCGCGCCGCAAGCCGGCGCGGCTCCAGCAACAGGATGCGCCCCGCCACATGCGGCAGCAGGGCCAGCGGCACGCGCGTGGTCTTGCCCGCACCGGGCGGGGCCTGCAGCACCACCCGCCCCGCTCCGGCCAGCACGGCGAGGAGATCGGACAGCACGGCATCGATCGGCAGGGGCTGCGGCGCGGTCATCGACCGCCGTTATCGGCGCAAGCCGCAGGCAATGCCAGAGGGGCACCGGCGCTGTGCGCGCAGGCTCCCGCCACGGCGGCTCGGTTGTCGGGCGAAACCCGGCGCCGGAAGACCGGGGAGGCCGGAACGGGCCGCCGGTCAGCGCCGCACCAGCCGGGCGCGGCCGTGCAGGCTGTCGGCCTCGATCTCGGCCGCGCGCAGCAACCCGTCGCGCCCGGCCCGATAGACGATGCGGAAGGCGAACAGGCGCCCCTCGGCCAACTCCTCGTCGGAATAGCCGGCAACCCGGGCATAACGGCCGCTGCACACAAGGCCTCCCTCGGCCGGCAAGGGGTCGCCCAGCGCGATGCGCCCGCGGCGGCGGCCGTCGAACAGGGCAATGTCCAGCCGGCAGGCGGCTGCCGGCGGCACATCGGCCAGAAGCAGCAGCAGGGCCGTCATCGGATCGACGGTGCCCGCCTGCGCGGCAGGGTCCAGCCGCCACGGCGCGGCGGCGTCATCGCCTTCGGGCCCGCCGGCACGCAAGTCGGGCACGCCGCCGGTATAGGCAAGTTCGGTATGCGAGGCGCGGCGCCCGGTATCGACATCCTCGCGATACCGCTCGGGGTGAAGCCGGCCTGCCCGGATGCGGCCCTGAACCTCTGCCTCGAAGCGGGCCGGGCGGATCAGCGCGGCAAGCCCTGCGGAGTCGAGCCGCGCGGCAGCGGCATAGCCGGTCGCGCTCTGCCGACTGCGCAACACCAGTTCGCCGACGCGAATGCCGCGAAACTCGACCGAAAAGCGTGCCTCGGCCGGCAACTGCAACGCAGCAACGGGGGGCGCAGGCACGAAAGCGGCGAGGGTCGCGGCGACGAGCGCGACCGAGACATCCTGCAGGCGGCGGCGGGGCATGGTGGCCACTCCTGTTATCCCGGGCCCGGGCTGCGGCGCTCTGGACATGGGGCAGGGCAAGGGGGCAAACACGGGGCGCAACCGAGGCGCCGCCATCACGTTCGCGTGTGTTCCCGGGGCGATGCGAGGACACGGAGCAGGGCATGCAGATCGAGACGCTGGCCACTGGCGTGCTGGCAGGCGAGCGGCGCGCGCTCGCGCGTGCCATTACGCTGGTGGAAAGCGGCCGGGCGGATCACCGCGCCACGGCGACCGAACTGCTGCGCCGGATCGCCGTGCCGGGGCGCGAGGCGCTGCGGCTGGGCCTGTCGGGCACGCCCGGCGTCGGGAAATCCACCTTCATCGAAGCCTTCGGAATGATGCTGGTGGGCTGCGGGCTGCGTGTGGCGGTACTGGCGGTAGATCCGTCCTCGGCCCGCTCGGGCGGTTCGATCCTCGGCGACAAGACGCGGATGGAGAGGCTGGCGCGGGCGCCCGCCGCCTTCATCCGGCCCTCGCCCAGCCAGGCGCAACTGGGGGGTGTCGCGCGCCGGACACGCGAGGCGGTGGCACTGTGCGAGGCAGCCGGATTCGACGTGGTGCTGATCGAGACCGTGGGGGTGGGCCAGTCGGAAACGGTCGTGGCGGAGATTTCGGACGTCTTCTGCCTGCTGCTGGCGCCTGCGGGCGGTGACGAACTGCAGGGAGTCAAGCGCGGGATCATGGAAGCGGCCGACCTGATCCTCGTCAACAAGGCCGACGGCGCGCTGGAGCCGGCAGCCCGGCGCACCATGGCGGATTACGCCGGCGCGCTGCGGATGCTGCGCGCGCGGCCGCAGGACCCGCCCGGTTTTCCCAAGGCGCTGTGCGTCTCGGCGGCAACCGGGGCGGGGCTGGAGGCGGCCTGGGCCGAGATCCGGGCGCTCGCCGACTGGCGCCGCTCGGAGGGTCACTGGCAGACCCGTCGCGCCGCCCAGGCCCGGCACTGGTTCGAGGAGGAGGTGCGGCAGGGATTGCTCGCACTGCTGCGCGACGATCCGGCGATGCGGGAACGGATGGCCCGGCTGGGCAAGGCAGTCGCCGCGGGCACCGCCGACCCGGCCGCCGCCGCCGCCGAGGTGGTCGCCGCGCTGCGCGCG
>SLBI01000073.1 GCA_007126375.1 Paracoccaceae bacterium
AATCCCTTCTCGGCTGGAAGGAATTCGAGATGGAGGTGGTGCGCGACCGCGCCGACAACGCGATCATCGTCTGCGCCATCGAGAACGTCGATCCGATGGGCGTGCACACCGGCGATTCGATCACCGTCGCGCCGGCGCTGACGCTGACCGACAAGGAATACCAGATCATGCGCAACGGCTCGATCGCCTGCCTGCGCGAGATCGGCGTCGAGACCGGCGGCTCGAACGTGCAATGGGCGGTGGATCCGGCCACGGGCCGGATGGTGGTGATCGAGATGAACCCGCGGGTCAGCCGCTCCTCGGCGCTGGCCTCCAAGGCCACGGGCTTTCCCATCGCCAAGATCGCGGCCAAGCTGGCGGTCGGCTACACGCTGGACGAGCTGGACAACGACATCACCCGGGTGACGCCGGCCTCGTTCGAGCCCTCGATCGACTATGTGGTAACGAAGATCCCGCGCTTCGCCTTCGAGAAGTTCCCCGGCGCCAAGCCCGAGCTGACCACCGCGATGAAATCGGTCGGCGAGGCCATGGCCATCGGGCGGACGTTTCACGAGAGCATGCAGAAGGCACTGGCCTCGATGGAGACGGGGCTGTCCGGCTTCGACGAGATCGCCATTCCCGGCGCACCGGAAAAGACCGCGGTGGTCAAGGCGCTGTCGGCCGCCACGCCCGACCGGCTGCGGCTGACCGCCCAGGCGATGCGGCACGGGCTGAGCGATGCCGAGATCGGCGCCGCCACCGCCTATGACCCGTGGTTCCTCGCCCGGATCCGCGAGATCGTCGAGGAGGAGGAAGCAGTCCGCCGCGACGGGCTGCCGATGACCGAGGCGGGGCTGCGGCGGCTGAAGATGCTCGGCTTCAGCGATGCCCGACTCGCCACGCTGACCGGCCGCGACGAGGCGCAGGTGCGCCGCGCCCGGCGCAATCTTGGCGTGGAGGCGGCGTTCAAGCGCATCGACACCTGCGCCGCGGAGTTCGAGGCGCAGACCCCCTACATGTACTCGACCTACGAGGCCCCGGCGATGGGCGAGGTCGAATGCGAGGCCCGCCCCTCGAACCGGCGCAAGGTGGTGATCCTCGGCGGCGGACCCAACCGGATCGGCCAGGGGATCGAATTCGACTATTGCTGCTGCCATGCCTGCTTCGCGCTGAGCGACGCGGGCTTCGAGACGATCATGATCAACTGCAACCCCGAGACGGTCAGCACCGACTACGACACCTCGGACCGGCTCTATTTCGAGCCGCTGACGCTGGAGCATGTGCTGGAGATCCTGCGGGTGGAGCAGGCGGCCGGCGAGCTTGTCGGCGTGATCGTGCAGTTCGGCGGGCAGACCCCGCTGAAGCTGGCCCGCGCCCTGGAGGCCGAGGGCATCCCGATCCTGGGCACGCCGCCCGACGCCATCGACCTCGCCGAGGACCGCGAGCGGTTTCAGGAACTGCTGACCCGGCTGGGGCTGAAGCAGCCGGTGAACGGCATCGCCCATTCCCCGGCCGAGGCGTTCCGCATCGCGGCGGCGGTGGGCTATCCGCTGGTGATCCGTCCCTCCTACGTGCTGGGCGGCCGGGCGATGGAGATCGTGCGCGACGATGCGCATCTGGAACGCTACATCAACGAGGCGGTGGTGGTCTCGGGCACCTCGCCGGTGCTGCTGGACAGCTATCTCGCCGGCGCGGTCGAGGTGGACGTGGACGCGCTGAGCGACGGCAGGGCCGTGCATATCGCCGGGGTGATGCAGCACATCGAGGAAGCGGGCGTGCATTCGGGCGACAGCGCCTGCGCGCTGCCGCCGCACACGCTGCCCGCGGCGATCGTGTCCGAGATGTGCGACCAGACCCGGGCGATGGCGCTGGCGCTGGGCGTCGTCGGGCTGATGAACGTGCAGTTCGCGGTGAAGGACGGCGAGATCCACGTGCTGGAGGTCAATCCCCGCGCCAGCCGCACCGTGCCCTTCGTGGCCAAGGCGACCGACAGCGCCATCGCCTCGATCGCGGCGCGGCTGATGGCGGGCGAGCCGCTGTCGGCCTTTCCGCTGCGCGCCCCCTACCCCGCCGGCGTCGGCCCCGACACGCCGCTGCCGCTGGCCGATCCGATGACGCTGGCCGATCCGAACACGCCCTGGTTCTCGGTCAAGGAGGCGGTGCTGCCCTTCGCGCGCTTTCCCGGGGTGGACACGCTGCTCGGCCCCGAGATGCGCTCCACCGGCGAGGTGATGGGGTGGGACCGCAGCTTCGCCCGGGCCTTCCTGAAGGCGCAGATGGGCGCCGGGGTGCATCTGCCCGAATCCGGCTGCGTCTTCGTCTCGGTCCGCGACGCCGACAAGACCGAGGAGATGGGCCGCACCGCGCAGGCGCTGGTCGATCTGGGGCTGACGCTGGTGGCGACGCGGGGCACGGCGGGCTTCCTGGCCGGTCGCGGCGTGCCCTGCACGGTGGTCAACAAGGTCTACGAGGGCCGGCCGAACATCGTCGACATGCAGAAGAACGGCGAGATCGCGCTGGTGATGAACACCACAGAGGGCAATCAGGCGGTGGAGGACAGCCGCGACATCCGTGCCGTCGCACTGATGGAGAAGATCCCCTATTTCACCACCGCTGCCGCCGCCCAGGCGGCGGTGCAGGCGATGCAGGCCCGGCGCGAAGGCGAACTGACGGTGCGCACGCTGCAGGGCTGAGC
>SLBI01000395.1 GCA_007126375.1 Paracoccaceae bacterium
AGGCGATCTGGGGCCCAAGGGAGGGCGGGGACGAATGACCCCAGCCCCGGATCGCAAGGAGATCGTTGCCCTCGTCGAGGAGGCCATGGCTGCCGGGGCGCGCCAGGCCGCCGCCTGTGCGCATTCCACGGAAGATGGGCATCGATTCCACGCGATCGTGGGCAGCCATTCCACGCCTCGGGCAGTCTGGCCGACGTGGTCATGGGGTCAGGCCCGAGCCGTCGGGTCAAGCGGTTTCAGCGTGACGGCGCGCTTCCGCATGCTTTCGCCGGCGAGGTTCAATCGGTGGGCGTTGTGAACGAGCCGATCGAGGATGGCGTCGGCCAAGGTCGGGTCGCCTATGGCCTCGTGCCAGTTCTCGACCGGGAGTTGGCTGGTGACGATTGTGGAGCCGCAGCCGTGTCGGTCCTCGAGGATCTCCAGCAGGTCGCGCCGTTCGGATGAGGTGAGGACGGCAAGCCCCCAGTCATCGAGAATGAGCAGGTCTGTCCTGGCCAGTGCCTTGAGCATCCGTGGGTGCCGCCCATCGCCGCGGGCGACCGCAAGCGTCTCGAAGAGACGCGGCACCCTGTGGTAAGCGACAGCACGCCCGTCGCGGCAGGCCTTGTGGCCGAGCGCGCAGGCGATCCAGCTTTTCCCGAGCCCTGTCGGGCCGGTGATGAGCAGGTTCTCGTGGCGGCTGATCCAGGCGCCGTCGACCAGATGGGCCATGACGGCGCGGTCGATGCCGCGCGGCGTGCGCAGGTCGAGATCCTCGACGCAGGCGGCCTGGCGGAGGGCCGCGAACTTGAGCCGGGCGACCAGCCGCTTGGCGTCCCGTTCGGCGGCTTCGCGGTCGACCAGAAGGCCGAGCCGATCTTCGAACCCGAGAGCATCGAAGGTGGCCGGGGCCTGACGTTGCTGGTCGAGCGCCTGGACCATGCCAGTGAGCCCGAGGGTTGCGAGCCGCTCGGAGGTGGGGTGGGTCAGCAAGGTGTCTCTCCTTTCAATGGTAATAGCCTCGGCCGCGGATGTTGGGGTGCTGCAGGAGAAGCTGCCCGGCCTCTTCCTCGAGGAAGGCGCGGTCGAGCCCGGTCTTCAGGATGGAGCGGATCGAGGCGACGGAGCGGGCGCGGATCGACAGCCCGCGCCGGCAAGCGGCATCAAGACGGACCGGGTCGTAGCTTCTGGCCAGGGCGAGGACGCCGAGGCAGGTGCGGAAGCCCTGCTCAGGATGCGGGCGATCGGCCATGACGGCCTCGCAGAACGCCGCAACCGAGGGGCCGAGCTTTGATGCCTGCGCCAACATGCGCGCCGGCGTCCATTCGGCGTATCGGCGGTGGGCCGAGGGCATGTGCTCGGGCACCGTCACATGGCTGCGCCGACCGGGGCAGCGTGGATGGCTGGCCACGCGTTGTCCCTTGTGGAAGATCTCGACGACCGCGCCGCAGATGCGGACATCCACCTCCTGTCGGATCAGCCCGAACGGCACGGAGTACCAGGAGCTGTCCACCTCGACGTGGTAATCCGGCGCGACGCGGGCGCGTTTCCAGCGGGCGAACGCGTAGGGCGCCGGCGGCAGAGGTTGCAGGTTCGGCCGGTCGATCGTGGCGAAGAGATCGGCCCGGCTGGCACCGTAGCCGCGCATGATGCGCATGTTCAGCTCATCCACCAGCCGCCGGATCGCGGCGTTCAGGTCCGCCAGCGAGAAGAAGCGCCGGTTGCGCAGACGCGCCAGAATCCAGCGCTGCGCAACCTGCACGGCGACTTCGACCTTCGCCTTGTCGCGCGGCCGGTAGGGGCGTGCCGGCAGGACGGCGGTGCCATAGTGGCCGGCCATCTCGGCATAGGTGCGGTTCAGGCCGGGATCGAAGCGACAGGCCTTCAACACCGCGGACTTCAGGTTGTCAGGCACCACCACCTTCGGCACGCCGCCGAGGAAGGCGAACATCCCCACATGGGCGCGGATCCAGTCCTCGAGGCCCTCGGAGGCCACCGCTTCCGCGTAGGTGTAGTTCGACGCCCCCATCGCCGCGACGAACAGCTTCACTGACGTGGCTTCCCCGGTCTCCGGATCGATCACGTCGACCGTGTCGCCCGCGAAGTCGACGAAGACCTTCTCGCCACCCACATGGATCTGGCGCATCGTGGGCCGGACGCGGCCCTTCCAGGCCTCATAATGCTCGCAGAACCAAGCATAGCCGAAGCCAAGCGGATGGGCTGCGCGATACTCTTCCCAGAGCAGGGCGCGCGTGACACCCGGGCGCCGCAGGTCCCGGTCCACCACGAGCCAATCAGGCACGGGACGCTCTCCATCCGGCACTAACGGCGCCGCCGGGAACAACAGCAGGTCAAGATCGTCGTCGGACAACGTCTCGGGAAGCGGCCACGTCAGACCAGCCTTCCGCGCCCGCCCAAGGTACGCCCCGACGGTTCCCTTCCCCACCCCGAGAGAGGCGGCGATCGCCCGCTCGCTCAGCCTCTGGGCATATTTCAAGCGCAGCACGTCCCGTATCCGGCGCATCGACAGTCTCTCTGTTGGCATGCGTGTCCCCTCGTTCGAAACGAGGAGCACCGTAGCTTCAGACTGTCGGCCGAGCCTGCCCACGATGCCGTGGAACGGGTGCCCACGATCACGTGGAATGGACGCCCATCATCCCGTGGAATCCGTGCCCGCGATCACGTGGAACACGCA
>SLBI01000267.1 GCA_007126375.1 Paracoccaceae bacterium
GACAGCGAGTTCTTCGCCGATCGCCCCCGCACCCGCGCCACCTTTACCGCCTTCGGGATGACCAAGCGCGCGGGGGGGTCGGCGGCCAACGACGATGTGCTGGCGGCGGTGCTGACCGCCGGCACCCCGGCGGTCTGCCTCGTCGGCAAGGCGCATCCCTTCCACGTCGCCACCGCGCTGGGGATCACGCTGGACGAGAATCTGACGGCCATCCGCGACTCGGTCGCGCATGTGGTGGCGCGGGGACGCGAGGCGATCCTCGATGCCGAGCATTTCTTCGACGGCCATGCCGCCGATCCCGGCTATGCGCTGGCCTGCCTGCAGGCCGCGCTCGAGGCCGGCGCGCGCTGGTTGGTGCTCTGCGACACCAACGGCGGCCGGCTGCCCGCCGAGATCGGCCGCGCCACCGCCGCCGCGATCGCCGCCGGCATTCCCGGCGAGAGGCTGGGCATCCACACCCATGACGACACCGGCACCGCCGTCGCCGGCAGCCTCGCCGCCATCGATGCCGGCGCGCGGCAGGTGCAGGGCACGCTGAACGGGCTCGGCGAGCGCTGCGGCAACGCCAACCTCACCACGCTGATCCCGACGCTGCTGCTGAAGGAGCCGTGGTGCAGCCGCTTCGAGACCGGTGTGGGCCCGGAGGCGCTGGCCGGCCTCACCCGTGTGTCGCGCCGGCTCGACGACATACTCAACCGCGTGCCGCAGCGCAGCGCCGCCTACGTCGGCGCCTCGGCCTTCGCCCACAAGGCCGGGCTGCATGCCTCGGCGATCCTGAAGGATCCCGCCACCTACGAGCATATCGCGCCCGAGGCGGTGGGCAACGCGCGCCTGATCCCGATGAGCAACCAGGCCGGGCAGGCCAATCTGCGCGCCCGCCTCGGCGAGGCCGGCATCGTCGTCGTCGCGGGCGACCCCGCGCTCGCCCGGATCCTGGACGAGGTGAAGGCGCGCGAGGACGCCGGCTATGCCTATGACGGCGCACAGGCGAGCTTCGAGATGGTGGCACGCCGCGCGCTGGGCCAGGTGCCGGAGTACTTCGAGGTCAAGCGCTACCGGGTGACGGTGGAACGGCGCAAGAACCGCTATGACCGCATGGTCAGCCTGTCCGAGGCGGTGGTGGTGGTGAAGATCGGCGCGCGCAAGGTGCTGTCGGTCTCCGAGTCGATGGACGAACAGGGTCAGGACCGCGGCCCGGTCAATGCGCTGGCGCGCGCGCTGGCCAAGGACCTCGGCCCCTATCAGACGATCATCGACGACATGAAACTGGTGGATTTCAAGGTGCGCATCACCCAGGGCGGCACCGACGCCGTGACCCGCGTGATCATCGACAGCGAGGACGGCCAGGGCCGGCGCTGGTCCACCGTCGGCGTATCGGCCAACATTGTCGATGCCTCCTTCGAGGCGCTGCTGGACGCGATCCAGTGGAAGCTGATCCGCGATGGCGCCGATCCCGAAACGATGGCGGCGCAATGAGCGGGAAGGAGGCGGCCTTCTTCGCGATCCACAACAGCCTGCCGCGCGAGGGGCCGGGGGATCGCTTCAGCCTCGACTGGGCGCTGCGACTGGCCGGGGTCGGACCCGACGCGGCGATCTGTGACGCCGGCTGCGGGCCGGGGGCGGACATCCCCGGCCTGCTCGCACATGTGCCGCAGGGCCATGTCCATGCCGTCGATCTGCATCCTGCGTTCGTCGCGAAGGTCCGCACCCGCTTCGTCTCCGATCCGCGCGTGACCGCCGAGGTCGGCGACATGACCCGTCTCGCCGGGCCGTTCGATTTCATCTGGTCGGCCGGCGCCGTCTACAGCGCCGGCATCGCCGCAGCGATGGCCGGGTTTCGGGCGGCACTGCGGCCCGGCGGCAAGGCCGCCTTCTCGCAACTCTGCTGGTTGGGCGAAGCACGGCCCGAAGCGGCTGCCGCCTTCTGGGCCGAGGACTACCCGCAGATGACCGACCTCGCCGGGGTCGAGGCCGAGATCGCCGCCGCAGGCGCACAGATCATCGCCACCATGACCCTCGGTCCGGCGGGTTGGGCGGCCTATTACGAGCCACTGGAGGCACGGCTGGACGCCCTGGAGCCCGGTGCCACCGGCGATCTTGCCGCGCAGGTGGCCGCGCATCGGCGCGAGATCGCGGTGTGGCGCGACTGCGGCGACAGCTTCGGTTACCGGCTGTTCCTGGTCCGGCCATGAGCGTCGCGGCCTGTGCCGCGCTGGTGGAACGCGGCGATCCCGACCGGTTCCTCGCCACCATGACCGCGCCTCCGGCGGATCGCGACCTGCTCTGGCCCCTCTACGCCTTCAACCTCGAGGTGGCGCGGGCGCCCTGGGCCTCGGCCGAGCCGATGATCGGGGCGATGCGGCTGCAGTTCTGGGCCGATGTGCTTGAGGAGGTCGACGCGGGCGGCCCAGTCCGCGCGCATGAGGTGGCGCAGCCACTGGCTGCGTTGATCCGCGACCGCGGCCTTCCCGTGGCACCGTTCGCCGGGCTGGTCGCGGCGCGCCAGGCCGATCTCGATCCCGCCGCGCCGGCCGATGAGGCAGCCCTCTGGGCCTATCTCCAGGCCACCGGCGGCGCGCTGATGGCCCAGGCGGCGCGCGCGCTGGGCGGCGATGCGGCGGTGGCCGATCTCGCCGGAGAGATCGGCACGGCCGCGGCGCTGGCCA
>SLBI01000380.1 GCA_007126375.1 Paracoccaceae bacterium
GACTCTGATGATGTGACCGCCCCCCGACGGCATCGATATGCCATGGTGGGTCTGCGAGGCTCCATAGAGGGGAGCGGTCCTGTCGGAGATTGTCACGGTCGGGCTGGACCTGGCGAAGAATGTGTTTCAGGCGCATGGCGCTGACGCCTCGGGGCGGGGGGTGCTGCGCAAGAAGCTGAGACGGGATCAGGTGCTGGATTTCTCTGGTCGCCTCGCGCCGTGTGTGGTGGCCATGGAAGCTTGCGGCGGCGCCCACTTCTGGGGCCGGTAGATCGGGAAGCTGGGCCATGAGGTGCGGCTCATTCCGCCGGCCTACGTGAAGCCGTTCGTCAAGCGGCAGAAGAATGACGCGGCCGATGCGGAGGCGCGTCTCGCGAGGCCGCCCAGCGTCCAACGATGCGCTTCGTGCCCGTGAAGAGCGAAGCGACCCAGGGGGCGGCGATGGTCTCCCGCATCCGCGAGTTGCTGATCCGGCAGCGGACGCAAGCGATCAATGCGCTGCGCGGCCACCTGGGCGAGTTCGGCCGGATCGTGCCGCAGGGGGCGGCCAACGCCGCGCGGCTGATCGCCATCGTCGAAAACCCTGAGAGCGGGCTGCCCGCCGATACCATCGCCACGCTGAAGGTGCTGGTCAGCACCCTCGCCCATCTGGAGGCGGAGATCGGCAGGCTCGATGCCGAGATCGCCCGCCGGGCCAGGGAGAACGAGGTGGCCCGGCGGTTGATGACGGTGCCCGGCATCGGCCCCCTGATCGCCACGGCCATCGCGGTCCTGGCCCCGCCGCCCGAGACGTTCCGGAAGGCGCGCGACTTCGCCGCGTGGCTGGGCCTGACGCCCCGCCAGCATTCCACCGGGGGCAAGCAGCGGCTCGGGGCCACGACGAAGATGGGCGAGCGGTCCTTGCGTCGGCTGCTGATCATCGGGGCCAACAGCGTCATCATCAAGCGGCATGTCCATGCCGCGGCCCAGCCAGGCACGTGGCTGGGCGGGATGCTGACGCGCAAGCCGACGATGCTGGTGCGGGTGGCGCTGGCGAACAAGATGGCGCGGATCGTCTGGGCCCTGATGGCCCGCGGTGGCGTCTACCAGTCTCCGGCCGCGGCGGCGTACACCGGTCGCTGGTCGCGAGGACGTCGGAGCGGAAGAGGGCAAGGAGAGGTTTGGCGCAACGGTCGTGCGACGGGATCGGGACACCCAGGGTGCAACAGAGTGCCATCGAGCATGCGGCTTTGATCTGGACCCGACCCGCGAACACCATACGGGCCCGCGGCATGGAGATGGCCGCAACGGAGGCCGGACAGATGTCAGCACCCGACGACCCGCCAGATCCCGCTTCAAAACCCTCTTGCGCATGGGGCGGTTACACAAGTTGCACAAATCGGTTGACGGACAGAGTTCCCCCATCCCCGGACAGACTGTTCCCACGGCTTCCATTTCGGGAATGCCGAGCGCGGTGAAGCCGTTGAGCACGGTGACACGGACCTGACTCCGCAACCTGACGGTCGAAGTCCCGCGCGGACAGGCGCTGGCCCAGCAGCTTGACGCAGTTCATTCTGGTTTCAGCGCGGCTCCGGCGGTGATAGCCGCTCCATCGTCGCCGGATGGTCCGCCCGACGCGCTTCGATGTGCGCAGGATCTCGTTGCGGGTCGACGGGCGTTCATCGCCGGCGTATCGGCATGGGGCATGGGCTGCGCGGCGGTGGCGCCGCGCTCGGGGCAGACGCTTCCGAAAGCATTGGCCGAGGTGTAACGGGTATCCCGGGGTGCGCGGGGGCGGCTGCCGTGCGGTGCCCGGATGCGGGTCAATGTGCCCTGCTGGCCGACCCGCGCTTCATCCCGGAACCATTCCTCCAGCGGCTTGCTGCGGGCGTGCTCGGGCAGGGCCTCGGCAACCGTCACGGCAGAGTTGTCCTGCATGCCTCCTGCGCTTCGGGAACGGGTTTCGGGTGCTGCGGGTGCAACGAGAGGCGGCGAAGCCCGAGTGCGGCCAGCTGCTTGCCCGGGGTGCGCTCGTGCATCGTCACGCCGACGCGCGCTTCGATCCTGTCCTTGCGGTCAACTCGCCGCCAGCGCACCACCCGTCCACGGCCGCGTCGGGGCCCTCCCGCACCATCTGCGCAAGCTCCGCCTGCTGCACGGCACTCAGCCGGCCAGCGCCGAGGGCAGGTGATCGGCCAGCCGTCGCTCGCGTGCGTTTTGGCGCAGGTCGGCGTGCAGGACCAGCCAGCAGTCCAGCGTGAACGCGACCGCCCTTGGCAGCACCGGGCGGAGATCGGGGTCGCGGCGGGCGATCCCGGCCTGCATGACGCCGATGCCTGGGCAGGAGCGGATCACGGTGAGCTGTACGGCCTCGCGGTCGCGGCGAAGGCGGATCAGGCGGCGGGGGATGCCGGCCTGCGCGACCCCCTGCAGCGCCATCGGGTCGCTGTTTGGGCCGATGAGGATGTGATCGGCCAGCGCCGGCAGCGCCGTGGGCGTGCGGTGCCGGTCCATATGGCGGATAGACGGCCTCGTCGGCACCGCAGATCGCGGAGACCGGATTGTCCGTCCGCTGGTCGGTGGCGCGGAGCAGCACCCGATCCTCGAACGGATACATGATGCACATCCGGCCATGTCCATCGTCCCACGAGAAGCCGGAGCCATCGAGCGCTGCCAGA
>SLBI01000044.1 GCA_007126375.1 Paracoccaceae bacterium
ATGGTGCCGCTGAGTCGAGCGTTGGCAGACAAACAGGAACCCGAGGCGCCGGACATGGATGAGATCGAACAGCTCTTGGCGCACGCAAATGGTAATGGTAGCGGGATGCTACCAGCCGAAAGGATCAAGACATGAGATTACAGCGATCTATCTTCAAGCCGCGAGCCAAGGGCACCTATCGTATCCAGGCCAAGAGCGAGGACGAGGCCGTCGTTTATGTGTATGACGAGATTGGCGTTTTCGGCATCCAGGCGGTTGAGTTCGTCAAAGACCTGAACGCGATGAAGAGTAAAACCATCCATGTGCGCGTAAACAGTCCTGGCGGCAATGTCGGTGACGGCATGGCGATCTACAATGCCCTGAAAGAGCACCCGTCCAGGATTATCGCCCATATAGACGGATTGGCGGCGTCTATATCGTCCGTCATACCTATGGCTGCCGACGAAATCCATATGGCCGAAAACACATTCCTGATGATCCACGAGCCCTGGTCAATCATGATTGGTGGCGCGGAGGACTTTCGACGAGAAGCGGACCTGCTGGACAAAGTCGGCGGCCAGATTATGGCAGTGTACCAGGCGCGGTCCGGTGCGGACGACGAAACGGTGCAGGACTGGATGGGCGAGGAGACCTGGTTCACGGCTGAAGAGGCTCTTGAGGCCAATTTAATCGACCAGATCAGCAAAAATAAGGATGCCAAGGCTACTGCTGGCCTGTTCGATTTGAGCGTTTTTGCACATACACCCGAGACGTTATTGCAGTCACAAAAAGAGCCGCCAACGGAACGATGCCTGGAAAAGGTTCTGCGCGATGCAGGATGCTCCAGAAGCCAAGCCAAGGCCATCTTATCGCACGGCATCAAGCCTGTACAGCGAGACGCTGAAGAGGGTGAACCGCGGGATGCGGAGCCGGACGTCATGATGGATTCGGTGCAGGCACTGTTGGCCGAGTTTGAAACTTAACCGGAGCAACGACATGAAGACAATCAAGCAGTACAAAGAAGACATCGACGCTTTGATGGACAAGGCCAGTTCCGTCGATGCCAAAGCGCAGAATGAGAATCGCGACCTGACGGCCGACGAGGTCGCCTACAAGGATCGCGTGCTCGACAAAGTCGAAGAGCTGGGCAAGATGGTCAAGACGCTGGAGCGTCAGGACCGCGTCCATAGGTCGCTGACTGTCGATCCGGACGAAACGCGAGAATCGGCGCAAACCGTCAGACCGCAGATCGAGATGGGCGAGGATCTGGCCACCAAGGAGCGGTTCAGTTCTCTCGGCCAACAGCTCAGTGCGGTGATCAACGCCGCGCGTCCTGGTGGCCGCGTTGATCCACGGTTGTACAACCAACACGCCTCCGGTCTGAACGAAACCGTGCCGTCCGAGGGTGGCTTCTTGGTCCAGACGGATTTTGTGACCGAGCTACTCCGGCAGGTATGGGAGACCGGCATACTGGCGCCGAGATGTCGCCGGATACCGATTTCTGGTACCGCCAACAGTACCACGATCAACGGCGTGGACGAAACGTCCAGGGCTACCGGCTCGCGGAGTGGTGGCATACGCGGGTACTGGGCTGGCGAAGCGGAGGAAAAAACCGCCAGCAAACCGAAGTTTCGACAGATCGAACTCCAGCTGAAGAAATTGATCGGCCTATGCTACTCCACCGACGAGAGTTTGGACGACGCCGCGCAGCTGGAGGCTACCATACGCGACGGATTTGGTGCCGAGTTCGGGTTTTTGGTCGACGATGCGATCATCAGAGGAAATGGCGCAGGTCAACCGCTGGGCGTGCTCAATTCCGGTGCGCTGGTGACTCAGGACGCGGAGATAGGCCAGGAGGCTGGCACCGTAGTGGCCGAGAATGTCGTCAATATGTATTCTCGCCTGTTCGCCAACTCCAGGACCAACGCCGTCTGGCTCATCAATCAGCAGATAGAGCCGAAGCTGCACATGATGGGCGCGGCGGTCGGTCTTGGCGGCCAGCTGATCTACATGCCGCCTGGTGGCCTGTCGCAGGCTCCCTATGGCACCCTGCTGGGACGTCCGGTGATACCCATCGAGCAGTGCTCTGGTCTGGGTACTGTCGGTGACATCATCCTGGGCGATTTCAACAATGGGTACATCCTGGCGGAAAAGGGTGGTCTGAAAGCAGACACGTCCATCCACGTGCGGTTTGTGTACGATGAGGCGTGTTTCCGCTTTGTTATGCGGATTGACGGGCAGCCGGTACGCGCGAGCGTCCTGACTCCGTATCAGGGCACTGACGCAACTCAGTCTCATTTTGTCGCGCTGGCCGCACGCAGCTAAGTACATAACGTGGATGGATTTGGTCCATCAACGCAACACATGATGCGGGCGGCATAGTGTCGCCCGCTCTACCAGGAGCAGAGAAATGATCGCTGAAGGATATAAAATCGTCCCGGTGCTGCGCGACACCAACATTGACGGCA
Organism: Paracoccaceae bacterium; assembly: GCA_007126375.1. GTDB lineage: Bacteria > Pseudomonadota > Alphaproteobacteria > Rhodobacterales > Rhodobacteraceae > Rhodobaculum. The sequence continues at coordinate 2,448 of SLBI01000044.1, forward strand.
GCACGGATCTGACATCCATCGACGCGAGTGGATACCATCGGGCTACGTTCGTGTTCACGTTCGGCGCCGGCGTCGACACCACGTTCACGTTCCATTCCGCAGCCACCACGGGCGGGCGCACTACGGCCATGCCTTTTTACTACGCTCGGGGATCGGCTGCGATTGGCACAGCCAACCAAGATGTCCTGGAAGCCTGGGGGCATGTCCC
>SLBI01000215.1 GCA_007126375.1 Paracoccaceae bacterium
CGCCGGGCCGGAGCGGACGCCGGGCGGTAAAGCACATGAACGAGGTCGGCGGGCCGCCGGCACTGTGAAATCGGCATCGCCGCGAAGGCGGCAAGGGAAGGACAGGGCATGGAGGTCTGGCAGGCGCTGGAGATCTATCGGGACAGGGTTGCCGGGCGGCGGATGCTGTCGCTGTTCCACGATCCGGCGAGGATGGCGCGGTTCGTGGCGCGGGCCGGGCATCTGCTGTTCGATTTCTCGAAGGTGAACCTCTGCGACGAGGGGCTGGACCTGCTGCTGCGGCTGGCCATGGAGGCCGGGGTAGAGACCCGCCGCGCGGCGATGTTCGCCGGCGCACGGATCAACGAGACCGAGGGGCGAGCGGTGCTGCACGTGGCATTGCGCAACCCGGAAGACGGCGCAACGGTGGACGGGCAGGAGGTCATGCCCGGCGTGCGCGAGACGCTGGCACGGATGGAGGGGTTCGCCGAGGATGTGCGTGCAGGGCGTTTTCGCGGCAACGGCGGGGCGATCACCGATGTGATCAACATCGGCATCGGCGGCTCGGACCTCGGCCCGGCGATGGCGGTGCAGGCGCTGGCGCCCTTTGCCGACGGGCCGCGCTGTCATTTTCTCTCCAATGTGGACGGGGCGCATTCGGCAGATCTCCTGCGCGGGCTCGACCCGGGCCGCACGCTGGTGATCGTCGCCTCCAAGACCTTCACCACGGTCGAGACGATGACCAATGCCGCGACCGTGCGCGACTGGATGGCACACGCGGTCACCGAGCCCGCGGCGCAGTTCGTCGCGCTGTCCTCGGCGCAGGAAAAGACCGCCGCCTTCGGCATCGCGCCCGAGCGTGTCTTCGGCTTCGAGGACTGGGTCGGCGGGCGCTATTCGGTCTGGGGGCCGATCGGGCTGTCGCTGATGCTGGCGATCGGGCCAGAACGGTTCCGCGACTTCCTTGCCGGCGGGGCGGCGATGGATGCGCATTTCCGCGCGGCGCCGCTGGCGCGGAACCTGCCGGTGCTGCTGGCGCTGGTGGGGCTGTGGCATGCGCAGATCTGCGGCCATGCCACCCGAGCGGTGCTGCCCTATGACCAGCGGCTGCTGCGGCTGCCGGCCTATCTGCAGCAGCTGGAGATGGAGAGCAACGGCAAGCGGGTGGCCATGGACGGCAGCGCGTTGCCGCGCGACTCCGGCCCGGTCGTCTGGGGCGAGCCGGGCACCAACGGGCAGCATGCCTTCATGCAACTCGTGCATCAGGGCACGCGTGTGGTGCCCTGCGAGTTCCTCGTTGCCGCCCGCGGGCATGAGCCGGAGCTGGCGCATCATCACCGGCTGCTGGTCGCCAACTGCCTTGCCCAGGCCGAGGCGCTGATGCGGGGCCGGAGCCTGGACACGGCGCGGGCAATTATGGCGGAGCAGGGATTTTCGGGGGCGGAGCTGGAGCGGCAGGCGCGCCACCGGGTTTTCCCGGGCGACCGGCCTTCGACCATGCTGGTCTACCCGCAGCTGACGCCGGGGGTGCTGGGGCAGATCCTCGCACTCTACGAACACCGGGTCTTCGTGGAGGGGGTGATCCTGGGGATCAACAGCTTCGACCAGTGGGGGGTCGAACTGGGCAAGGAACTGGCGACCGGGCTGCTGCCGCTGCTCGAGGGTGGGGGTGAGGCGCAGGAGCGCGATCCCTCGACACGAATGCTGCTGGCGGCGTTGCGGAACGGCGGCGCCTAGCCGCGCAGCCGTAACGCGGGAGCACCCGCGGTCAGGCAGCCGATCACGGCAGCGTCGGCAAAGCCCGCTGCATGCAGGGCGCTGACGCGTTCGGCGGCGGCCTCTGGCGGAACGGCAGCCAGCAGCGGGCCGGCGGTCTGCGGATCGACAAGAAGGCTGGCGAGGGGCGTATCGGGCAGTTCGACGTGACCGACCAGCGCCGCGCGATTGGCCGGCGCCAGGCTGGATGCGTGGCGCGTCACCGCCGCGGCCGCGCCGGGCAGCACGGGAATGGCGGCGGCGTCGAGGTCGGCGGCGCAACCCGAGGCCTCGAGGATCTCCATCAGGTGCCCGGCGAGGCCGAAGCCGGTGACGTCGGTCATGGCATGTGCGTGGGGGGCCAGAAGCCGCGCGGCGGAACCCTGCGGCGTGGCCATCTGCGCCCAGGCGACGGCAATGTCCGGCCCCCAGGCATCGCGGGCCATCTCGGCCGCCAACAGCGTGCCGGTGCCCAGCGCCCGGGTCAGCACCAGCGCGTCGCCGGGCCGCGCGCCCGCCTTGGCGATGGCCCGGGCGGCGAGGCCGGTGACGGTGAAGCCGATCACCGCCTCGGCCCCCATGGTGCTGTGGCCGCCAACGATCGCCACACCTTCGGCGGCGAAGACCTCGGCAGCGGCCTCCATGATCTCGGCGAGGCTGCGCTCCTGCAGCGCCTCGGACATGCGCGGCAGGGTGATCGACGCCAGCGACGCCTGCGGCGCGGCGCCCATCGCCCAGACATCGCCCAGCGCATGGACGGCGGCGATGCGCGTCATCAGCCGCAGATCCTCGGTGAGCGCGCGCAGATGGTCGGTGCTGATCACCTGCACCCCGGTCGGATGCGGCAGCACCGCGGCGTCGTCGCCGGGCCCGGCGGCGGTGCCGGCCGCAGGCAGCGCCGCCAGCGCGCGGGCCA
>SLBI01000243.1 GCA_007126375.1 Paracoccaceae bacterium
CCCTCGGCGAGGGCGCGCAGGCGCTGGTGGCGGATGCGGGCGACGCGGATCGGGTCGCGGCGGCGCTGGCCGAGGCCGAGGCCGCCTTCGGCCCGCCGGGCATCCTGGTGAACAACGCCGCCGGCCCCAGCGTGCGGGCGCCGGTGGACGAGCTGGACCCGGCCGACTGGGAGGCGATGCTGCGGGCGAACCTGACCAGCGTCTATCTGGTCAGCCGCGCCGCACTGCCCGGGCTGCGCCGCGCCGGCGGGGGCGTGATCGTCAATGTCGCCTCGCAGCTGGGGCGCGTGGCGGTGCCGGGGGCGGCGGCCTATTGCGCGACCAAGGGGGCGGTGCTGCAGCTTACGCGCGCGATGGCGCTGGACCATGCCGCGGAGGGCATCCGCGTCAATTCCCTGTCGCCCGGCGCGGTGATGACCGAGCGGCTGGAGGCGATGTTCGGCACCGAGGCGGCGGCCAGCGCGGCGCTGGCGCCGATGCACCCCGTCGGCCGGCTGGGCCGGGTGGAAGAGATCGCCGAGGCGGCGCTGTTCCTCGCCGCGCCGGGCTGCGGCTTCATGACCGGCGCCGACCTGGTGGTCGATGGCGGCTATACGGCGCAGTAGGGATGGAGCGGTTCGACTACATCGTCGTCGGCGCCGGGTCTGCGGGCTGCGTGCTGGCGAACCGGCTCAGTGCCGACGGTCGGCATCGCGTGCTGCTGATCGAGGCGGGGGGAGGCGACCGGCATCCGGTGGTGTCGATCCCGCTGCTGGCCGGGGTGGCCTATTTCCACCGGCCGCTGAACTGGAACTACGTCACCGCGCCGCAACCGGGGCTGGGCGGGCGGAGCCTGGGCTGGCCGCGGGGCCGGCTGCTGGGCGGCACCTCGTCGATCAACGGCATGATGTACATGCGCGGGCATGCATCGGACTACGACCGCTGGGGGCTGCCGGGCTGGTCCTGGGCCGAGGTGCTGCCGTACTTCCTGCGCTCGGAGGATGCGCCCGGGCGCGCCGGCAGCCCGTTCCACGCGCAGGGCGGGCCGCTGCGGGTGACCCGTGCGCAGGGCGCCAACCCGCTCACAAGGGCCTTCCTTGATGCCTGCGCGGCCGAGGGGCTCGTTGCCAACGATGACTTCAACGGGGCGGATCAGGAGGGGTATGGCCTCAACGATTTCACCATCCGCGACGGGCGGCGCGAATCGAGCGCCACGGCCTTTCTGCGGCCGGTGCAGGGACGGCCCAACCTGACGGTGCGGACGGGGGCGCAGGTCTGCCGGGTGGTGATCGAGGCCGGGCGCGCGACGGCGCTGGAGCTTGCGGGCGGGGCGCGGCTGGAGGCTGCGCGCGAGATCGTGCTGTGCGCCGGCACGATCGGTTCGGCGCAGTTGCTGCAGCTTTCGGGTGTCGGCGATCCCGAGGGGCTGCGCGCGGCCGGCGTGGCGCCGCTGGTCGCGGCGCCCGGGGTGGGGCGCAACCTGCAGGACCATTTCGGCGCCTTCCTGGCGCTGGCAAGTCGCAGCCCGGCGACGCTCTACCGCCAGTTCCGCCCCGACCGGGCGGCGCTGGCGCTGCTGCGCGCCTGGGCCAACGGCACGGGGCCGGCGGCTTCGGTCCCGCTGGAGGGGGGCGCCTTCGTCCGCAGCCGGCAGGGGGTGGATCAGGCCGATCTGAAGCTCACCTTCGTGCCCGGCCTCAGCCTGGAGGCGAGCCGACGGGCCCAGCGGCGGCACGGCTTTCTGATCTCGGTCTATCCGCTGCGCCCGGAGAGCCGCGGCAGCCTGCAGATCGCCGGGCCTGACCCGGCGGCGGCGCCGCGGATCGATCCGGGCTATTTCTCGGCCGCCGGCGATCTGGCCCTGCTGCGCGACGGGATGCGCCTGGCTGCGCGGATTGCCGCCAACCCGGCGCTGGCGCGGCATGCCGAGGGGCCGCTTGCGCCGGGGCCGGAGGCGCTGGGCAGCGATGCGGCGCTGGAGGACTGGCTGCGCGGACATGCCAACACGGTGTTCCACCCGGTCGGCACCTGCCGGATGGGGACGGATACCGGCGCCGTGGTCGATCCCGCACTGCGGGTGCGCGGGGTCGAGGGGCTGCGCGTCGCGGATGCCTCGGTGATGCCGCGGATCGTTTCGGCCAACACCTCGGCGCCGACGATGATGATCGCGGAAAAGGCTGCCGACCTGATCCTCGGGCGGCCCGCGCCGGCGCCGCTGCGGCCCGGCGCGAACCTCAGCCCTCGGTGAGCCGCACCAGCGCGTCGAGGGCGGTGGCGCCGCCGCCTTCGGGGCCGATCAGCAGGGGGTTGATCTCGGCCTCGGCCACCTCGGGCAGCGCGGCGAGGTGCGACACCGCCACGACGGCCTGCGCCAGCGCCTCCAGATCGCCGGCGGGGCGGTTGCGGAAGCCCTGCGCGAGGCGCAGCGCCGGCACCTCGGCGATCATCGCGCGGGCGGTGGCGAGATCGACCGGGGCGGGACGCAGCGCCGTCTCGCGCATCAGCTCGGCCAGGGTGCCGCCGGCACCGACCAGCACCATCGGCCCCAGCGCGGGATCGCGGCGATAGCCCAGCAGCGCCTCGGCCACGCCCGCGCGCATCCGCTGCAGCAACACCCCGTCGAGCCGCGCCGCCGGCAGCGCC
>SLBI01000194.1 GCA_007126375.1 Paracoccaceae bacterium
ACCGACCCGCGCGCTTGGTCATCCCGAAGGCCGCGAGCGTCGCGCGGGTGCGCGGCGCGGCGGCGAAGAACTCGCTGTCGGTCGGGTTGGCGCCGGGCCAGCCGCCCTCGATGTAATCCACCCCCAGCGCGTCGAGCATCGCCGCGATGGCCCGCTTCTCGGCCACCGAGAACTGCACCCCCTGCGTCTGCTGCCCGTCGCGCAGGGTGGTGTCGTAGAGGTAGAGGCGGTCGGGGCTCACTCGATGCACTCCAGCTTGGCGGGGTCGAAGTGCGGGCCGGGCTCCAGTTCCACGCCACTCTTGGAGATGCGCACCTCAAGCCCCGCCGAAAGGAGCGCCGCCTTGAGCGCGTCCACCTTGGAAAAATCCTTCGTCTCTAGCGCATCCTTGCGCAATCGATCGAAATCTTGGGCGAGTTGCTCCATGACTTCGGATTTACCCCGGCCGGAACTGTAAGCCAGCCACTCGTCCCGGAACTCGGCGCGGCCTTCGTCCGACAGGAAACCCATCGCCCGCGCGTTGTCCAGAAGTCGCTGGGGCTCCGACCGCAAGCGCATCAACGCGGACAGCGCTTCATGCGTGTTCAGATCATCGGAAAGCGCGTCGATCAACACCGTGGAGGGAACGAAGGCAGCGGGATCGGAGGGCACGAGGTCCATCGTCACCTTTTGCCAGTCGTGAAGCACCCGCCTTGCTTCCTCAGCTTTCTCCTCCGTCCAATCCATCGGGCTGCGGTAATGCGTCCGGAGCATGACGAAGCGGATCATGTCTCCAGTCACACGACTTTCGCGCCGGTCGAGCAAATCCCGCACGGTGAAGAAGTTGCCGAGCGACTTCGACATCTTCTTGCCGTCCACCTGCACCATCTCGTTGTGCAGCCAGAAGCGGGCGAAGCTGCCCTCGGGGTGGGCGCAGCAGGACTGGGCGATCTCGTTCTCGTGGTGCGGGAACTGCAGGTCGAGGCCGCCGCCGTGGATGTCGAAGCTCTCGCCCAGCAGTTCGCGGGCCATGGCCGAGCATTCGATGTGCCAGCCGGGGCGGCCGCGGCCCCAGGGGCTGTCCCAGCCGGGCTCCTCGGGCGCCGAGGGTTTCCAGAGCACGAAATCCATCGGGTCGCGCTTGAAGGGGGCGATCTCGACCCTGCTGCCGGCGATCATCTCGTCCACCGACCGGCCCGAGAGGCGGCCATAGGCGGGGAAGCTGCGCACGTCGAACAGCACATGGCCCTCGGCCGCATAGGCGTGGCCGCGCTCGATCAGCACCCCGATCATGCCGATCATGGCGCCGATCCATTCGGTCGCGCGCGGCTCCTGCGTGGGGCGCAGCGCGCCCAACTCACCCATGTCGTCATGATACCATCCGATGGTCTCGTCCGTCAGCATTCGGATGATGGCGTTCATGTCGCGGGTGTCGCCCGCGGCCTGCATCTCGCGGGCCCGCGCGTTGATCTTGTCGTCCACGTCGGTGAAGTTGCGCACATAGGTGACGTGATCCGGCCCGTAGACATGGCGCAGCAGCCGGAACAGCACGTCGAACACCACGACGGGGCGGGCGTTGCCCAGATGCGCGCGGTCGTAGACGGTGGGGCCGCAGACATACATGCGCACATCGTCCCGTCTCAGCGGTTCGAAGGCCTCCTTGCGGCGGGTGGCGGAATTGTAGAGCCGGATCGTTGTCATGGCGGTTCCCGGATGGCCTCCCGAAGCCGCCCGGCGGCGGGGTCGTGGCCTCTTCGATGGGAAAAGACGCGCGCCCGCCGGCCGGTTCAGCGGCGAATGCAGATGCAGGACATGGTGCGCGTCGTCATGCCGGCCGTGTAACGCATCGCCGCGGGGCTGCCAAGCCTTTCGCGCGGGCCCGTGTCATGGCAGGCTGCCGAGCATGGACCGCGCCTTCGTCAACAGCCATTGCGCCAGCCTGCCGGGGGCCGAGGTCTCGGACCCCTGGGGCGGCGGGCATGACGCCTGGAAGGTGGGCGGCAGGATGTTCGCCTGCATCGGCAGCGTCACCCCCGGCGTCGCGGTCAAATGCCCCGACATCGAGACGGCCGAGATGCTGATTGCCGCCGGGGTGGGCCAGAAGGCGCCCTATTTCCACCGCAGCTGGGTGTTGCTGCCTTGGAGCACGGCGGAGGAGGAGGCTGCGCACCGGCTGACGGCATCCTACCGCATCGTCCGGGCCGGGCTGACGAAGCGGGCGCAGGCGGCGCTGCCCCCCCTGCCCTGACCGTGCCGCTTGCGCCGGCGGCGAATTCGCGGCAACGGCGGCGCCATGGACCGTCCGACCCCTCGCCCTGACGCCACCGCGATCTGGCTGCTCGCAGTCGCGCAGACGCTGGGGTATGCCGGGCTTTTCTACATCTTCGGCGCGCTGCTGCTGTCGTGGGAGGCGGCACTGGGCTGGTCCAAGACCACGCTGGCGCTCGGGCCGACCTTGTCGCTGCTGGTCTCGGCCTCGGTCGCTCCCTTTGCAGGGCGGCTGGTGGACCGGGGCTGGAGCGTCGAGTTGCTGACGGGCGGCACGGCGCTCGGGGCGCTGGCGGTTGCCTCGCTGTCGCTTGTGACGATGCCGGCGCAGTATCTGGCGGCCTGGGCGCTGATGGGGGTGGCGCATGCGGCCTGCCTTTACGAAGTCTGCTTTGCCTTTCTGATCCGGCGGCTCGGGCCGCAGGCGCGCCCGGCGATCGTGAAGGTCACGCTGGTCGCGGGATTTGCCTCGACCATCGCCTTTCCCGTCGGTGCCGGGCTGGCCGAGGGTTTCGGCTGGCGCGCGGCGGTGGCGGTCTTCGCCCTGGCGCTGGCCTGCGGCGCCGCCCCGGCCAACTGGGTCGCCGGGAAACGGCTGCGCCGCGGGCAGCCGCCGGGCCGCCGGCCTCCGGGGACGGAGACGCCGGAGGAGGCGCGCGCGGCCTTTCGCGCCGCCCGCCGCCTGCCCGCATTCTGGCTGCTCGCGACGGCGTTCGGTCTGGTGGCGGCCAACCATGCGATGCTGGTCAGCTTTTTCCTGCCGCTGTTCGCCGAACGCGGCGCCTCGCCGGCCATGGCGGTCGCGGCGGCGGCAACGGTCGGGCCGTTCCAGGTGGCCGGGCGGCTTCTGCTGACACTGGGCGAGGCCCGGATCGGCGCGCGTCGGGCGACTTCGGTCATGCTCGCCTCGCTGCTGCTTGCGGCAGTCGTGCTCTGGCTGTCGGGTCTGGCGCCGGCGCTGATCTTCGCCTTTGCTGCACTGCAGGGGGTGGCGGTGGGGCTGATGAGCATCCTGCGCCCGGTGCTGACGGCCGAAACGCTGGGCCAGCGCGGCTTCGGTGCCATCTCGGGGGCGATCGCGATGGCGCCGCTGCTGGGCACGGCCGCGGCCCCCTTCATCGGCGCGCTCGCTTTCGAGGGGGCGGGAGGTCAGGGGCTGATCGTGCTCGCTGTCGCCATGGCGGTTGTGGCGGTCGCCTGCGCAGTGCCGCTGCTGCGCCGCCCCGGCGCCGGATAGGACGAGCGGCGCCGGTTTCGCCGGCATCTTGAGCACCCTTGCACCGAAAAGCGGCAGTATCGGGTGGTGACGGAGCCGAAAACGGTTGCGGCCCGGGCTGCGGCCGTTACATCGGACGCCAGCAGTCCCGGCATCGCCCGGGAGACGACCGGATCACAGCTGGGCGGGCACCGCCGAAACGACAGACATGGGGGCTCCCCCCGCAACGACACCGAGGGACGATGGCCGAAGATACCGACCCGAACGCCCCCTGGATCACGCTGGCGGGGATGCTGCCTGTCGCCATAACCGCCGCGCTCTTCATCTTCTTCGCCGGCTATCTGCCCGGGATCGCGGCGGGCGACACGGTGCGCTGGGCCTGGGCCTGGATCCCCTCGCTCGACATCGCGCTCAGCTTCTGGCTTGACGGGCTGAGCCTGATGTTTGCTCTGCTCATCACCGGCATCGGCGCGCTGGTTATGCTATACGCCGCGCGTTACCTCGCCGGGCATCCGCAATACCCGCGGTTTTCGCTGTATCTGTTCCTCTTCATGCTGTCGATGCTGGGACTCGTCCTCGCCGACAACCTGATCGCGCTGTTCGTTTTCTGGGAACTGACCACCTTCACCTCCTACCTGTTGATCGGCTTCTCCCATGCCGATCCGAAGTCGCGGCGCAACGCGCTGCAGGCGCTGTTGCTGACCGCGGCCGGCGGATTGGCGCTGCTGGCCGGCTTCATCCTGATCGGGATCACCCAGGGCACCTTCGAGCTTTCGGTGCTGAACGCTGCAGGCAGCCTGTCCGGCGATGCCTGGTATCTGCCCATCCTGATCCTGGTGCTTGCCGGGGCCTTCACCAAATCGGCACAGGTGCCGTTCCATTTCTGGCTGCCCAACGCGATGGCAGCGCCCACGCCGGTTTCGGCCTATCTGCATTCGGCCACCATGGTGAAGGGTGGCGTCTATCTGCTGGCGCGGATGCACCCCAGCCTGTCGGGCACCGAGGTCTGGCTGTGGACGCTGACGCTGTTCGGCGGGGTAACCACGGTCTTCGCCTCGGTGATGGCACTCAGGCAGATCGACCTGAAGCAGACGCTCGCCTACACCACGCTGATGGCGCTGGGCACGCTGGTGATGCTGCTCGGCGGGGCCTCGGGCTATGCGATCACGGCGGCGATGGCCTTCCTTCTGGTGCATTCGCTCTACAAGGCGGCGCTGTTTCTGATGATCGGTGTGGTCGATCACGCCACCGGCACACGCGATGCCGACGTTCTGGGCAGGCTGGCGGGCAAGATGCCGGCGACCGCCGCCGCAGCCGGCCTTGCCGCGCTGTCGATGGCGGGGATCCCGCCCCTGCTGGGCTTCATCGCAAAGGAGGTGGCCTATGCAGGCGCGGTGCAATCGCCGGTCTGGCCGCTGCTGATCCTGTTCGGGCTGACGGCCAACGCACTGATGGTGGCGGTGGCGGCGATCGTCGCCTGGCGACCGTTCTTCGGGCCGCAGGGCCAACTGCCGCGCCCGCCGCACGAGGGACCCTGGGCGATGCTGCTGGGGCCGATGGCGCTCGCATTGCTGGGCCTCGCCCTTGGCCTCGCCCCGGGCTATGCAGCGCTGCTGGTGGAGCCGGCGGTGAACGCCGTGCTGGGCGCACCCGACAGCGGCGGGCGGCTGAAGCTCTGGGCCGGGTTCAACCTGCCGCTTCTGCTCAGCGGGGTCACGCTGGCGCTGGGCCTGGTGCTCTATCTGCGCCATCAGTCGCTGCGCGACCGTCTGATCTGGCTGGAAGCGCGTGTGCCCGACCTCGACGCCGGCTGGGACCGGCTGCTGGAGCACTTCATGGCCGCGGCCAAGGGTCAGACACGGCTAATCCAGACCGGCCGGCTGCGGCATTACCTGTTTGCCACCTTCACCGTGATCGTCGCCACCGTCGCGGTGACCATGCTGGCCCGCGGCCCGGCCGCGCCCGCTCCGTCCATGGGCGGGCTGTCGGTGCGGGAGTGGGGGATCGCCGGGCTGATTCTGGCCGGGACCCTCGCGGTGGTCCTCACCCGCGCCGTGATGACCGCCATCATCGCGCTGGGCGTCGTCGGCATCGGAGTCGCGCTTATCTTCATCGTCTATTCCGCACCCGACGTGGCGATCACCCAGCTTCTGGTGGAGTTGCTGGTGGTGGTGCTGTTCGCCGTGGCGGCGCTGAAGATGCCCCCGGCGCTCGACCCCGAAGGCCGCCAGCGCCACCGCCCCGCCGATGCGGTGCTTGCGCTGCTGGCGGGCAGTGTGACGACACTGGTGCTGCTGATGGTGACCTCGCTGCCCTTCGACCGGCGGCTGTCCGATTTCTTCGAGGCATCGAGCTATGCCGAAGCCTATGGCCGCAACATCGTCAACGTCATCCTCGTGGACTTCCGCGCCCTTGATACCTTCGGCGAGATCGCCGTGGTGGTGACGGCCGCGCTGGGAGCGTTCGCCTTGCTCAAGTCGGTGTCGAAGGCACGGACACGCTCGGGCGGGGCCGAGGGCGACAGGGAGGATCGCGCATGAACTCGATCATCTTCTCCGCCGGTGCCCGCATCCTCGTTGCGCTGCTGCTGGTGTTTTCCGTCTTCATGCTGCTGCGGGGCCACAACCTTCCAGGCGGCGGCTTCATCGGCGGGCTGATCGGTGCGGTTGGATTCATCGTCTACGCACTGGCCTGTGGAACGGCCGAGGCGAAGGCAGCGCTGCGCGTGAGCCCCGAAGCCATTGCCATGGTCGGGCTCGGCATCGCTCTGTCTGCCGGCCTCGCCGCCGCGCCCTTCGGCGAGGCCCTCTTCACCGGCATATGGATCTGGGTCGGTGGCGACAGCTACGCCACCGCCGCCCTGAAACCCAACACCGTGCTGGTCTTCGACGTGGGCGTCTATCTGGTGGTGCTCGGCTCCATTGTCTCGCTCGCCTGCGCCTTCGAGGAGGAGGTGTGATGGAGTCCCTCACCGCCCTTCTCGTCGGCCTCCTCGTCGCCGCCTCGGTCTATCTCATGCTGGCGCGGAACTTCCTGCGGTTCCTGTTCGGGCTGATCCTGCTATCGAACGCGGCGAACCTGGTGATCTTCGCCGCCGGGCGCATGACCGCCGGCGCACCCGCGCTGGTGCCGGAGGGCGCCAGCGTGCCCGATGGGGTGATCGGCAACGCGCTGCCGCAGGCCCTGGTGCTCACGGCCATCGTCATCGGGTTCGGCCTGCTGGCCTTCACGCTTGCCCTGACGTTCGAAGCCTACCGGCGGCTGCGCACGCTCGACAGCGACGAGATGCGTCATGCCGAACCTGACGAAGGAAAGACGGAGGCCGGCCGATGAGCTGGCTGCTGGCGCTTCCGATCGCCATCCCCTTCGTGACTGCGGTGATCGTCTATCTGCTGCGCAACAGGGCACTGGGGCGCTGGATCTCGCTGGCCGGTTCGCTGGCGTCGCTGGCGGCCTCGGCGGCGCTGATGGTGGCGGTGCTGCGCGATGGCGTCGTCGCGGCACAGATGGGCGGCTGGCCGGCGCCGTTCGGCATCTCGCTGGTGGCTGACTACCTGTCGGCCGTGATGGTGGTCATCACCGCCATCACCGGGCTTGCCACTGCCGTATACGCGCTGGGCGAGATCGAGGAGAGGCTGGAGCGGCTGGGCTATCACGCGCTGTTCCAGGTGCTGATCGCCGGCGTCACCGGGGCTTTCCTGACCGGAGACCTGTTCAACCTCTATGTCTGGTTCGAGGTGATGCTGATCGCCTCTTTCGGCCTTCTGGTTTTGGGCGGCTCGAAGGAACAGCTCGACGCCGGCATCAAGTATGTCGCCCTCAACCTTGTTTCGACGCTGGTGTTCCTGTCCGGGATCGGGCTGCTCTATGGCGTCACCGGCACGCTCAACCTGGCCGATCTGCACGGCGCCGTGGCGGCGGTCGAGGATCAGGCGCTGATCACCGTGATCGCCATGATGTTCATGGTGGGCTTCGGGGTGAAGGCGGCGGTGTTTCCACTCTTCTTCTGGCTGCCGGCCTCGTATCACACCCCGAGTTTCGCGGTCTCGGCAGTGTTCGCGGGGCTGCTGACCAAAGTGGGCGTCTATGCGCTGATGCGGATGTTCACGCTCGTGTTCGTGGGCGATGTAGGCTTCACCCACGAGATCCTGATCTGGGTGTCCGCGCTGACCATGCTGACCGGGGTGCTGGGCGCGGCAGCACAGACCGATTTCCGCAAGATTCTGTCGTTCCACATCATCAGCCAGATCGGCTACATGACGCTCGGTCTCGCGCTCTATACCCCGCTGGCGCTGATGGGAGGGGTCTTCTACCTCGTCCACCACATCATCGTTAAGGCAAACCTTTTCCTCGTCGCCGGAGTCGCGCAGAAACTGGCCGGCGGCACCGACCTCGAGCGCATCGGCGGGCTCTACAAATCCTCGCCGCTGCTGGCCGCCCTGTTCGTGGTGCCGGCCTTTTCGCTGGCCGGCTTCCCGCCGCTCTCGGGCTTCTGGGCGAAATTCCTGATCGTGAAGGCCTCGATCGAACTCGGCGAATGGCTGATCGCCTTCGTCGCGCTGTTCGTGGGCTTGTTGACCATCTTCTCGATGACCAAGATCTGGGGGATGGCCTTCTGGAAGCCGCACCCCGAGGGGATCGAGCCCACACCTGATCGCGTGCCCGCACGGATCCGGGTGCCAATGATGCTGCCGATTGCCGGGCTGGCGGCGATGACAGTGCTGATAGGGTTCTTTCCCGAACCCTTCGTGCAGTTCGCCGAGACGGCGGCGGTTCAACTGCTCGAGCCGGCCGCCTATGTCGAGGCGGTTTTGGGCCTGCGGGAGGCGCGGCCATGAACGCCTTCGTCTACAACCTCGTTCTCGCCTTCTGCTGGGCCGCGATCACCGGCGATTTCTCGCTCGCCTCACTGGCTTTCGGCAGTGTGCTGGGCTTCTTCGCGCTGTGGATCTCGCAACCGCTGATCGGGGTGGAGAAGTTCTATTTCCTTCGTGTCTGGCGGATTACCCGTCTGGCCGTGTACTTCATCTGGGAACTGATCCTCTCGTCGATCAAGGTCGCCTGGGACGTGATCCGCCCGCGCCCGCGCAACAACCCCCGGATCATCGAGGTCCCGCTCGACGTGAAGAGCGATCTCGAGATCCTGATCCTGACCAATCTGATCTCGCTCACCCCCGGCACGCTCAGCGTCGATGTAACCGAGGACCGCCGAACACTGATCGTGCATGCGATGTTCGCCGATGATCCCGAGGCGGAAGTCGCCAACCTGAAGTCGGGGATGGAGCGGATGGTTCTGGAGGCGTTCCACCCATGACGGCAATTGCATTCCTCGATCTCTGCGTCACGCTCGGCTTTGTCATGGTGATGGCAGCGCTGGTGATCGGCTTCGTCCGCCTCGCCATCGGGCCGAGCCTTGCCGACCGGGTGGTGGCACTCGACATGATGACGATCACCATCATCGTCTTCTGCGGCATCTATGCGGTGTTTACCGGCGACACTTCCTTCCTCGACGTGGCAATCGTGCTGGCGCTGATCGGCTTTCTCGCCACCGTCGCGCTCGCCCGCTACGCCGAGCGCAGGTATGAGCGCGACAATTCGCATGGGGAGCAGGAGGATGATTGAGATCGTCGCCGGAGTGCTGATCCTGATCGGAGCGGGGTTCACCCTGATCGCCGCAATAGGCATCGTCCGGTTGCCCGACCTTCTGACGCGGATGCACGCCTCGACCAAGGCCGGCACGTTGGGCTCGATCCTGGTGCTGACCGCGCTGGCCGGGATCTTCGGAACCGGTCCGGTGGTGGCAAAGACCATCGCAACGATCCTTTTCCTGTTGCTGACGGCGCCGATTGCCGCGCACATGATCGGGCGGGCGCACATGCGCACGGTGCTGAAGCGCGAGGCGGGCGGCACTCAGGTTTCCAGCCGATCGGCACCGACCGACTGATCAACGCCGGGGCGGCAGCGCCAGAAGGTCGCGATGACCGATCCGGCAGCGTCCCGGCGCGGCGGCGCGTGCGGCGCGCCAGTGATGGGCGGTGTCAAGACCCGCCTCTGTGGCGGCGGCGGCGATCCCGTCCATCAGTTCGGCCTGCAACGCCGCCTGCTGCGGCCCGAGGCGCCACGGGCTGTCGGCCACACGCACCATGAAACCGGCCGCGGCCAGCAGTTCTGCCGCAGCATCTGCGGCGGCGGGGCCGAGTGCCGGGCCGAGACCCTTGTCGCTGCGCTGATGGGCATTGAAAGCCGCGGTGACGGTGGCATCGGCGGGCAGCGCTGGTGACCAGTCCATCTCTCCGTCATAGCTGAGCGCGGCGTAAAGGCCGACCTGCGCCGCCGCGAGGCGGGCCACGAGCCGCTCCAGCCAGTGCCGCGGCATCAGGTCGAGCAGCGCCGAGGCGGTGACAAGATGCGCACCGTCCAGCGGCAGGCCGTCCAGATCACCGAGGTCGCGCCAATACCCCTCGCCCCGTGTCGCCGCCACCGCCTGCGCCAGCAGGGCGGCATCGGCATCGATCAGTCGCCAGGCTGCGCCCGGCAGCAGCCCGGAGAAGGCTCGCGCCGTCGCCCCCGTGCCGCAGCCGAGGTCGAGGATCACCGGGGCCGCGCCGCCGGCCGCGCCGGCCGCAGCGACGGCCGCGGTCAGCAGGGCCGGATCACGGGCGGCATCATCCGCCGGGGCACGCAGGGCCAGCCACTCGGCG
>SLBI01000236.1 GCA_007126375.1 Paracoccaceae bacterium
CCCAGCAGATGCACCGGGTTGCGGCTGTTCTTCTCGATGATGCGGAACAGCGCGTCCACCGGCCGCCCGGCCTCGTGCAGCTTGACGATCGGCAGCCGAAGCCCCTCCTGGAACACCTCGGTGGCGTGGATCGCGACGCTGCCCGGCGCGATGCCGCCGACGTCGCTGTGGTGAGCGATGGTGGCCGCAAACCCGACGCGGCGGCCCTCCGTGAAAACCGGCCGGATGATATAGATGTCAGGCAGGTGCTGGCCGCCGGCGCCATAGGGGTCGTTGCAGGCGAAGACGTCGCCCGGTGCCATGTCGTCGCCGAACTGCTCCAGCAGATGGCGCATGACGTCGGGAAACGAGCCGAGCTGCACCGCCAGCGTCAGCCCCTGCGCCACCACATGTCCCTGGGCATCCATCAGCGCGGTGGAATAGTCCATGGTGTCGCGCACCACGGGTGAATAGGCGCTGCGCAGCACGACCAGGGCCATCTCGTCGGCAATCGAAGCAAGCGCGTGCTTCAACACCTCGAGCGTGACCGGATCGTGGCCGGCGCTCATGTCAGCAATCATCTTCGGCGTCCTTCCGCAGCTCGATATTGTCCTGGGGATCGCGTCGGGCGCGCCATCCGGGGGGCACCACTGTGGTGGCGTCGTCCTCCTCGACGATCAGGGGGCCGGCCCGCCAGTCCCGGTCCAGATCCGCCCGTCCGAGCACCGGCGTGAGGCAGTCGCCGCGCACCGGGCCGAAATGCACCTGTCGCCGGCGGCCTGGCGCCGCGCGCGCGGCGGTCCAGCGGATGGGCCCGGGATGCCCGCGCGCCACGCGCGCACGAAGGCGCAACGCCACCACTTGCACCGGATCCTGCTCGGACCCGTGTCCATAGGTCTGGCGATGCTCGGCCACGAAACCCCGCGCCAAAGCGGTTGCCTCGACCGCACCCGAGGCCAACGGCACGCCAAGCTCGAAGGCTTGCCCGGCAAAGCGCAGCTCGGCCACCCGTTCGATCCGGGCGCTGGCCGGGTCTGCGCCGTCGGCCGCCAGCCCCGCAAGCGCCTCCTCCTCCAACGCCGCCAGAACCGAGGCCAGCACAGGCTCCGAGGCGGCGACGCAGGGCAGCATCACCGAACGGGCCATCTCGTGCTCCAGATCGCTCAGCGGCAGGCCGAAGGCCGAGAACACCCCCGGCCCGGGCGGCACCAGGATCCGGCGGATGCCCAGTTCCTCCGCGATGGCGGCCGCCGCCAGCGGGCCGTTGCCGCCAAAGGCGAAGAGGGCGAAGTCGCGCGGGTCGCGGCCGCGATGGGTCGTGACCGCCTTGACCGCGCGGGTCATCGTCGCCGCAGCCACCGACAGGATGCCATGCGCGACCTCGACCAGGGGCTTGCCCAGCGGCCCGGCGATCCGCTCGGTCAGCGCCCGCTCTGCCAGATCGCGGTGCACGGTCACCTCGCCGCCGGCGATGCGGTCGGGATTGAGATAGCCCAGCACCACCATCGCATCGGTGAAGGTGGGCGCCTGCCCGCCGCGACCATAGCATGCCGGCACCGGATCGGCTCCCGCGCTCTCCGGCCCGACCGTCAACGTTCCCGCCGGCCCCAGCGTCACCAGGCTGCCGCCACCGGCACCGATCTCGGAGACGTCGATGATCGGCAGCCGCACCGCATAACCGCCGCCGCGGACCAGCGCGCTGGACAGGTTGATGCCGCCGCCGACCTCGTACTCCGCCGACCGCGCCGGCCGGGCATCCTCGATCAGCGCGGCCTTGGCGGTGGTCCCGCCCATGTCGAAGGAAACGGCGTCCCGGATTCCCGCCAGCGCGGCGGCCCGGGCGCAGGCGATCACCCCGGCCGCCGGCCCCGATTCCAGCAGCAACGCCGGCCGCGCCAGCGCCGCCGTCGGCGACATCGCCCCGCCGTTGGACTGCACCAGTGTCAGCGGCGCATCGATCTCCGCCGCCGTCAGCCGGCTGCCCAGCCCGGCAAGGTAGCTTCCCACCGCCGGGGCCACATAGGCCGATACCACGGTGGTGCTGGCACGTTCGTACTCCCGGATCTCGGGCAGAACGGCCGATGAGCGCAGGATCGTCACCGTCTCGCCGAGTCGGGCGCGAAGCGCTGCCTCCACGGCGCGTTCATGCCGGTCGTCGGCGTAGGCATGCATCAGGCAGATCGCTACCGACTGCGGATCCGACGAAGCCACCTCCTCGGCCAGCTGCGCCAGTGCCGCCGGGTCCGGTGTCTCCCATTCGGCGCCGTCGGGGCCAAACCTGCCCGGCGCCTCGAAGCATCGCGCGCGCGGCACCAGCGGCGGCGGCTTGCAGTAGCGCAGGTCGTACATCACCGGAATGCGCAGACGTCGCATGCCCAGCAGGTCGCGGAAACCGCGGGTGGCGACAAAGGCGGTCCGCGCGCCCTTGCCCTCCAGCACTGTGTTGGTAACAACGGTGGTGGCATGGACGATCTCGGCCAATTGGTCGCTGCCGATCTCGGCCGAGGCCAGCAACCGCCTGATGCCCTCGACGATCGCTATGCCGTAGTCGCGCGGGGTCGAGGCGACCTTCAGCGCCAGCGCCCGGCCTTCGGGACCCAGCAGCACCAGGTCGGTGAAGGTGCCGCCGATGTCCACGCC
>SLBI01000120.1 GCA_007126375.1 Paracoccaceae bacterium
CTCGGGCTGGTGCTTGTGGTGGAGGGGCTGGTGTTCGCACTGGCCCCTTCGCGTCTGGAGGAAATGCTCGCGCTGATTGCGCGCATGCCGGTGGAAACGCGCCGGCTGATCGGCCTCACCGCGCTTGCCATCGGCGCGACACTGGTATGGGCGGCACGCCTGATGGGTGTCTAGCCTCGGCCGCCGTCGCCACCTCCGCCTGTCACGTCAAGGCCGTGCAGCCAGTCGAATCGAGAGGGGGCGAAGCCGGGCAGCAACGCCCCGCCGACGGCCATGACCTGATGGACGAACGGCCGAACCGGGCCGGCCAGGTGATAGAGCTTGGCATTGCCGTCCGCTGTGGCGACGATCCGGGCACAGCGTGGCGCTCGCGCCGCGGCATAGGCGGCAAGCCCGGCCTGCGGCGTCGGGCATTCAGCCAGCTTCGCCGCCAATACCCAGGCATCTTCCAATGCCATGTTGGCCCCCTGTCCCATGAAGGGCAGCGTCGGATGCGCCGAGTCGCCCAGCAGCGCGCAACGGTCCGCGTGCCAGCGCGGCGCGACCACGTGGCGGAACAGGCCCCAAAGGTGGACCTCCTCCACCTGCGCCAGCCAGCCCGGAACCGGTCCGCCGATGCCCGCGAAGGCGCGGCGAAACGCATCGGGGTCGCCGCGCTGCTGCCACCCCTCCTCGGCCCATTCCGGCCGCTCCTCGAACGCGGCGATGTTGCGCCGCGTGCCGCCACGCAGCGGGTAGGTGACCAGATGTCGGCCCGGCGCCATGAACACCTGCGTCGTCGCCGCGGGCCTGCCGGCCTCGGGAATGACCGCCCGCCAGGCGACCTGGCGGGTGAAGAACGGCGCCTCCGCGGCGTTGAGGGCCGGCCGCAGCACCGAGCGCACGCCGTCGGCGCCGATCAGCAGCGGCGCGGTGTGGCGCGTTCCATCGGCCAGATCCAGACGCACACCGGTCGGTCCGGGCCGAGCGCGCAGGGCCTGCACGCCGGTACGGATTTCCACACCGGCGGCGCGGGCGCCGGTTTCCAGCAGCGCGATCAGATCCGCCCGATGCATCAGGTAATGCCCGGCCGGCCGCCGCCGGCGGTCGAGGTCGAACCGCAGGACCCGTCGCCCGCGGCGATGCTCGCGCAGTTCCACATCGCGGGCTCGGATGGCGGAGCGCTCCAGCCCCGCACCAAGCCCCAGCGCCTGCAGCACCACCGCACCGTTCGGGCTGATCTGCAGGCCCGCGCCCACCTCGGCGATGGCCGGCGCCTGTTCCAGCACCGTCACCCGGGCGCCACGCCGCGCCAATGCCAGCGCCGAGGCCAGCCCGCCGACGCCGCCGCCCAGCACCGTGACCGGATGGCCGTCGATCGCCATCCGCCGCCTATGCCTCGCGCACCGGCCGACGCATGGTGACGAGTTCCTCGGCCATGGTGGGATGAACCGCGACGGTGCGGTCGAAATCCTCCTTGGTCGCGCCCATCTTCAGCGCGATGCCCGCAAGCTGGATCATCTCCCCGGCCTGATCGGCGATGATGTGGCAGCCCAGCACCCGCCGCGTGGCCTTGGACACCACGAGCTTCATCATCACCCGGTCATGTCGGCCGGCGAAGGCCGTGTGCATCGCCCGGAACGAGGTGCAGTAGATCTCGACCGGCTCCTGTTCGCGCGCGGCCTCCTCGGTCAGGCCCACCGAGCCCAGCTCGGGCCGGGTGAAGACGGCAGAGGCGACGAGGTCGTGATCGGCCCGGGTAGCGACGCCGCGGAACACCGTATCGGCAAAGGCATGCCCCTCGCGGATGGCCACCGGCGTCAGGGCAATGCGGTCGGTAACGTCGCCGATGGCATAGATCGAGGGCACGCCGGTCTGCGACCATTCATCGACCGGCACTTCGCCGCGCCGGCCGAGGGCAACCCCGGCTTCGACAAGCCCGAGCCCTTCGGTATTCGGCACGCGGCCGGTGGCGAAAAGCACAGCGCCGTAAGGACGCTCGCGCCCGTCGGTGGTCTTGGCGCGCAACGCCCCGTCCGCAGCGACAAGTTCGATCAGATCCGTGCCGACATGCAGTTCGATACCCTGGTCGCGGATCAGTTCGGCCAGGTGCCCGCGTGCCTCCTCGTCGAAGCCGCGCAGAATCTGCGCACCGCGGTATATCTGCGTCACCTTCACACCCAGCCCGGCCAGAATGCAGGCGAATTCGCAGGCGATGTAACCGCCGCCGACAACCAGGATCGAGTCGGGCAGCTCAGGCAGATCGAAGATGTCGTCCGAGACGAGCACGGGTGCCCCCGCCTCGCGCAACGGTCGCCACATCTCGGGCAGGAACGGCCGACCGCCGGTGGCAACCAGGATGTGCTTCGCCGTCACCGTCGTACCGTCATCGAGTTGAACGGTATGCGGGTCGGCGATGGTGGCGCGGGCATCGTGGATGGTTACGCCGGCACGTTCCAGATTGGCGCGATAGACACCTTCCAGCCGGTCGAGTTCGGTATGCAGCTTGGCCCGGAAGCCGGGCCAGTCAAAGCTGCCGACCTGTAGCTGCCAGCCATAGGCGGCGGCATCCTCCATCGCATGCGCGAAGCCGGAGGCGAAGACCATCAGCTTTTTCGGCACGCAGCCGCGGATCACGCAGGTGCCGCCCATACGGCTTTCCTCGGCCAGCGCCACCCGAGCACCGCCTTCCGCCGCAGCGATGCGCGCGGCCCTGACCCCGCCGGATCCTCCGCCGATCACGAACAGGTCCACGTCGAAGCTCATGCGTCCTCCCATGCCGTTCCGCCCCGCGCCGGGGGCACCGTCAATTGGCGGCGTCGCGGAACAGATTTGCGGTTTCCGGCAGTTCGATGCGGCCGCGCTCCACCGTGCCCTCGACCGCGTCGCGCAACTCGAACCGGCCGTCGCCGAAGCCGATCACCAGCCGGTCGCAGATATCGAGGAAGAGCCCGTTCTCGATCACGCCGGGGATCTGGTTGATCACCAGGGACACCTGCCGAGGATTGCCGATGCGGCGCAGATCGAGATCGAGGATCAGGTTGCCCTGATCGGTACGAAACGGTTGCCCGTCCCGCATCCGCAGCCGGGCGCCGTGGCCCAGCACGTCGAGGCTGGAGAGCGTGTCCTCGATCAGCGCCTGTGTGGTCTGCCAGCCGAAATCCACCACCTCGACCGGAAGGGCGAAGGCGCCCAGTGTCGCCACCTCCTTGGCGGCATCGGCGATGACAAGCATCCGCTCCGACGCCGTGGCGACGATCTTCTCCTGCAGCAACGCCCCGCCGCCGCCCTTGATCAGGTCGAGCCGTGGATCGAATTCGTCGGTGCCATCGATGGTGAGATCGAGCCACTTCGCCTCGCCGAGGGTGGTCAGTTCGATCCCCTCGGCGGCGGCGAGCCTTGCGGTCTGCGTCGAGGTGGGCACGCCGGTTATCTTCAGACCTTCGTCGCGGATCCGCCGGCCGAGGCATCGCAGCATCCATACGGCGGTGGAGCCGGTGCCGAGACCGAGCCGCATGCCGTCCTCGACGAAATCCACCGCGCGCCGTGCGGCAGCATATTTCGCCCGGTCCAGCAGCGAAAGATCGGATGCCATGCGACACCTCCCGGCTTGGTCCGCGCGGCGCTGCACGGCGCCCGCCAGCCGGCTTATAGGCAATGCTGCGGGTGGGGGCGAGGGGGAATCCGGACCAGGCCTTCTGCCGTGAGCGGCGCGAAAACACCGCGCACACGCCCAATTCCCGACGCAAGCCTTTCGCAAGGATGAACCGTGCCCGGCGTGGTCTGTCGAGGGAAGAAACACCGGGTTTCCGGTGTCCGGACAGTCAACCACGATGCGGCACGGACACAGCGGGGGCCCACTCGATATCGCCGGGCCCTCAACCGCAACACAGGAGAGTATTCGATGAAAAGATTCGCCTTTGCGGCCTTCGCCGCTGCCTTGCTGGCGACCGGACCCGCGCTGGCCTCCAGCATCACGATCGAGGATTACGAGACCGGCGACTGGGGCGCCAGCTGGCAAGCGTCCGGTGGCGGTGCGCCGGGCGGCGATGTGAATGCAAGTTCCGCCTTCACCGGCAGCTTTGGCGCTGCCGACACCGATTCCCTATGGAACATCTACGGCGGCTACACACTTCAAAGCGGCGATCGGCTGCAGGCAAATGTCCGGGCCACCGCCGGGCGGTTCTATCTCGGCTTCGGCGCCGATGCCACCGGCGCCAGTTCGTTCGTCATGGCGCCAAACACCGGTGACATACGCTTTCAGAACAACGAGAGCTTCGGCTACACCGAACTGAACACGCTGACCTACGGCTTCGTCTCGGGTAGCTGGTACATGGCCGAGGTCTACTTCGCACCGGACGGCGACGTGATCGGCAGTCTGTTCGACAGCTCCGGCAGCACGTTGCTCGCGCAGTTGACTGCATCCGGCCTGACCCGCACCGGCGGCGGCAGCATTGCCCTGCGCTCCTTTGCCGGCAATGCCATCGACAATGTCCGCGTGGTGTCCGGCACGACCGCGCCGATTCCGCTGCCGGCGGCCGGATGGCTGCTGCTGGGCGGCATCGCGCTTCTGGGCGGCGTGGCCCGGCGGCAGGGGCGCGCGGCGGCCTGACGATCGGCGATCGTCGCGCGATGCTCAGGGCCCGGGGGCGACCCCGGGTCCTCGGTGTATTGGCGTCGCCGATGCGGCTCCCGCTGATCCAGGTCCCAAAAAACGCTCCGGCAGGGCAGCATTCCGCGCCGATCCCGGCTATTCTGTCACGAACAGGAGGGGCCGCCATGGCAAAGGACGCGCCGGAACAGGATCGTATGGCACAGGCGCTGCGCAGCATCGCCGAAGACAGCCTCGTCGATGAGGCAGAGCATGTCGTCGGCCTGGTGCAGGCGGCCGGGCTCGCCGGAGAGGCGCGGGAACGAATCGTTGCCGAGGCGGCGGGCCTCGTGCGGCGTATCCGCGCGGGCGGCAAGCCGGGCCGGGCGGAAGCGTTCCTTGCCGAATACGGGCTTTCCACCGACGAGGGTGTGGCACTGATGTGCCTCGCCGAAGCGATGCTGCGGGTTCCCGACGCACCCACGATCGACGCACTCATCGAAGACAAGATCGTCCCGTCGGACTGGGGCCGGCATCTGGGACATTCGGCTTCGCCCATGGTCAACGCCTCGACATGGGCGCTGATGCTGACCGGGCGGGTTCTGGCCGAACGGCCGCCGGGGGTGGCGGGGCATCTGCGCGCGGCGGTCAAGCGGCTGGGCGAGCCCGTCATTCGCACCGCCGTCACCCGCGCCATGCGCGAACTGGGCGCGCAGTTCGTCCTCGGCGAGGACATCCGCGCCGCCATGGACCGCGCCGCGGCCTCGGAGGCCGAGGGCTACAGCTATTCCTACGACATGCTTGGCGAGGCTGCGCGGACTGCCGCGGATGCCGAGCGTTACATGACGGCCTATCGGGGGGCCATCGCCGCCATCGGCGGGGCGGCCCGGTCGTCGGACCTGCGCGCGAACCCGGGGATCTCGATCAAGCTTTCGGCGCTGCATCCGCGCTATGAGGAGGCGCAACGCGCCCGCGTGATGGCCGAGCTCGTTCCGCGCGTGAGCGCGCTTGCCCGGCAGGCGAAGTCCGCCGGCATAGGCCTCAACATCGACGCCGAGGAGGCAGACCGGCTCGCGCTCTCGACCGCCGTGATCGAGGCGGTGCTGGACGATCCGGCACTGGCCGGCTGGGACGGTTTCGGCGTGGTGGTGCAGGCCTACGGACCGCGGGCCGTGGCCGTGATCGACTGGCTGGCGGGGCTTGCCGAGGCTCTGGACCGGCGACTCATGGTCCGGCTGGTCAAGGGCGCCTACTGGGACACCGAGATCAAGCGCGCGCAGGTGCTGGGGCTGGACGGGTTTCCTGTGCTGACGCGCAAGGCCGCGACCGATGTCAGCTACATAGCCAACGCCCGCCGGCTGCTGGCGGCGAGCGATCGGCTATATCCGCAGTTCGCGACCCACAACGCGCATACCGTCTGCGCGGTCCTGGAGATCGCCCGCGAGTTGGGCGTGGGCGTGGAGAGCTTCGAGTTCCAGCGGCTGCACGGAATGGGCGAGCGACTGCATGCGCTGGTCAAGGCCGAGCACGGCACGCGCTGCCGCATCTACGCGCCGGTGGGGGCGCATCGCGACCTGCTGGCCTATCTGGTACGACGTCTTCTGGAAAACGGCGCCAATTCCTCTTTCGTCAATCAGATCGTGGACGATAGCGTGCCGCCCGAGACGGTCGCAGCCTGCCCCTTCGCCACGCTCGACCGCCCTGCCCCGCTGCTGCCGCGGGCGCCCGTGCTGTTCCGCCCGCTGCGCGAGAACTCGCGCGGGTGGGACCTGACCGACGCCAGCCACCGCAGGCGGCTCGAAACCGCCCGTGACCCCTTTCGCAGGGAGCATTTCGCAGCCGGTCCGCTGCTGGCCACACAAACGGCCGAGGCGACGCCGGAACCGGTGACGAACCCGGCCGATCCCGCCGACACCGTCGGCAGCGTTGCCTGGGCAACCGAGGCGGACGCAGAGGCCGCGCTGGCAACCGCCCGTCCGTGGGATGCGTCGGCCGCCGACCGGCAGGCGGTGCTCTCCCGCGCGGCGGCGCTGTACGAGACCGAGGCGGGGCGTTTCTTCGCCTTGCTTGCGCGCGAGGCGGGAAAGACCCCCCTCGACGCCATCGGCGAGCTTCGCGAGGCGGTGGATTTCCTGCACTACTATGGGGCGCAGGCCGAAAGCGTGACCGCGCCGCAGGGCGTCTTTGCCTGCATCTCGCCCTGGAACTTCCCGCTGGCGATCTTCACCGGGCAGATCGCCGCGGCGCTGGCCGCCGGCAACGGCGTTCTGGCGAAACCGGCCGAACAGACGCCCCTGGTCGCCGCCGCCGCGGTGGAGCTGCTGCACCGCGCCGGCGTGCCGCGCAGGGCCCTGCAACTGCTGCCCGGCAATGGCCGTGTCGGCGCGGCACTCACCGCCGATCCGCGCGTGGCCGGGGTGGCATTCACCGGCTCGACCGAGACGGCGCGGGCAATCCGGCGCAGCATGGCGCGCCATCTGCCCCCCGGGGCGCCGCTGATCGCCGAGACCGGCGGGCTCAACGCCATGATCGTCGATTCCACCGCCCTGCCCGAACAGGCCGTGCGCGACATCCTCGCCTCGGCCTTCCAGTCTGCCGGACAGCGCTGTTCGGCACTCCGCTGCCTCTATGTGCAGGAGGACGTCGCCGAGACCTTTTGCGAGATGCTCTTCGGCGCGATGGACGAGCTGGAACTGGGCGATCCCTGGCACATCGCCACCGACATCGGGCCGGCGATCGATGCCGAGGCGGCCGAGGGTCTGCGCGGCTACATCGCTGATGCGCGTGCCCGCGGCACGGTGCTGAAGGAACTTGCGGCCCCGGCCTCCGGCCATTTCGTGGCCCCCGTGGTGATCGGCGTGCCCGGGATCAGCGCGCTGGAGCGCGAGGTGTTCGGGCCGGTCCTCCATCTGGCCAGATTCAGCGCCCGCGATCTGGACCGCGTGATCGCCGAGATCAACGCCACCGGCTATGGGCTGACCTTCGGCCTGCACAGCCGCATCGACGATCGGGTCACCCGCGTGGCCGAACGGCTGACGGCCGGAAACCTCTATGTCAACCGCAACCAGATCGGCGCGGTGGTTGCCTCGCAACCCTTTGGCGGCGAGGGGCTTTCGGGCACCGGGCCAAAGGCTGGGGGGCCGCATTACCTGACTCGTTTCGCGGCCGCCCCGGCACCTGTGGCCGGTCGGGCCACCGGCCGCACCGCCGACCTTGCAACGCTTCGGGCGGCGCTGAACGCTAGCGGTCCGGGCGGACAGCGTCATGACGTTGCCGAGATGCCCGGCCCGACCGGCGAATCGAACCGGCTGTCCACCTTCGTGCGTCCGCCGCTTCTCTGCTTCGGCCCGGGCCCGGAGGCCGCCGAAGCGCAGGCAGAGGCCGTGCGCCGGCTGGGCGGGATCGCAGTCTGCTGCCCCGATGGGCTCGATCCCGCAGCGCTGACGTCGCTGCAGGGCTTCGCCGGCGCGCTCTGGTGGGGTGACGAGGCCGTGGGGCGGGCGCTCGCAGTGGCGCTCGCAGCGCGCGACGGTCCGATCCTGCCGCTGATCACCGGTGCACCCGATGCTGCCCATGTCGTGCTGGAACGCCACCTCTGCATCGACACGACGGCGGCCGGCGGCAACGCCGCGCTGCTGGCCGAAGTGGCTGGCTGATAAAGGAGCCGCGCCGCGCTACCCGGCGACCGGTGCGGCCTCCACCGCGGCCAGCGCGGCATCGAGCAGGTCCAGCCCGGCGCCGGCGCGGTGTGCCCCCTCCGACAGAACCCGCCGCCAACTGCGCGCCCCGGGCCGGCCGGCATAAAGCCCCAGCATGTGGCGTGTGACCGAATGCAGCCGCCCGCCGGCCGCCAGGTGACGGGCGATATAGGGGCGCATCCGCTCGACTACCGCCTCGCGCGTGGGGGCCGGTGTGGGATCGCCCCAAAACGCCGCATCGGCCCCGGCAAGCACGTCATGGGGCGCATGATAGGCCGCGCGTCCGATCATCACACCGTCGAGCCCCAGGGCAAGGAACCCGCGCGCCTGCGACAGGCTGTCGATGCCGCCGTTCACCACGATCCGCAGGTCGGGAAAGGCCCGCTTCATTTCCACCACCAACGCATGATCCAGCGGGGGAATCTCGCGGTTTTCCTTCGGGCTCAGACCATCCAGCCAGGCCTTTCGGGCGTGGACGATGACGCGCCGCACCCCCGCCGACGCCACGGCTTCCAGAAACCGTGGCAACACCGCGCGCGGATCGTCTGCGTCCACCCCGATGCGACACTTGACGGTGATTTCCGCCGCGCAGGCCTCCGTCATCGCCGCCACGCAATCCGCCACCAGCGGCGGCGATTTCATCAGCACCGCGCCGAAACAGCCGGACTGCACCCGGTCAGAGGGACATCCGGCATTGAGATTGATCTCCACGTAGCCGCACGCCGCGCCGATCCGCGCAGCCTCCGCCAGCCCGGCAGGGTCCGATCCGCCAAGCTGCAGCGCCACAGGCTGCTCTGCCGGATCGAAACCCAGAAGCCGCGCCCGATCTCCCCGCCGCACCGCCTGCTCGGTCACCATCTCGGTATAGAGCAGAACACGCCGGCTTATCTGACGGTGCAGATACCGGCAGTGACGATCCGTCCAGTCCATCATGGGTGCCACGCTTAAAAGCGATGCCCTGTCGGCGCTGATTTTTTTGTTTTCTATCAGAGGATTGTCGCCCAAGTGCCTGCCCCGCTCTTGTCTCATTTGCTGTAATATCCGCCCGTTTCTACTAGGTTTTACAACAAATGTGGCTCTGTTGCACAAATGGCCTGAGAGGATTCATCCGTGGCTCCAGCGTGGTAGCTGGGGTCATGAGCAGACCGACACCTTCCGCCTACAAGACCCGGAACTGGCCGAGCTACAACGAAGCGCTCACCCGCCAGCCGCCGTGATCGCCACGCTCCAATGCCGCGATGGCGCCGCGCCGGCCGGGGTCGATGCCGAGGAGCCGCATGCTCAGAGATCCAGCGCGGCGCGGTACATCTCCACCACCGCCTCGAACTCGGCCCGTTCCTCGGGCCGCATGCGGCGCAGCCGGATCACCTCGCGCAAGGCCCTGGTGCTGTAGCCGCGGGCCTTGGCCTCGGCCATTACCTCGGCCTGCTGCCGGGCCAGATCGCGCCGCTCGGCCTCCAGCGTCTCCCACTGCGCCACGAACTGGCGGATCTCGCCCGCGGCCGCGGACTCGAGCCGCCGCACGAGGTCGCCATCGCGCTGCTCGCGGGCGAGGCGCTGGAGATCGGCGCCCGGCAGGCCCGCGAGGCCCGGCAGCTCTGGCGCGCCTGCGTCGAGCGCGGGACCTGGCCCGGATACGAGGGCGGGATCCACCAGATCCAGCTGCCCGACCATTACACCGCCCGCTGGCTGGAGCGCGAAAGCCAGCTCCACACCGCCCGCGACCGGATCGGCCGCGACACCCTCGAGGCCGCGCACCGCTGGCAGGCGCCCGACACCATGGCAGGAGCCCCCGCATGACCATCCGCTTCATCCCGGTCGCGGACATCCACGACCCGCTCACCGTCACCCTCGGCCTCTCCGGCGCCAGCGGCACCGGCAAGACCTACAGC
>SLBI01000234.1 GCA_007126375.1 Paracoccaceae bacterium
CTCGGCCTGGGACGGGCGCTGTCTGGTGCGCGTCGCGGCGGCCGATGCGCTGCCGCTGCGCCGGGCAGTGGCGACGGCGCTGGCGGTGCTGCGCGGCGGCGCGGCGCTGCCGCGGGTCTGGCAGGTCTGAGAGGGGAGGGTCGATGAACCTGACGCCGCGAGAGAAGGACAAGCTGCTGGTCAGCGTCGCCGCGATGGTGGCGCGGGGGCGGCTGACACGCGGGGTGAAGCTGAACCACCCGGAGGCGATCGCGCTGATCACCGACTACGTTGTCGAGGGCGCCCGCGACGGCCGCAGCGTGGCCGATCTGATGGCCGCCGGCGGCAGCGTGGTGCGCGCCGAGGACTGCATGCCCGGCGTGCCCGAGATGATCCATGAGGTGCAGGTGGAAGCCACCTTTCCCGACGGAACCAAGCTGGTGACCGTCCACCACCCGGTCCGCTGAAGCGGACAGAGCGAGGGGCCAGATGATGAAGAGACTGCCGATTGCGCTGTTTGCGGCCAGCATGTCCGCACCGCTGACGGCGCTGGCGCATCCCGGCCATCCGGTCGAGGCCAGCGGGTTTTCCTATGGGCTGCTGCATCCGCTGACCGGGCCGGACCATCTGCTGGCGATGCTGGCGGTGGGGCTCTGGGCCGCGCTGGCGGGCGGCCGGGCGCTCTGCGCGCTGCCGCTGGCTTTCGTGGCGGCGCTGCTGGCCGGGTTCGGCCTTGGCGCCGCAGGTCTGCCGCTTCCGGCTGTCGAGCCGATGATCCTCGCCTCGGTGGTGGTGATCGGCGCGATGGTCGCGCTGGCGGTGCGGTTGCCGCTGCTGGCGGCGGTGGTGCTGGTGGCGGTGTTCGGCCTCGCGCATGGGCATGCGCATGGTACCGAGGGGCCGGCAACCGGGCTGGCCGGCTATGTCGCCGGCTTCACGCTTGCCACGGCGGGGCTGCATGCGGCCGGGCTGGGCCTCGGCCTCGGGCTGGCGCAATCGGGCCGCGGCGACCTGCTGTCCCGTGGATTGGGCGGCGTTGCGGCGCTTGCCGGTGTCGGGCTGGTTTTCCTGTGAGCGCGGGCGCCTCTGCGATAGGCTGAGCCGGCGCGGCATCCGGGCCGTGCGGCGACATCACGGGAGGATAGGACCATGTGCGATGCCTGTGTGACGGAAGCGGTGAAGCGCCGCATGCTGTCGCGGCGCGATTTCTTCCGCGCTTCGGCGGCGGGCGCCGCGGCGGCCACGCTGGGAACGACCCTGACCGCGCCGGCGGCGCTGGCGCAGGGGGCGAGGCGGGTCACCGACATGACGCATGTCTTCTCGCCCGAATTCCCGACTTTCGGCGGCGCGCCGGGGATCGAGTATCGCAAGGATGCGGATTTCGGCGCGGACGGCTACAACCTCTATACCCTGTCGATGAACGAGCATTGCGGCACGCATATCGACGCGCCGCTGCATTTTTCCGAGGATGGCGCCTCGGTGGACGAACTGCCCCTGTCATCGCTGGTGGTGCCGCTCTGCGTCATCGACATCCGCGCCCGCGCGGCAGAGGATCGCGACACCCAGGTCACGCCCGATGATATCCGCGACTGGACCGCCACCCACGGGCCGGTTCCGGAAAACGCCTGCGTGGCGATGAATTCGGGCTGGGCAGCCAAGCTGAACACGCCCGAATTCCGCGGCGCCGATCCGGCGCGGCCGGGCGGGCTGCATTTCCCCGGTTTTCACATCGAGGCCACGCAGATGCTGATGGAGGAAACCGGCGCCCGGGTGATCGCGGTGGACACGCTGTCGCTGGATCACGGCCCCTCGGCCGATTTCGCGACGCATTACGCCTGGCTGCCGACCGGGCGCTACGGCATCGAATGCCTTGCCGGGCTGGATGAGGTGCCGGTGGCGGGCGGAACGCTGATGGTCGGCGCGCCGAAGATCCGCGGCGGCACCGGCGGGCAGGCGCGGGTGATCGCGCTGCATTGACACGAGGCGCGGGGCCGGCCGTGGCCGGCCCTGCCGCAACAGGGGAGATCGGGCGATGGTTCCGGGTGAGGTGCTGCCCGCTGCGGGCGAGATCGAGTTGAACGCGGGGCGCGATCCGCTGGTTCTTCGGGTCGCGAACACCGGCGACAGGCCGGTGCAGGTGGGTTCACATTACCATTTTGCCGAGGCCAACGCCGGGCTCGATTTCGACCGCGCCGCCGCCCGCGGCATGCGGCTGGATATTCCCGCCGGTACCGCGGTCCGGTTCGAGCCCGGACAGAGCCGCGATGTGCAACTTGTCGCCTATGGGGGCGATCGTCGTGTCTACGGGTTCAATCAGTCGGTCATGGGCCCCATCTGAAAGCCAGTGGAAACGACCTCAGGGAGAGATCCGATGCCTCGCGAAATGCTGCCCGTGACGCTCTGGCGCGACAGCCTGTGCTTCTGGATGCGGATGGCTCAGGCCAATGCCGAATTCGGCCTCAGGATGTGGCAAGTGCTCGGCTTTCCGCCGCCGCGCCCGCTCGACAGCGATGTCGAGGCGGTCTGCGAGGCCGCGGCCAAGCCGGCCGATGGGCCCGACCCGGCGCCACGCCCTGCCGGCTCCGCCGCGGCGAAGACGACCGGCACCGCGGAGGCGCCACCTGCGCGCAGGGCGGGCA
>SLBI01000351.1 GCA_007126375.1 Paracoccaceae bacterium
AGGCTGCCCGCGCGGCGGACCGGCCGGCCGCGGCGGCGGCGTCGGACCTGCCGTCAGACCTGGCGGCGGCCCAGCGGCAGCGCCGGGTCTCTCTGGCGGCCATGGGCGGCGATCCATGCCCCGGCGTCTTCGGCCGGCATCGGCCGGGCGATGGCGAAGCCCTGGACATGGCCGCAGCCGAGTTGCGCCAGCATGGCGTGTTCGCCGGTCGTCTCCACCCCGACGGCGAGGCTGTCGAGGCCCAGCTGCTCGGTCAGCGACAGGATCGCGGCAACGGTGCGCTGCTGGGCGCGGTCCTCGTGGATGCTGGCGACGAAGGCCCGGCCGATCTTGATGCGGCCGACCGAGAAGCGGCGGATGTTGACCACCGAGGCCGGACCGACGCCGAATTCGTCGAGATCGATGCGGCAGCCCATGCCGGCGATCCGGGCGATGCCCTGGACGATCACCTCGTCGGCGCCTTCGCGCATCACCGCCTCGCGGATCTCGACCGTCAGCCGGTCGGGCGAGAGGCTGAAGCGGTCGAGCTCCCACTGGATCTTGTCGGGCAGGCGCGGATTGCGCAGTTCCTCGGCCGAGAAGTTCACCGCGACGGAGGGGATGCGATGGCCGTCGCGTTCCCATGTGCGCAGCGCCCGCAGGGCGCCGGTCAGCATCACCTCGCCCAGCCGGTCCGAGAGGCCCGAGGCAAGGATGCCGGGCAGGAATTCGGACGGGGCGAGCACGCCACGCTCGGGGTGGACCCAGCGCACCAGCGTCTCGAAGCCGGTGATCGCACCGGTGTCGGTGGACAGTTGCGGTTGGAAGAATGCCTGCACCTCGCCGGCGTCGAGCGCGGGGCCGAGGTCGCGGCGCAGTTCGGCCAGATCGGTGCGACGGCGGTTCAGCTCGGTCGTGTAGGCGCGGATCGCACCGGGACCGTTGTAGTTCGCGTCGTCCATCGCCGCCATCGCCGCCTCCAGCAGCGCGGCGCCGCCCGGTTCGGGGGCGCGGCCGGCGAGACAGAAGCCGAGCGAGGCGGTCACATGCACGGTGGTCGCATCCAGGCTGATCGCGACCTCCACCGCCTCCTGCACGCGGGCGGCGGTCTGCAGCACGGTTTCGAGATCGGCACGTTGCAGCGGCCCCAGCGCCACCGCGAAGGCGGCGCCGTCGAGCCGGCAGACGATGTCCTGCCGGCGCAGCGCGCCGGTGATGCGCGCGCCGGTCTGGCGCAGGATCTCGGCAAAGCCGGCGTGGCCGTGATGGCGCGCGAGCGTGTCGGCATCGTCGAGCAGCAGGGCGAGGCAGGCGGTGCCGCCGCCCTGCAGCGGATCGGCGGCCAGCGCGCTGTCGAGCCGTTCGATCGCGGCGTCGCGCAGCGGCAGGCCGGTGACCGGATCGACCCCCGGCAGCACCATTTCGCCGGCCGGGCTGGCGCCGAGCACGCCCGCCAGCGCATAGACGATCGGCACGCAGAGCGCGGTCAGCACCAGCGCCTCCTCGCCGCCCATCCAGAAGGCGGCGAGCGTCACCGCCGGCAGGAAGGCCAGCAGTTCCGGCCGCCGGGCAAAGGCGAGCACCTTGACGATCTGGCGCCGGGTGTGCAGCCGTCCGGCCATCGCAGCCTCCCCTGAAGCCGCCCGCCGGGGCGCGGGCACAGGAGGTGAGGCTAGGTGCCGCTGCTGATCGACTGGTTAATGGTCCGGACCGAGATGTGGCGGATTTTCGACATCTTCCGCCGCGCTGCCCGGCGGACGGCCGGTCAGACCGGCGAAATCGAACAGCCGCGGGTCCGCCAGATGCGAGGGGCGCACATTGGTCAGCGCGCGGAACATCACCTGCCGCCGGCCGGGGCTGCGCGCCTCCCATTCGTCCAGCAGCGCCTTGACCTGCGCCCGCTGCAACCCCTCCTGGCTGCCGCAGAGGTCACAGGGGATGATCGGATAGCCCATCGCCCGGGCGAAGCGGGCGCAGTCGGCCTCGGCCACCAGGGCGAGCGGGCGCAGCACCGTCAGGTCGCCGTCCTCGTTCACCAGCTTGGGCGGCATCGTCGCCAGCCGGCCGCCGTGAAACAGGTTCATGAAGAAGGTTTCGAGGATATCGTCGCGGTGATGGCCCAGCACCACCGCCGCGCAGCCTTCCTCGCGGGCGATGCGGTAGAGGATGCCCCGGCGCAGCCGCGAGCAGAGCGCGCAATAGGTCCGGCCCTGCGGCACCCTGGCGGTGACCACCGAATAGGTGTCCTGGTATTCGATCCGGTGCGGAACGCCCATCCGCGTCAGGAATTCCGGCAGCACCGTGGCGGGAAAGCCCGGCTGCCCCTGATCGAGGTTGCAGGCCAGCAGATCGACCGGCAGCAGCCCGCGCCATTTCAGTTCGGTCAGCACCGCGAGCAGGGTGTAGCTGTCCTTGCCGCCCGAAAGGCAGACGAGCCAGCGGTCGCCGGGGCGGAGCATGCCGTAGGTCTCGACCGCCTCGCGCACCTGCGCCACCAGCCGCTTGCGCAGCTTGCGGAACTCGACGCCCGCCGGGGCGCCGAAAAAGAGCGGGTGGATGTCGTCGCCGTCGAGCATGGCCGCCGTCATAGGTTGCGGCGGCGCCTGCGTCCAGCCCGCCGCGCCTGCCGGAGCCGG
>SLBI01000090.1 GCA_007126375.1 Paracoccaceae bacterium
GCCACCGTGCCGGAAAGCACATGCGTACCCTCGGGCGGCGGCGGTTCATCCGCGATCAGCTGATGGGTCCGGTCGGCGAACTGCAGCACATGCACGCCGGTCAGCGTGTCGGTGCCGTCGGGGCTGCCGGGGCGCAGATCGGCCACCGTGGTCACGTCGCCCGCGGTCTCGACCAGGTAATCCTCGAAATCGCCGGAATAGCGCGCCGTGTTGGTGCCGCCGCCGCCGATCAGCATATCGTCGCCCGGCCCACCTTCGAGCGTGTCGTTGCCGGTACCGCCCTCGAGCGTATCGTCTCCGGGGCCGCCGACGAGCCGGTTGTTGCCGCCGATGCCGCGCAGCAGGTTGTTGCCGCCGAAGCCGTATAGCGCGTTATCGACGCCGTCGGCGCCGATGATCGTGTCGTTGGTGCCGAGGCCGCCGAGCTTCACCGGAGTGCCGTCATCCTCGAAGAAGACATCGGGCCGGGAGAGATCGAATACGATGGGCTTGAGGAACTCGGGGTTGACGATGCGGATGGTCTGCGGCCGGTCGACCGAGGCCAGCCCGTCGGCCTGCACGGCGCGGACGGTGAACGCCTCCTCGACGAATTCAGCCCCGGCGAAGTCGATCGCAGCGGTCTGCCGGTAGGTGAAGCTGCCGTCGGGGGCGAGATCTAGGGTGCCGCGGCCGGGCGCATCGACCAGTTCCAGCGTGAAGGCGTCGCCCTCGGGGTCGCTGGCGGCGACGGTGCCCTGCAGCGTGCCGCCGGGCGACATCGGAAACAGCAGGCGCGAGATGCGCGGGGCGTCGTCAACCGGGGTGATGTCGATCTCGATGCGCTGGCTGGCGGTGCCGGCGAAGGCGGCCGGGTCCAGCCCGTCGGCAAAAGCGACGGGCAGGCTTTCCAGCGCCGTCAGCCCCTCGCCATGGGTGACGGTATGGGCAAAGGCCCCGGCGGGGCCGTTGGCATCCTGTTTGGGCTGGTAGAAGAGGCCCGCCAACTGGTCGGGCGTCAGGATGTCTCCGAGGGCCACCGGCGCCTCGACCGGCACAAAGATGCCCATTTCCGCGAATTCAGGCAGCGGCGCGCGATAGAACACCGTGCCGTGGTCGGGCAGTTCGGTGACGGTGATGGTGAGCGGTGCGCCCAGCGGATCGGCCGGGGCGGTCAGGCCCAGCGAGACGCCGGGGATCGGCGGCGCGGCCGGCAGCGGCACGGTGCGTTCGGGCGCGTCTGCGGTGTCTTCGGCATAGACGAAGGATTGCGGCGTCTGGGTGTAGTCCTGTCCGGCCAGCACCCGCAGGGCGGCAAGGTCGGCGGCTGCGAAGGTGGCGCCCACCGCCAGCGGCGTGTCGTCGGGACGCAGGATCGATGCCCCGTGCGGCAGGGCGACGACCCGGAACATAATGCCAGCGTCAAGTTCGGGCTGCGTGGCGCGGGCGCCAAGCGTGAAGGGCTCGCGCGCATCCTCGAGGATGGTCAGGGTGCGGTCGGCGGCGACCTCGGGGCTCTGCGGGTCAAGCCGGTAGCGCGCACCGTCCACCTGAAGGAACGCGATGTCGCGCAGGTCGTAGAGGATGTCCTGCGAGGCGGCCCGAAGCGCGTCGTATTCGGCGCTGGTGGCGGTGCCGGCGACGAAGAAATCGTGCAGCGAGGCCTGGGTGAGGCGCGCGCCGTTCGCGCCAACGGTCAGCGTGGCGAAGGTTTCGCCGTCCAGGATCACCGTGTCGGCGCCGCCGCCGCCGTCGATCAGCGTGGTGCGCGCGGCATCGGAATAGCCGGTGAGCTGGCCCGAGACGGCATCGGTCAGCGTGAAGACCTCGTCGCCGGCGCCGCCGAAGATGCGGTGGCCCGGCCCGGCAATGGTGGCGGTGTTGTCACCCGCGCCCAGCCACGCCTCGATCCGCGGCCCGCCGGTGACCTGCAGATGGTCGTCGCCCGCGCCGAGGTCGAAGACCAGAGGGTCGATTGTGGCCAGCGTCGCGACCGGCACATCGGCAAAGCGCGCGCCGTCTCCGAATTCGACCGTGACGAACGCAAGCGGCGGGCCAGGGTCGATCAGCACGGTGTCGGCGTGATCCGACAGGGTGAAGCGCTGGAAATTGATCGCGTAATCGCCCTCGGCATGGCCCGCGCCCTCGAAGCCCGCGCGGCGGTTGTCGAGGATCAGGCCGCTCAGCCCGTCGACCACCAGATTCAGGGTCACGCCCTCGGGTGCGCGGCCGTAGGCCAGCGTGTTGGTGCCGCCGCGCCCGTCCATCCAGTCGCCGCCGCCCATCCCTTCGATCACGTTGTCGGCGCGGTCGCCGTGGATCGTGTCGGCCATCTGCGAGCCGATGACATTGTGCACCCCGAAAGTGGTGGCGTGGGTCAGCAGGGTGCCGCCCTCGTCGCGCCACTCGGCGCGGCCGTACATCACCGCCTCGTCGGTGAAATTGTTGGTGGGCGCGTCGGCACCGGCGACGTTCAGGTCCACCACCGCGTAGTTGGTCGAGCGGTCGGGCAGGAAGCTGATGCCGCGGTCGAAGCGCATGTCCAGCGTGTTGTCCTGCCCCTGGCCCCAGAGGAACGAGCCGATGTCCTGCGTCGCGCCCGCGGCGTCGAGGATGATCTTGCCCACCGGCGTGAC
>SLBI01000117.1 GCA_007126375.1 Paracoccaceae bacterium
AGCCCCGAGGCCGGCGGCAGATGCTTGTCGAGCGTGAGCGCCGCCCCCGCCACCCCCGGCGCGCCGGCCTGCACCAGCCGGGCGGCGCGCAGCACCAGATTGTCGTCCCCCGCGGGCACCCCCGTTGCCCGCGGCCCGGACAGGCTCAGCGACAGCGCCGGTGCCGGACGGGCCGTCACCCGGTCGCCGGTGCCGGCGAACACCACGAGGCTGTCGAGCAGATGATAGCCGTCCGCCCGCCGCCCGGTGACGTGGAGGGCCAGGTTCACCTTGGCCGGGGCAAAGGCCGTAACCTCGGCGACAGGCGCCCGCACGTCGCCGCGGGCTTCAGTTGCCATGGCTGCCGGCGTCGGCGTGGTGCGGCTCGGCGCCTTCCTCGATCAGCACGGCGTCGAGGCCGATGTCGAGCTTGCGGCGGATGCGGTCCATGTCCAGGTCGTCGGCCGGACCGAAGGACAGCGCCCGGCGCCACTGGAACCGCGCCTCGCGCTTGCGGCCGAGCGCCCAGAAAACATCGCCCAGATGGTCGTTGAGGACGGCGTCGGTGGGCAACAGCTCCACCGCCCGCTCCATGTGCACCAGCGCCTCGTCATAGCGGCCCAGCCGGTAGAACACCCAGCCGAGCGAATCGACGATGTAGCCGTTGTCGGGTTCGCCGGCGACCGCGCGCTCGATCATGTCCAGCGCCTCGTCCAGGTTCTCGCGCCGTTCGACCAGCGAATAGCCGAGATAGTTCAGCACATGCGGCTGGTCCGGGTTCAGCTCCAGCGCCTTGCGGAAATCGGCCTCGGCCTGCGGCCAGCGGTCCTCGCGTTCATGGGTGATGGCGCGGGTGTACCACACCACCCAGTGCTCGGGCTGCGGCGTGCCAAGCATCTCGATGGCGCGGTCATAGGCCCGGCTGGCGGCATCGAACTGCCGTTCGCGCCGCAGCATGTCGCCGAGGTTGACATGCACCAGCGCCAGATGCCCGTGGCTGTCTGCCAGCGCGCGCAGCACCTCGATCGCCTCGTCGGCCGCGCCGGCGCGGGCCAGCGCCTCGGCCCGGCCGATCTCGGCCAGGTGAAAGAGCGGCGCCTCGGGGGGGACGGTGCCATAGACCTCGCCGGCGAGGCCGTGCTGGCCCATCGCGTCCAGCAGCCCGGCGGCCAGCAGCGTGGCCTGCACATGCTCGGGCCGCAGGCTGAGCGCGAGCCGCGCCAGCAGCAGGACGAACGCATCGTCGGTATCGCCGCGCAGGCCGCTGGCGATGTCGAAGAAGACCTCGGCCATGCCGTCGCGGGCGCTGCCCACGATGTCGAAGGGTTGCGGTGCCCCTGCGGCCAGCGCGTCGCGCAGCGCGGCGGCCTCGGGGTCGGGGTCCGGGCCGAAGCCGGCCTCGATCAGTTCCAGCGCCTCGTCCGGACGCTCCAGCAGCGCGAGGACCTGCGCCCGGGCCAGGATGCCCCGGCGCGTCAGGCGTATCGGCCCCTCGGCCGCGCCCGACAGGATCGCCTCGGCGCCCTCGACATCGCCGGCAAAGGCCAGGGCCAACGCCTTGTGATAAAGCGCGAAGTCGCGCAGCGCCGCCTCGCCGGCCAGCGCGTCGAAGTCGGCCAGCGCCTCGGACATGCTGCCCTTGGCGATCCGGGTCCAGCCGCGCAGCAGCGGGTCGATCGGCGTGCCCTCACGCCCCGACAGCGCCGCCAGCGCCGCCGGATAGGCGCCCGCGCGCAGCAGATGCACCAGTTGCACCATCGTGCCGGCCCGGCTGGCCAGCCCCATGTCGGCGAGCCGCTGCGCCCCGACGGCCGCCGCGTCGAGATCGCCCAGCGCCATGTGGGCGACCACCGCATCCTCGATCAGCCCCGGATCGACGCCCGGGATCTCGCCCAGCGCGTCGAGGTATTCCACGGCCGCGGCGAAATCCTGTGCGGTCAGCGCCTGCCGCGCCGCAAGATAGGGCCCGGCGGTGCCATCGACGGCCTGCCCGGCCGCCGGAACGAGGGCCAGCGCCAGGGCCAACGCAAGAGGGGAACGGGTGGGTCGCCGCACGAAACCGCCTTTCGTCTGGGTCAGCCTGTGACAGTAGGACGGTGCCGGACGCGGGGCAATGCGCCCGAGGCGGCCTCACCGGATCGTCACACGGCGGGCGTCACATGGGGTGGGCGTCACTCGGCGGGCGTCAGGTAGGCTGTGTCCGCTTCGGCTCACATGTTGGGATAGTTCGGCCCCTCGCCCCCCTGCGGCGTCACCCAGTGGATGTTCTGGCTCGGATCCTTGATGTCGCAGGTCTTGCAGTGCACGCAGTTCTGATAGTTGATCACGAAGCGCGGCTCCTTGCCGTCCTCCTTCACAACCTCGTAGACGCCGGCGGGGCAGTAGCGCTGCGCCGGCTCGTCGAACTCGGGCAGGTTGACGAGGATCGGCACGCCCGAGTCCTTGAGGGTCAGATGCGCCGGCTGCCCCTCGGCATGGTTGGTGAAGCTGTAGGCGACATTGGTCAGCCGGTCGAAGCTGAGCACCCCGTCGGGCTTGGGATACTCGATCGGCTGATGCTTCGCGGCCTTTTCGGTGGCGGCGGCGTCGGTCGACTTGTGCTTCAGCGTGCCCAGCGGGTTCCAGCCGG
>SLBI01000165.1 GCA_007126375.1 Paracoccaceae bacterium
CCCAGCGCGATGGAATGCTGAGCCGTCCACGGCTCCCACGCGATGCCGAGCGCCCGGACCTCATGCGGCGGCTGGGCGGCCATCTGGTGGGCGGCTGCAGAGTTGACCCCCGCGACATGGCGGTCCATCCAGTCCCGCGTCTCGGTCGGCATGTTGTCCAGGATGGCGTCGGCGGAGCGATAGACATCCGGCGTCCGGATCGCGTGGTCCAGATCCACCGTCAGCGGCCCGGCGGAGTCCGACAGCCGCCCCTGCACGATCCGCCGCACGAGGCCCATCTGCCCCAGCCGCAGATGCGCAGGCGCAAGGCCCGGTGCAAAGGCCGCGTCCGCGTCCGTCTCCGCCGCGACAAACGGGATCTGGTGATCGTCCCAGCGGATGGTGACGGAGCGGTCCAGCGGCAGGCCCCGGGTCGGACAGGCGCCCAGCCGGCCGTCGATCTGCGTGGCCTGCGGCAGCTGCCCCAGCACCGCACAGGCCGCCAGAAGGCCGACTGCGACCCGCGCTGCGGCCCCACGGTGAGCGTCTGGCCGATCATACCACCCGCACCCGGGTGACCCAGATCGCAGGGACGTCCGACCAGTCCGGCACCTCGTGGGTCGTGTAGCCCACGACCCTGCCCGTCGCGAGGCTGGGAAAGCGGCGCATCGCCTCCAGATGCGCACCGGCGGTCAGATAGGCGCGCATGGCCTCCCGGTCGGTCAAGACCGACAGGGTGTGGTGCACGCCGTCGATGCTGCGTGCCTCGGCCGAGATGTTGCCCGGCGCGTTCCGCGCCTGCACCATCGCGCGCGAGGCATGGAGCCAGAAGGATGGGGCGTGCCAGATCCGCCGCAGCTGCAGCCCGGTGATGGAGACATGGACTTCGGGCGGCGTCATGCGGGGGTCCTTCGTGATCCGGGCGCTGCCCTTGTGAAGGTATGTGAGGGCTGTTAACTTCGGTCAAGCGAAAAAGTGAATGATTATAACTTTGGTGGAGGGATCCGACCGGCATGCCCGACGAAACGCCCCCCCTGGCGCCGCCCGGCGTGACGCCCAAGGCCGCCTATCACCACGGCGACCTGCGCGCGCAGCTGATCGCGGCCGTGCGCGAACTGGTCGAAACCCACGGGCCGGACGGGTTTTCCGTAGCCGAGGCGGCGCGCCGCGCGGGCGTCAGCTCCGCCGCGCCCTACAAGCATTTCAAGGACCGGCAAGAGATCCTGCGCGGCGTGGTCAGCGAGGCCATGGACCGTCTGCGGGTTGCGATGGAGGCAGGCGCTGCGGCCCATCCCGTCGGTTCGCTGGAGGCTGTGGCGGCGGTCGGGCAGGCCTATGTCGCGTTTGCCAAGGGTGAGCCCGGTGTGTTCCGGCTCGTGTTCGGGCTGACCGAAGGGCACGAGGACGCCCCGGACCTGCTGGCCAAGGGCGAGGGGTGCTTTGGCGTCGTCGTCCGGGCCGTCGCCGCCTGTCTGGACCTGCCCCCGGGCGATCCGGACGTCCAGCGTCGCGCGTACATGCTGTGGTCCTTCGTTCACGGCCATTCGTTTCTGCACATCGACATGAAGACAAAGGTCACCACCGCCCGGATCGACGACTGGGACTATCTGATGGGCATCAGCCGCGCGATCCTCATGGACGCGACGCGGGCGTGAGGACCCGATCCCGCCTGTCGCCTGGGGCAATGCCGACGACGCCAGTCCGGGGGGGCGTGCCGCCCGAACAGCCGGTGCAGGACATCCTGGAACGGCTGCGTGCCGCAATCACCTGTCCAACGGTGCGCGTGGAGACGCTCGTGCGGGCGATGGACCCGGGCGTGCAGCCCGTGCTGTTGCTGCTGCCCGCGCTGCTCCTCGTGACCCCTCTCAGCGGGATTCCGGGCCTGTCGTCGCTGGGCGGGGCGACGATTGCGCTTGTCGCGCTCCAGATCCTTCTGGGGCGTAGGACGATCTGGTTTCCGGCCTTCGTGCTGCGCCGCCACCTGTCTGCAGACAGGCTGCTGCGGGCGCTGGACCGGCTGGACCGACCGGCACGGTTCATCGACCGCAGATCGGCGGCGCGGGCGGGCTGGTTCCTGACGTTCCCGGGCAGACCGTTGGCGCTGGCCACCTGCGCCGCCTGCGGTCTGGCGATGCCGTTTCTGGAGCTGGTGCCATTCTCGGCCACGACGCTGGCGCTGGTGGTGACGGTCCTTGCCGCAGCCCTCCTGATGCGGGACGGGCTGCTGGCAGCCCTCGGATTGGGCGGGTTCGCCCTTGCGATCCTGATGGTCGCAAGGCTGGTCATCCGATGATCCGCGTGCATGCGGCAGTCAGCCTGCCGGTTGCTGGTCTCGGCGATATCGAGGGGTCCACGCCAGCCGGGGCAACAGCCGCCGGGTCATGCCTCGGCTGACGGATCTCGTTGATGCGTTGCATGGGCGGGCAAGCCAGCTGCCGCTCCAGGAACCCCACGCGCTTCCGGCGGCTCCTCGACGATGGCAGGATGCCCTTGGCTGGAGCAACCGGCACTGGCACGGCAGCGCCCCGGACATCTGCGCGCAAGTGATAACTCAGTGGGTCGTGGTTGGGGCTTGCGACGGCAGCGGCGCGCCCGGGCGTGTGAGGTGTTCGAGGGCAAGGCGCAAC
>SLBI01000201.1 GCA_007126375.1 Paracoccaceae bacterium
CATCCTCGCCGCGAAGAGGGGATCCCGCCATGGACCACGCGAAGATCGAAGCCTTCCTCGCCGACCCTGCCACCCATGATGGCGCACCGGTGCAGGTGGTGCGCACCCATGCCGCCCTCGTGTTCCTCGCCGGGGATAGCGCGCTGAAGATCAAGCGGCCCGTCACCTACGACTATCTCGACTTCTCCCGCCCCGAGACACGCCGCGCCATGCTCGAACGCGAGATCGCGCTCAACGCCCCGGCCGCGCCCGAGATCTATGGCGAGATGGTGCCGATCACCCGCGCCGGCGACGGCAGCCTCGCCCTCGACGGCAGCGGCGAGGCGGTGGAGTGGGCATTGCGGATGCGCCGCTTTCCCGCCGAGGCCGAGCTTTCCCGCATCGCCGCGCGCGGTGCCCTCGATCCGGCGCTTGCCGTCCGGCTCGGCACTGCCGTCGCCGCCTATCACGCCGCCGCGCCCCGGCGAACGGCATGCGGCGCCGAACTGATCGCCGAGATCCTCGACGAGCTTGCCCGCGTCTTCGCCGAAATGCCCGACCGGCTCTCCCCGGGCCGTACCGCCGGGTTCCGCACCGCAGCCGGCCGGGCGCTCGACACCGCCGCCCCGCTGCTGCGCGATCGGTCCGCCGCAGGCTTCGTCCGCCGCTGCCACGGCGATCTGCACCTCGGCAACATCGTCCTGATCGGCGACCGGCCGGTGCCCTTCGATGCGCTCGAGTTCGACGAGCGGCTGGGCACGATGGACATCCTCTACGATCTCGCCTTCCTGCTGATGGACCTGCGCCAGCGCGGCCTCGATGCCGCAGCCAACATCGTGCTGAACCGCTGGCTGCACGCGATGGCCGACCCCGCGCATCTCGACGGGCTGGCGGCGCTGCCGCTGTTCCTGTCGGTCCGTGCCGCGATCCGCGCCATGGTCGCCGGGCAGCGCGCCGCCGGCGCTGCGGACAGGCCCGGGGCCATCGCCGAAGCCGAGGCCTATCTGGCCGCTGCCGAAGGCTATCTCGCCCCCGCCGCGGCCCGGCTGGTGGCGGTCGGCGGGCTCTCCGGCAGCGGCAAGTCCACTCTGGGCGCGGCGCTGGCGCCGCTGCTCGGCCCGCCCCCCGGGGCGGTGCATCTGCGCTCGGACCTGATCCGCAAGCGCCACGCCGGGGTCGCCGAAACCGACCGGCTGCCGCCCGAAAGCTACACGCCCGAAAGCACCGCCGCCGTCTATGCCACGTTGCGCGACGAGGCGCGACGGACGCTCGCGGCCGGACAGGCGGTGGTGCTCGATGCCGCCCACCAGCACGCCGAGGAGCGCGCTGCCACCGCTGCCGTGGCCGCGGCGGCAGGCGTGCCCTTCCTCGGGCTCTGGCTCGACGCGCCGCCCGAGGTGCTGTTCGCCCGCGTCGGCGCCCGGCACGACGACGCTTCCGACGCCGATGCCTCCGTGGTCCGCCATCAGCTCGACCGGGCCGGGGACACGATCGCCGGATCGGGCCCGGGGTCCGACCCGGGCCCCGGCTGGCAGCGCATCGACGCGACCGGCAGCCCCGAAACCCTGCTGCAGACGGTGCGCACCCGCCTCGCCTGATCCGCCCGGCCCCCCGCCGCGGCGCGGGCTAAACGGATCCGAAAGGCTCTTGCCCGAGGCTGCACCGGTTTCCGGGAGAGCGCCGATGACCCTGCATGCCGATTTCCCTGCGCCGCGTCCCGCCGCACCCGAACCCGAAGGCCCCGACGCCCCGGCCGCAGGCGCCCGGCTCGACAGGCTGTCGGAGGAAGCCGCGCGCCTCGGCCATGACATCGTGGTCATCGCCGGCCATCTCGAAACGCTCCAAGGGGTGTCGGGGGCCCAGCTGTCCCAACTGGCCGAGGCACGCGGCGCAGCCCGCGCCATTGCCGCAGCGAATGCCGCCATGGCCGGGGCCACGGCCCGGGTCGATACCGCCACCGAGGGCGCGCTTGCGGAGGTGCAGCAGTCGGTGGCCGCCATCCGTCAGGCACTCTCGCGCACCGCCGAGATGTCGGGCTGGGTCGGCGGCCTTTCGGACCGCATGCGCGAGATTGCCGACACGCTGAAGGCGGTGACCGCCGCCAACCGGCAGATCACCACCATCGCCGACCAGGTGAAGTTCCTCGCCATCAATGCCCGGATCGAGGCGGCGCGCGCCGGCCAGGCCGGTCGCGGTTTCGGCGTGGTCGCCGAGGCGATCAACGATCTCTCGCAGCAGACCGGGCAGGCCGCGGCCGGGGTCGCCACCTCGATCCGCAGCCTGTCGGACTGGGCCGCCACCCTTTCGGCCCAGACGCAGGAGGTCGCCGGCCAGGCCGCCGCACTGCGCCGCGACGCCGAAGGCACCGACACCGCCCTGCGCCGCATCTCCGAGGCGGTCGACAGTGCGCGGGCCGGCGCAAGAGAGGCCGCGCAGGCGGTGGAACGCTCCGAGACCGCGACCGCACGATTCCATCCGGTGTTCGAGGGGATGGGCCGCGCCGTCGAGGACGGTGCCGGCGCCGTGCGCGAAGCCCGCCGCGGCGCCGAGGGGATGGTGGACCGGGGCGAACGTCTCCTGCAGGGGCTGGTCGCGGCCGGCGCCTCCTCCGCCGACGACCGTTTCATCGCCCGTGTGCAGGCCGACGCCGCCGCCATCGCCGCCCTGCTGGAGGAGGCGGTGGCCAGCGGTCAGATCGGCATGGACGCGCTCTTCGCCACCGACTATCGCCCGATCCCCGGCACCGACCCGTCGCAGGTCATGGCGCCGTTCACCCGGCTGACCGACCGGCTGCTGCCACCGGTGCAGGAGGCCGCGCTGGGCTTCGACCCGAAGGTGGTGTTCTGCGCCGCGGTGGACCGCAACGGCTATCTGCCGACCCACAACCGCAAGTTCTCGCAACCGCAGGGCAAGGATCCGGTCTGGAACGCTGCC
Source organism: Paracoccaceae bacterium (assembly GCA_007126375.1). Lineage (GTDB taxonomy): Bacteria > Pseudomonadota > Alphaproteobacteria > Rhodobacterales > Rhodobacteraceae > Rhodobaculum. The sequence goes on from SLBI01000201.1 coordinate 2,914, forward strand.
AACTGCCGCAACCGCCGCATCTTCGACGACCGGGTGGGGCTGAAGGCCGGGCGCAGCACCGCGCCCTTCCTGCTGCAGGTCTATCGCCGCGACATGGGCGGAGGGGAATACCGGATGATGAAGGATCTCTCCGCACCGATCCGCGTGCGGGGGCGCCACTGGGGCGGCCTGCGACTGGCCTATGCCTTCTGAAGGACCGGCCCTGCCGCGCGCAGGCGGCTGGCGAAGATGGGGGTGAGGCAACGTTGATCCGCGGCTGCAGCAGAACCGCAGGACGCGCTCCGCTCCGATGATGGCCGATACGGGATGACGAACACCGGCGGTGTCGTCGTCACGATCCCGCTGTCGGCCGCGAAACCGGCCGGCCAGTCAGCGCCTCCGGCGCGAATGACCCGGTGTCGTCCGGGCCTCGAACGGCGGGAACCGCCGGACGCGGATCGATCGGGGCGGGATCGAGGCCGAGTTCGGACTCGAGCGCAGCGGCCTGCGCCAGCAACCCCGCCTCGCCCTGCCAGCGGCCGACCATCTGCACCCCCACCGGCAGGCCCGCGGCGGTGAAACCGCAGGGCAGCGACAGCGCCGGGTGCCCCGTCAGGGTGATCGCATAGGCGATGGCGAGCCAGTCCACATAGGTCTCGAACCGGTGGCCGGCGCAGCTTTCGACATAGCGCTGCTCGACCGGAAAGGGCGGCACGATGGTGGCCGGGCACAGCAGCAGGTCATAGGTCTCGAAGAAGGCCCGGACCCGCGCCATGATCGCGCCGCGCGCCCGCAACGCCGCAGCTATCTGCTCGCCGGTCAGTGCGAGTCCCTTCTCGATGTTCCAGACCAGATCCGCCTTGATCATCCCGGGATGGGCCGTCAGCTTCTCGGCATGGTCGGTCGCGCAGCCGAGCGCGCGCAGGGTCTGGAAACAGTCGTGGGCGCCGGTGAAATCGGGGCTCGCCGCCTCCACCGCAACGCCCAGCCGCTCCAGCCGGCGGGCGGCGGCCTCGGTGATACGGGCGATTTCGGGATCGACCGGCGTGATGCCTCCCAGATCGGCCGAATAGGCCACCCGCGCCGGCAGGCGCGGCGCCTGTGCGGCGCCGAGAAAGGACAGGCCGGGATCGGCGAGCGAGAGCGGCTCGCGCATGTCCTGCCCCGAAAGCGCATCGAGAAACAACGCCACATCGGCGACGCTGCGCGCCATCGGCCCCTCGGCCCACAGGCTGCCCCACGGATCGGCCCCCGGCCCGGAGGGCACGCGACCGACCGAGGGCCTCAGCCCGACGATGCCGCAGAAGCTGGCCGGATTGCGCAGGCTCCCTGCGAAATCCGACCCGTGCGCGAGCCAGGCCATGCCCGTCTTCAGCGCGACCGCCGAGCCGCCCGAACTGCCTGCCGGCGTCAGCGCCGTGTTCCACGGGTTGCGGGTGACGCCGAACACCGGATTGAAGGTCTGCGCGCCGGCGCCGAATTCGGGGGTGTTCGTCTTGGCATAGATCGCGCCGCCGCGCGCCTCGATCCGCGCCACCACATGGTCATCCGCGTCGGGGATGTGGTTGGCGAAGATCGGCGAGCCGTAACTGGTGCGCACGCCCGCAGTGGCGCTGAGATCCTTGACCGCCACCGGCAGGCCGTGCAGCGGCGCCGCCGGCCGCGCCCTGCGCGCTCGATCCCAGCACAGCGTGGGCAGGGCATTGACGACGGGATCGACGGTGGCGATGCGCGCGGAAAGCGCATCGAGAAGTTCGTCCGGGGTCACCTCGCCTGCGGCGAGGCGCCCGACCACCTCTACGGCGCCGGCGCGGATCAGATTGTCCATCCTTCATTCTCCCTGGCCCGGCGCCGCGGTGATAGCCGACCGGAGAGGCCCCGGAAAGCGGGACGGCCGCAGCCCGTCGGACTGCGGCCGCCCCCGGCACATGCCGGCAGTCTGCAGGATTACTCCGCGACGCTTTCGAGATAGGCGTAGAGATCCTCGGCACCGGACCGGAGGTTGAAGGCCATCGAGCCGCGCGCGGAATTGTCGTCGAGAAACTCGCGCAGGAAATTCGTCGGGTTCGTGGTGTAGGCGACGAAGCTCTCCTCGTCCCACACGAGACCGGCCTCACCGGCGGCAACCATGGCCGGCGAATAGCGGAAGTCGGGATAGGTGCCGGCTGTGCGCCCGACCACGCCATAGAGGTTCGGGCCGGTGCGCTGGCCGCGCTGGATCACGGTGCCGTCGGGCGCGGTGATCATGTGGCAGGCCTGGCACTGCCGCCACAGCCGCTCGCCCGCGGCGGGGTCGCCGGCAAAAGCCGGTGCCGCGGCAAGTGCCGCAACGGTCACGATGGGGAAAAGACGCATGTCTCGCTCCTGTCTGCTTTCTGGACGACGACCGGCATGCGGACGCCGAAGACACCGGCGCGAGTGCTCGCTTTCCGCCCGACGGGATGCTTCCCCGTCAGGCGGATCAGTGGTGAGCGACTCGGCAGCCCGACGGAGCGCAGGCTAATCGGACTGCCGGATAGATCAATGCGGTTTCACGCCACGGCACGCGACAGTGCACACTGGCTCCAGAGCGTCGAGAGGGCGCCGACCAGATGGTCGATGTCGGCCTCGCTGTGCAGCGGCGAGGGGGTGAAGCGCAAGCGCTCCGTGCCCTTCGGCACGGTGGGGTAGTTGATCGGCTGCACGTAGATCCCGTAATCCTCCATCAGGATATCGGAGATCTGGCGGCATTTCACCGGATCCTTGATCATCACCGGGATGATGTGGCTCGGGTTCGGCAGATGCGGGATGCCCAGCCGGTCCAGCCGCGCGCGCAACTGGCGCACGCGCAGCCGCTGCCCCTCGCGTTCCACGTCGCTTTCCTTCAGATGCCGGATCGAGGCAGTGGCCGCGGCCGCCACCGATGGCGGCAGCGCGGTGGTGAAGATGAATCCCGAGGCGAAGGAGCGGATGAAATCCACCAGCGGCGCCGACCCGGTGATGTAGCCGCCGACGACACCGAAGGCCTTGCCCAGCGTGCCCTCGATCAGGGTGATGCGGTCCATCAGCCCCAGTTCCTCGGCGACGCCGCCGCCGCGCGGGCCATACATGCCGACCGCATGCACCTCGTCGAGATAGGTCATGGCGCCGTGCTTCTCGGCCACCTCGACGATCTCGCGGATCGGGGCGATGTCACCGTCCATGGAGTAGACGCTCTCGAAGGCGACGATCTTGGGCCGGTCGGCAGGGATGGCGGCGAGCTTGCGGTCCAGATCCTCGGGATCGTTGTGGCGCCAGATCACCTTGTCGGCACGCGAGTGGCGCACGCCCTCGATCATGCTTGCGTGATTCAGCGCGTCCGACAGGATCACCGCGCCGGGCAGCCGGGCGCCGAGGGTGGAGAGCGAGGCCCAGTTCGACACATAGCCCGAGGTGAACAGCAGCGCCGCGTCCTTGCCGTGCAGGTCGGCGAGTTCGGCCTCGAGCGTGCGGTGCAGGATGTTGGTGCCCGAGATGTTGCGGGTGCCGCCGGCGCCGGTGCCGCAACGGTCGATCGCCTCGTGCATGGCGCCCATGACCTTGGGGTGCTGGCCCATGCCGAGGTAGTCGTTCGAGCACCAGACGGTGACCTCGCGGGCGCCGGTGCCATGGTTGGCGGCGCGCGGGAACTGGCCGCAGCGGCGCTCCAGCTCGGCGAAGATGCGGTAGTTTCCGTCGCGCTTGAGCGCGTCGAGCTGGGCGGTGAACAGGGCGTCAAAGTCCATGGGCGTCCTCACTCGGTCTTGTAGCTGGGTTGGTCTTGGGCGCAGGTAGCATCCAGCGCCAGAGTTTCTCGTCCGGCAGGGGCAGGACCATGAGCCAGTGCTCAAGTGCCGCAAGCGCGGTCAGCGCCGCAAGCAGCGCATAGCCCGCCACCTCGGCCGGAGTCGCTGCGGCAGCCAGTCGCTCCAGCCAGAACCAGGTCGCCGCGGTCAGCCCGGTGATCGAGATCGGAAAGACCCAGTTCAGCCGGGCGATGCGGAAATGGCTGGGCAGATGCGCCAGCGGCTGCGGCAGGAAGTCGGTGTTGATCTTGCGCACCCCGTAGAAGAGGTTCAGCTTCGCCGACACTCGCGCGAGGAACAGCACCAGGAAGGTGTAGAGCCCGAACAGGTTGCCCGAGCCGAGCGCCACCGACGCGAAGGCGAGGACGAGGCCGGCGAGCAGCATCTCGTGATAGGCGATGGTGCCCCAGGCGCGTATGAAACGTTCCCATTCCGGCACGCCGACGGGACACGGCCGGTTGACCGGGCCGGTGATGGTGCCGGTGAGGAAGGCAAGCTCCACCCAGCCCCAGACCGCCAGCGCCGACAGGAAGGCGAGATAGACCCCGGTGGTCGAGGTCATCCCGAGCGTCGCCCAGGCCCCCCAGAGGCCCAGAAAGAACATCGGCATGGTCAGGAGGGCAGCGCGCATGTGCGCGCGCCGCCCGCCCCGGTCGGCGTGCTTGACGAGGCAAAGGATCGCCCCGGTGGAAAACCACCAGACGAACAGCGCGAACAGCGCCGCTGTCCACCCCCCCGCCATCAGTAGGCCGGCACCAGGCGCGGGTTTTCCGGCACCGCGTTCTTCTTCACCGGGATCAGGTAGAGGCCGGCGAAGGCGAGGCCCGACCGCACGCCGGCAGTCGCACGGCCGATCAGCCCGCCGAGCCCGCCGCGCCGCTTCGCCGCGTCCATGTCCATCATCGCCGCGCGCAGCCGCACGAGGCCACGCTGCCAGCGCGGATTGTCGATGTCGATCTCGATCGGGAACACCTGGCGCGCGATCACGCTGGTCTTGCGGTAGACCTCATGGTCGTATTCGTCGATGTCGATGCCCAGCGCGTCGTGAAAGGCCGGACGTGCGTGGTCACGGACATACATCACGCTGAAGACGGCGACGAGGAAGAAGCGGATCCAGAGCTTGTTCACCGTGCTCTCGGTCAGTTTCGGGTCGGTCTTCATCAGCAGCGCGAAGGCCTCGCCATGGCGGAACTCGTCGTTGCACCATTGCTCGAACCACTTGAAGATCGGATGGATCCGGTGTTCGGGGTGCTGTTCCAGGTGCCGGTAGATGGTGATGTAGCGCGCGTAGCCGATCTTCTCCGACAGGTAGGTGGCGTAGTAGATGAATTTCGGCCGGAAGTAGGTGTACTTCTTCGATTTGGTCAGGAAGCCGAGGTTCACGCCGATGCCGGCCTCGCGCAGCGCGTCGTTGATGAAGCCGGCATGGCGCGCCTCGTCGCGGGCCATGTAGTTGAACAGCTCGCAGATGTCGGGGTTGTTGCCGCGCCGCTTCATCTCCTTGTAGAGCACGCAGCCGGAGAACTCGGCGGTGAGCGACGAAACGAGGAAATCCACGAGCTCCTTCTTCAGCTCTGGATCCATGCCGTCCCAGTCGATCTCGTCCCAGTCCTCGGTCTTCTTGAAATGGGTGCGGTTCGGGTCCGACCGCATCTCGGCGATCAGCTTGTCCCATTCCTCGCGCACCGGGGTAACGTCGATCCGGTCCATCTCGTCGAAATCGGTGGTGTAGAAGCGCGGATCGAGCAGTGTCGTCTCGGTGGCCTTCGCGGTGGTCTCGTTGACCTTCGCGGCGGCGGCGGGCTTGACTTCGGTCTGGGCGTTCACAGCGTGACCTCCTCGGAGAAAGAGAATTCGCACAGCTCCATCACCTCGAGATCGCCGGTCAGGCGGGTCCAGAGGCGTTCGAGCTGGCTTGCGCGGGTGATGGTGGCGGTGCGGTCCGCGGTGACGACCTCGCCATAGGGTGCCATCACCGGCGCGCCGTGGACGAGCACCTCGTCGCCGGGATGCACCACTGCCCCGTTGAGGAACTTCACATGTGCATGCAGCGATTCGAACCGGTGCGAGACCTCGACCATGCAGGGCGCGGTCTCCTTCTCTCTCATGAACAGTCCCATCCTTGCGGTTCCCTTTTTGTTGGTCGTCAGTCCGCGGCGGACGTTGCCGCCGCGGCAGGCTCGCCGGCGACCTCGGCGGGATGAACCGCCGGGGCGTCGAGGAGGTTGTAGAATGTGCGGTAGTTGTCGATGCCGAAGCCGATCAGCTGCGCCCGCCATTCGGTGAAGTCGTCGTAGATCACGAGGCGGCTGTCCTCGTAGAGCACGAGACGCAGGGGCAGGTCGTCGGGCAGCTTGCGCAGCATGCGCTCGCGCTGGACGACGCGCCAGATGCCGGCGACGAAGCCGCCCTTGTCGCCCGGCAGGTCGGCGATCACGCGGCCGTCCATTTCGGTCACCAGCGCCCGGCCGGCCATGTCGCCGGACAGCACGATGATGCGCTCGGCCACCACCGGCACACCCACGGGCGGCGCGGCCACGAGGGGGCGGTCGGTGACGCGGGCGAAGACGACCAGCGCGACCGCGCAGAGCACCATGGCAAGCATGGCGCGCAGCAGAATCCGCGGAACCATCTCCTTGTCGCGCCGGGCGATCGCCGCCATCTCGCGGGCGCGGTGCTGGGCTGCAGAGGCCATCGGCGTTTCCTCCCTCACTCGGCCGGAACGGCGGCGCCCTGCGGCGCTGCGGCTGGTTTCGCGCCCGGCTCCGGCCTGCGCCGGATTTCGGGTTCGTTGAGGCGCGCCGCGGCGGCCTCGGCGATGATCCTGGACACCTTTTCCGCCTCCGGAATGCAGCGCAGCGCGGGCTCGGTCCGTTTCATGCGCCAAGGCCTCACATGCGGCCAGGTGTTGAGGTAGGAAAGCCGCGTTTCCCCGACGAGGCTAAGGGCGATGGTGCCCGTGCCACCTTGTCTCAGATCAAGTTTGGCCGCGCCGATCCAGCGATAGGGCAGATTCAGCGTCACCGTCAGGGCCGCGCCGATGCGCATGGCTACGCGACGGTTGGTGACCGTATAGACCGTCGCGCGGGCCTGCACGAAGGCCACGAGCCAGAGCAGGAAGCAGGCCACCGCCCCCATCACCAGAAAGGGCGAGCCGATCTGCACCGCCGTCCAGAAAGGAACGGTGGCACCGGCGACAAGCGCGCGCCAGGCGAAGAAGACCACGAAATAGGCGGCGACCCAGTAGAGGTTCAACGCTTCGACCGCGAGGCGCCAGGCATCGGGCCGGCCCTGCCAGAGGATCTCCTCGCCGGCGGGCGGGCGTTCGGGCAGACCCCTGATCGGCTCCACCGCGAAATCGTCGTGTGACATCATTCCCTTCCTTCATTTCCGGCCG
>SLBI01000105.1 GCA_007126375.1 Paracoccaceae bacterium
ATGGCCGAGGCGCTCTGCCTCATCGCCGCGGCCTTGCCGTCGCCTGCGGACACCGCGCCGGCCCCGGCCGCCGCAGCCGTGCCGCAGCCGCAGCCGCCGGCATTGGCCGCCTTCCCGCCGGGTTTCGCAGCGCTGGCTGCGGATGTCATGGGGCGCACCTCCGATATCGTCGTCGTCACCGATGCCGCGCGGCGCATCCTCTGGGTCAATCCGGCGTTCGAGGCGCGGACCGGATGGCAGCTTGCCGAGGTGCAGGGCCGCTCGCCCGGGGAGTTGTTGCAGGGTTCCGATACCGATCCGGACACCGTGGCGCAGATGCGCGCCCGGCTGGATGCCGGCCTGCCGGTGCGCACCGAACTGCGCAACCACAGCCGCGACGGACGATCCTACTGGCTCGATCTCGACATCAGGCCACATCGCGATGCGGCCGGCCGGCTGATCGGCTTCGTCTCGGTGCAGACCGACATCACCGAGCGCAAGGTGCACGCGGCGCATCTGGCCGCTGCCGAGGCGGTTGCGCAGACCGAGCGCGCGCGTCTTGTCGCCGCGGTCGATGCGCTGCCCGATCCGGTCGCGCTGTTCGATGCCGAGGAGCGGCTGGTGACCGCCAACAGGCACTACGCGGCGTTGCACCCGGAACTCGCTCCCGACCTTCGTCCCGGTGCGACGCTGGAGGAAATGCTGCGCGCGCGGCGGGACCGGGCAACCCGGTCCGGCGCGGCAGGCTGCACCGAAGCCTGGCTCGCCGATGCGCTGGCTGCCCATCGCGCAGCGCCGCGCATGGCCGAGGCGCAGGCGCCCGACGGGCGCTGGTATCGCCAGTTCGATCTGCCGACCGGTGATGGCGGCCGGCTGGTCCTACGCATCGACATCACGCGGACGCGCAACGCACAGGCCGAACTCGAGCGGCTGGCCGCCGAGGCCTCGCGCGCGCGGGAGTTGCTCGAAGCCGCCGTCGCGGTCTTGCCCGACGCCTTCGTCGTTTTCGACCGCGACGACCGGCTGGTTCTCTGCAACGACCGCTACCGCGAACTCTACCCGCTGTGCGCTCATATGATGGTGCCGGGAACGCGGTTCGAGGACATATTGCGCAGCTCGGCGCTGGCCGGCGAGGTGGCGGAAGCGATCGGCCGCGAGGAGACCTGGCTGGCCGACCGCCTCTCGGCGCATCGCCGTCAGCACAGCGATTTCGAGCAGCAACTGGCCGATGGTCGCTGGCTGCGCATCATCGAACGCACCACGCCCGAGGGGCATCGCGTGGGCATGCGCATCGACATCACCGGGTTGAAGCACGCCGAGGAGCGACTCGCGGGCATCATCGAGGGCGCCGAAGTCGCCACCTGGGAATGGGAGGCAAGCGAAGGGACGAGCACGATCAACCAGCGCTATGCAGACATGCTCGGCCACCGGATGGAAGATCTTGCGCCGATGACGGATGCGCGCTTCGCCGCACTGTTGCACCCGGAGGACCGCCCGAGAATCGAAGCCGCGGTCGAGCGGGTCCTGGCAGGCCCCGAAAGCCTCTATGTCGAGGAACTGCGGTTGCGTCATGCCGCAGGGCACTGGGTCTGGGTCCAGGCGCGCGGGCGCGCCACGCGCCGCGGACCGAACGGGCGGGCCGGGCATTTCGCCGGTGTCTTTCTCGACATCACCGAACGCCGGCGGCTGGAGGAAAGCCTTGCCGCCGAGCGCGATTTCCTCGCCCGCTTGATGGATACCTCGGTTTCCGGGATCGTGGCGCTCGATGCCGAAGGCCATGTGGTCTTTTCCAATCGCGAGGCTGAGGAGATACTCGGAATCCCGCACGGCGCCGCCATGCCCTTCGATCTCGACAGTATCGGCTGGCGCCGCGAGGCGCTGGACGGCGGTCCGATCGGGCGGGAGCATCTGGCGTTCCGGCTGGTGCTCGCGACCGGCGAGGTGGTGCGCGATATCCGCTATGCCCTTGTCTGGCCCGACGGGCGCCGCCGCGCATTGTCGATCAACGCCGCGCCGGTGCGCCATGCGCACAGCACCGCGCGGGCCGTTCTCGCGGTTGCCGACATCACCGATCAGCTCGCCACCGAAGCGGCCCTGCGGGCCGCGCTCGCCGAAGCGGCCCGGACGGTCGAGCGTTTCCGCGAAGTGTCGATGATCGCCCGGTCCTGGGCGTGGGAGCAGGATGCCGATCTGCGCTTCACCTATCAGTCCGAGAGTATCCGCGACCTGATCGGCGCCGACATAGCAACCACAATTGGGCGCACCCGCGACGAGCTTTACAGCCTGCGCCCCGAGGTGCGGGCCTCGGCCGACTGGGACGGGCTGAACGCAAGGCTTGCCGCGCGCGAACCCTTCTCGGGCTTCGTTTTCCGCGTCTTCGGCGCCGACGGGCAGGAGTATTTCCTCGAAATCGCCGGGCAGCCGATGTTCGACGGTGAGCACCGCTTCGCAGGTTACCGGGGCGCGGGGCGCGACGTGACCGCGCTGATCCAGGCGCGCCTTGCCGCCGAGGCCGCCAGCCGAACCAAATCCGAGTTCCTGGCCACCATGAGCCACGAGATCCGCACCCCGCTCAACGGCGTGCTCGGCATGGCAGAGTTGCTGGAGGACACGCTGCAGACGCCCGAACAGCGCGAAATGGTGACGGCGATCCGCAGCTCGGGCGAGGGGTTGCTGACCATCATCAACGATATCCTCGACATGTCGAAGATCGAGGCCGGCAAGATGGCGCTCGAGATGGTCGCCTTCGATCCGGCCGATCTGGTGCGCCGCACGCTGGCGCTGCATGCGCCGCGCGCGCAGGAGAAGGGCCTCGCCCTTGTCTTCGACTGCAGTCCGGAGGCGCCCGTGGCGCGGCTGGGCGATCCGCACCGGCTGGGGCAGATCATCCACAACCTGCTGTCGAACGCGATCCGCTTCACCAATGCCGGGTCGGTGACGCTTCGGTTGCGTGCGGTCGCCGGGTCGCCCTTGCGGATCGCGGTGGAGGATACCGGCATCGGCATGACGCCCGAGCAGCTCGCCCGGCTCTTCACCCCGTTCGAGCAGGCCGAGTCGAGCACCACCCGCCGCTTTGGCGGGACCGGCCTCGGCAGTGCCATCGTCAAGCAACTGGTGGAGTTGATGGGCGGATCGGTCACGGCCGACAGCCGGCCAGGCGGCGGCACGGCCATCGCGGTGGATCTGCCGCTGGCCCAGGCACCGGACGAAGGCATCGCGGTCGTGCGCAAGTCGCCTGATGCTGCGCCGCCGGGGATCGGGTCCGAAGACGCGGCGGCGCTGCGTGGCCTGCGGCTGCTGGTCGCCGACGACAATGCGACGAACCGGCGGCTGCTGGAACTCCTGCTCACTCGTGAGGGAGCGGCCGTGACCCTGACCGCTGACGGGCGCGCCGCGCTGGAGGCCTGGGCGCCCGGGCGCTTCGATGCGCTGTTGCTCGATATTTCCATGCCGGGGATGGACGGCATCGCTGCGCTGGGCGCGATCCGCGGCCGCGCGGCACCGGCGGGCGAGGCGCCACCGCCGGCTCTGGCGATCACCGCAAATGCGATGACGCATCAGGTGGCACAATATCTCGCCGCGGGTTTCGACGGCCATGTCGGCAAGCCCTTCCGCCGCGAGACGCTGCTATCGGAAGTGCTGCGCATTGCGCGCCCCGCGCAGGATGGCCACCCAGAAGCGCGCTAGCGCGCTGCGGCGTTTCGTCAAGTTCGCCTGACGCTTCGCGGTTGCGGGGCGCGGCACGCGCAGTTAACGTCATGCCATTCCGGTCCGGGCGGGGAACCGTCCGGGGCAAGAGGGAACCCGGTGCGATTCCGGGGCTGCCCCCGCAACTGTCAGCGGCGAGCGGCGCCTCAACATGCCACTGGTCCTTCGGGGTCGGGAAGGCGAGGCGACCGTGGTGACCCGCGAGCCAGGAGACCTGCCGGGATGATCACCCTTTCCGGGCGCGGGGCGCGCCTTCGGAAGCGGCTGTCCGCAGCGGTGACACCTTATCGCCGTCTGCGGCGGGGTTTCCCCTCCGTCAGACTCCAGAGCCACTTGGCGCCGTCCACCGGTCATCCGGGGCGCCCGTCAGGAGACCGACATGCGGAGCATGCCTTCCCGCCTCGCCCTTGCCACGGCGCTTGCCGTCGTCGCAGGAACCCCTGCCCATACCCAGCAGCCCTTCGCGCTGGACGAGATCGTGTTCTCGGCCAACCGTGTTCCCACTGCCCGCGAGAGCGTCGGTGCCTCGGTTTCGGTCATCACACGTGCCGAGCTGGAGGCCGCCGGCGATCAGCGGCTGTCGAGCGTTCTGGCGCGCCTGCCCGGCGTCTCGGTGGATCAGCTTGGCCCGCAGGGTGCGCTGACCAGTCTTCGGATGCGCGGCGCCAGTCCGGGCTATGTTGCCGTCTTCATCGACGGCATCCGGGTGGACGATCCAACGGCAACCTCGGTCGCCTTCGACTTCGGCGCGCTCGGCACCGCCGATATCGGCCGGATCGAGGTGCTGCGCGGTTCCCAATCGGCGCTCTGGGGCGGGTCGGCCGTGGCCGGAGTGATCAACATCAGCACGCTGGCGGATGCCCCTGAAGGCACGCAGCAGAGCTTCGCCCTCGAGGCCGGCAGCCACCGCACCCTGTCGGCGCGTTACGGGTTCACCCGGCGCAGCGATCGCGGCGCACTCGCCTTCAACCTGTCGCATCTGCGTTCGGACGGGTTTTCGGCCGCCGACGAGATTGACGGAAACACCGAGCCCGACGGCATCCGAAGCACGCGCGCGAGCCTGACAATGCGCCATGCGCTGAGCGATGCATTGACGCTGGGCGGCACCGTCTTCGTGCAGCGCACCCGGTCTGAGTATGACGGCTTTCCGCCCCCGACCTTCACCCTCGCCGATGCCGATTTCGTGCAGAAACGGCGCGAAGCCGGGGCGCGCGTCTTTGCCGAGTTCGCACTGGGCGCCAGCAGCCAGGAACTGGGCCTCGCCTATTACCGGATCCGTCGTCAGAACATCGATGCGAGCCCCCGCACGGCCACGGGCGAGCGGCTGCGGATCGACTGGCTGGGCACGAGCCCGCTCGGCCCCGACTTCAGCCTGGTGTACGGTGCCGACCTTCAGATCGAGCGTGCCAGCTATCCCAATCTGCCCAGCGGCCGCGAGACCGCGCGCGTCGCGGGCGGCTTCCTGCAGGGGCTCTGGGCACCACGGTCCGATCTCGACATCGCGCTCACCGGGCGGATCGACCGCAACTCCGACTTCGGCAGCTTCGCCACCGGGCGTGCGTCGGTCGCCTGGCGCCCGGCGCCCGGGCTGACACTGCGCGCGGCGCTGGCGCGCGGTTTCCGCGCGCCTTCGCTGGACGAGCGTTTCGGCGACTACGGTTTCTTCGTCGGCAATCCCGACCTGACGCCCGAGACCAGCCGCAGCGCCGAACTGGGGGTGGATTACAACTTCGCCGGCGGGGCACGGCTTTCGGCCACGCTGTTCCGGCTCGACATCGCAAATCTGATCGTCCCGACCGCCGGTTTCAGCAGCCTCGAGAACATTGCTGGCCGCTCGCAGCGTGAGGGGGTAGAGATCGAGGGCCGTTTGCCGCTGACCGCGCGGTTGACGCTTGCCGGGAACTACACCTACACCGACGCGCGCACACAGACCGGGGCACGGATCGGCCGCATTCCACGACACGAGATCGCGCTGTCACTGGACGCACAGATTACGGAGCGACTGCGCAACACGACCACCTTGCGCGCGCTCGCCGATCGCCCGGACGACGGGTTTCCGGCGCAGACGATGCCCTCCTTCGCGGTTGTCAATACCACCTTCGGCTGGGCGCTGAGCGAGCGGGCAGAGCTGACCCTTCGGGTGGAGAACCTGCTCGACAAGCAATACCAACTCGCCGCCGGCTACGGGACATCGGATCGGGCATTCCATGTCGGTGTGGCGAGTCGTTTCTAGCGCCCTCGCGGCGCTCTGGCTGGGCGGGGCGGCGATGGCCGGCCCGCCCGAGCGCGTGGTGTCGATCAATCTCTGCACCGACCAGCTGGCCATGCTGCTGGCGGCGCCGGGGCAACTGATCTCGGTTTCGCATCTCGCGCAGGATCCGCGCAGTTCGGCGATGGCGGCCGAGGCAGCCGGATGGCAGGCGAACCGTGGAAAGGCCGAGGATGTGTATCTGCTCGCCCCCGATCTCGTTCTGGCGGGCAGCCATACCACGCCCGCCACGGTGCAGATGCTCCGTCGGCTCGGCATCGCGGTGGAGGTCTTTTCCCATGCTGCGGGCTTTGCCGACGTGACGGCGCAATTGCTGCGCATGGGGGCCGTGCTGGGGCGCGAGGCCGCCGCGGCCGAGGCGGTGGCGCGCTTCGAGGCGGACCTTGCCGCTATCGCGACCGATCCGGCAGCCGATGCCCCGCGCGCCGCGCTCTATCAGGCCGGTGGATGGAGTTCCGGGCGCGCCTCGCTGCCCGGCGAGGTGCTTGCGGCGGCGGGGTTGGCCAATGTGGCCGACGAACTCGGACTTTCCGCGGGCGGCTTCGTTCCGCTGGAGGTGCTGATCCTCGCCGCGCCCGATCTGGTCGTCAGCGGCCGCCCATGGGCCGGCGCCTCCCGCGCCGAGGAACGTGCTGCGCATCCCGCGCTGCGCGACGCCGGCCGCGCCTCGGCGGCACTGACCGACCGTGACTGGGTCTGCGGCCTGCCGCATCTGCTCGGCCCGGTGGCCGCCATGGCCGAGTTGCGCCGCAAGCTGCAGGCCGGAGAATGAGCGCCGTTGCACAGGGCTGGTTGATACCGGCGCTGACGGCGCTCGTTGCGGCGCTGTTTCTCGCCTCCCTGCTGATCGGGCCGGCGGCGATCAGCCCGGGCGAGAGCCTGCGCGCGCTGATCCTTGGCGATGCCGGCCCGCTGACGGTGGTGATGCGCGAGATCAGACTGCCCCGGGCGATCCTCGGCCTGCTGGTGGGGGCGGCGCTGGGGCTTTCGGGCGCCGCGCTGCAGGGCTATCTGCGCAACCCGCTGGCCGAACCGGGGCTGATCGGCGTCTCCGGTGCGGCGGCGCTGGGGGCGGTGATCGCGCTGCAGACCGGCCTCGCGGCGGCGTTTGCGCTGGCGCTTCCCCTGTTGGCGCTGACCGGCGCCGTGGCGGCGGTGTCGCTGCTTCTGCTGCTTGCCGGCGCCCGGGGCGGCGCATTGACGCTGATCCTCGCCGGCATCGCCGTCTCGGCACTGGCCGGCGCAGCGACGGCGCTGGTGCTGAACCTTTCGCCCAACCCCTTCGCCGCGGCCGAGATCGTGTTCTGGACGATGGGCTCGCTGGCCGACCGCTCCTTCACCCATGTCGGCCTCGCCGCGCCGTTCATTATGCTGGGTGCGGCACTTCTGCTCACGCTTGGCCCGGGGCTCGACGCGCTGACCCTGGGCGAGGATGCCGCCGAGGCGCTGGGCGCTGGACTCACGCGGGTGCGGCTGGTGCTGGTGGCGGGCGTGGCCGCCGCTGTCGGGGCGGCGACAGCGGTCGCCGGGGCGATTGGCTTTGTCGGTCTGGTCGTGCCGCATCTGCTGCGCCCGCTGGTGGGGGCGCGGCCGTCGCGGCTGCTGCCCGCCTCGGCACTGGGTGGCGCGGCGATGGTGCTGGCCGCCGACATCGCCGTGCGGCTGATCCTGCCCGAGCGCGATCTGAAGCTCGGGGTGCTGATGGCGCTGGTGGGTGCGCCCCTTTTCCTGCATCTGATCTACCGGACCCGACGAGACGGCGGGGAGGGATTGCGATGAGCCTCCTCGCTCTCGATCGGTTGCGGGTGGAGCGCGGTGGCTGCCCGGTGGTTGACGATGTGAGCTTTGCCGTGGCTGCCGGCGAATGCATCGGGCTGATCGGCCCGAATGGCGCCGGCAAGACCACGCTGATGCGCGCAGCGCTGGGCCTTGAACGGCATTCCGGCGGATCCTCGCTGGCCGGCCTGCGTCCTGCGGCGCGGGCGCGCATGGCGGCTTTCCTGCCGCAGGCGCGCCAGATCGCGTGGCCGGTGGATGTCGAGACGCTGGTCGGGCTGGGCCGGCTGCCGCATGCCGGTGGCGGTGACCGTGAGGTGGTGACCGGGGCGCTGCGCCGCATGGGGCTGGAAGGATTTCGCTACCGCATCGCCACGCGGCTTTCGGGCGGCGAGCAGGCGCGGGTGCTGATTGCCCGGGCGCTGGCCCAGGAGGCGCCCCTCCTGCTCGCCGACGAGCCGATGGCCGGGCTCGATCCGGCCCATCAGATCGCCGGGATGGAGGTGTTTTCCGGTCTCGCCGCCGAGGGCCGCGCGGTGCTGATGGCGTTGCACGATCTGGGCCTGGCTGCGCGCTTCTGCAGCCGGCTGCTGCTGATGCATCAGGGCAGGCTGGTCGCTGACGGCCCGCCCGATGCGGTGCTGACCGAAGCCAATCTGGCCCGGGTCTTTCGCATCCGCGCCTTTCGCGCCGAGGGTCCGGACGGGCCCGTGGTGCAGCCTGTCGCCGTGCTGGAGGGCGAGGCATGAGGCGCTTTCCCCCCGAACGCATCGTCTGCCTGACCGAGGAAACGGTCGAGACGCTTTATCTGCTGGGCGAGGAGCACCGCATCGTCGGGGTGACCGGCTATGCCGTGCGCCCGCCGCGGGTGCGTCGCGAGAAGCCGCGGGTGGGCGCCTTCACCTCGGCGGATCTGCCGAAGATCCTCGCGCTCGACCCGGATCTCGTGCTGACCTTCTCGGACCTTCAGGCCGAGATCGCGGCCGGGCTGATCCGTTCGGGCGTTGCGGTGCATGGTTTCAATCAGCGCGACATTGCCGGCATCCTTGCCATGATCCGCACGCTGGGCGCTCTGGTGAATGCGCCAGCGCGGGCCGAGGCGTTGGTGGCGGACCTCGAGGCCCGTCTGGCCGCAGCGGCAGCTGCGGCGCCGGCGGCCCGGCCGGCGGTGTGGTTCGAGGAATGGGATGACCCGCTGATTTCCGGCATTGGCTGGGTATCGGAACTGATCGATGTGGCCGGTGGGCGCGACATCTTCGCCGACCTTGCCACGGGGCCGTCGGCACGTGACCGGATCGTCCGGCCGGAAACGGTCGCGGCGGCGGCGCCGGAGGTGATTCTCGCCTCCTGGTGCGGCAGGAAGGTGCGCCCGGAACGCATCGCCGCGCGGCCCGGCTGGCAAAAGGTGCCGGCAGTGCGCACGGGGCGGATCCACGAGATCAAGTCGCCGCTGATCCTGCAGCCGGGGCCGGCCGCACTGACCGACGGGCTTGACGCGATCCGCGCCGCACTGGCAGGGGGCGCGCCATGAACGGTGAAGGCCTGATCGGGGAGGGCATGACCGGGGCGCTGCCGGAACTGGTGGCCGCGCTCGACCGAGGCGGCGTGGTGCTGTGGGTGATCGCCGCGATGTCAGTGGCGACAACTGCCCTGATCCTGTGGAAATTCTGGCGCCTTGCGCAGGCGGGCGCATGGTCGACCCGGCGGGCCGAGACCGCGGTGGCGGCCTGGCTGGCCGGTGACATGGCGGCGGCGGCGCGCGCGGCCGGGGGCGATCTGCGCTCGCGGCTGGTTGCGGCAGCGATCGCGGCGCGGCGCGATCCGTCGCTGACCGAGGTGGCGGCGCGGGAGGAGACCTTGCGCGTCGCCCGCGTCGGGCTGGCCGAGGCGCGCGCGGGGCTGCGCGGGCTCGATCTGGTCGCCACGGTGGCGCCGCTGCTGGGTCTGCTCGGAACCGTTCTGGGAATGATCGCGGCGTTTCAGGCCCTGCAGGTGGCCGGTGCGCGCGCTGATCCTTCGCTGCTCGCCGGCGGCATCTGGGAGGCGCTGCTGACCACCGCCGCCGGCATGGGGGTTGCGATTCCGGCCGGTGTCGCGCTGGTCTGGTTCGAGAGCATCGCCGAGCGGCTGCAGGCGGACATGGAGGATCTGGCCACGCGCATCTTCCTGCGCGGACCGGCGGAGGCGGCGGGATGAGCGCGCTGCAGCACCGCTGCGCCCGGCGCCCGGCTGCGCCTGCCGGACGCCCCGTCCACCCACCCGCGTC
>SLBI01000209.1 GCA_007126375.1 Paracoccaceae bacterium
CTGACATTCGCCGCAACGATGACGCGGCCGAGGCGCCAGAACGGGGGTTGCGCGCGCGCCGCCCAGGCGCGACACTGATCGCCGAGGAGGGCCGCCATGCTTGAGATCAGCCCGCAGAAGGTCGTGCATGTCATCTTCCAGGCGCGCGAGGGGCGCGGCGCCGTCGCCGAGTTGCGCGCCTTCATCGAGGGCCTGAATGATGACGAACAGGCGCATCTGGTGGCGCTGGCGTGGGTCGGCCGCGGGGCCTATGACGCCGAGGATTACGCCGAGGCGGTGGATACCGCCTTCGCCGAGAAGACGACGCCGACGGCAGATTACCTCATGGGCATGCCGCATCTGGCGGAAAACCTCGAAGCCGGGCTCGACGCAATGGGAGTCGACGTTACCGACGCCGAGGAGGATTTCCTCTGATCCGCCGCTGATCCCGCCCGGCTCAGGCGAGGTGGTCGATCCGCGCGAGGTGCTGGGCCTGGCGACCGACTTCCGCCATCCACTCCGCCACAAGTGCCGGATCGGCGGGCGCGGCCGTCACACCGGGTGCAAGCCGTCCGTCGGCCGCCGCCGCGACGGCCAGCGCCACCGGATGCGAAACGAGCCGGCCCATCGCGCTGCCCCGTGCATCGCCCGAGGCATCGAGCGCCCAGGACCGGTGCCAGACCGTGACCCCGTCGCGCTCGGCCCGCAGGGCCACGAACAGAACCACGCGGTCGGGTTCGTCCTCGCCATAGGCGTGGTCGCGCCAGAAGCCTTCGGCCATCTCGGCCAGCCGCGTCTCGCCCTCGGGACCGGACAGCCGCTCGATCTCGGCGAAGACATCGGCCCAGGCCGCTGCCCAGCCCTGCAGCCGCAGGGTGCCACGCACGAAATCGCGCACGCGCCAGTCGGGATCGAAGCCGTATTGCGCCATGAAGGGCAGGCTGTCGCGGTTGGGATAGACCTCGAAGCTCTCGGGCGCGGGCAGCGGCGCCTCGAAACGGCTGATCCCGTGCCAGGGGCGGGCGACATCGCGTGGTTCGAAATCCTTAAGTGACCGCGACGGCGCGCGCAGCGCCTTCAGAACGCCCAGCGGCGACCAGGAGAACTTGTAGCGGAAATCGTTCGGGACCTTGGGGAAACCGCCGCAGTAGGAGGTGAAGCTCAGCACCGTGTCCGGAGTGTGACCGCCGGTCGCGCGATAGTCGGCGACCAGATCATGCGCCATCAGATGATCGATGCCGGGATCGAGCCCGACCTCGTTCACCAGCGCCACGCCCGCGGCGCGCGCCGCTGCGTCCAGCTCCAGCATTTCGGGAGAAACATAGCTCGACGAGACGAAATGCGCGCCTGCCGCGATGGCGGCGCGGGCAAGTTCCACATGCCGGTCGGCCGGCAGCATCGAGACCACCACATCGCCCGGCGCCAGCGCCGCGGCGAGCGCCGCCGGATCGAAGGCGCGGATCGGCACCTGCGCATCTCCCAGCGCCGCTTCCGCCTTTGCAACCGTGCGGTTCCAGACGGTGACGGGGCGGCCCTCGGCGATCAGTCGCTTCAGGCCGGGGATGGAGGAGAGGCCGGTGCCGCACCAGTGGATCATGTGGTTGCCTCGCTTTGCATGTGGCGGTCGAATTCGGCGCGTGCCCGGCCCCAGACACCGGCCTCGATCCGGTCCAGCGTCAGCAGGTGCGGCAGCAGCTGCGCGGCGAAATCCTGCGAGGATTCGACCGGCAGCAGCGAGGGCAGGTTGTCGATTGCGGTGACGTCGAGCACCGGTGCGTCATGCACGCGAAGCGCCGGCGCCGCCCAGTCGGTGGCGCGGTCATAGACCCTGATCGGCGAGAAATCCGAGGTCGGGTCGCAGGCGATGTCGCCGATCACCCGCAGCCGGCGGGGCGCGGCGGCGGCATCGGCCGGCACGAAGACCGGGCAGCCGGGGCGGGCGAGAATGCAGTTGAGGAACACCGCATGCGCCAGCACCTCGGGAAACGGCCCGCCATGCGCCGTTTCCGCCATGTCCCAGCGGGTGACGGCAAGGTCGAGCGCCGCGCACAGATCGCCGGCACCGGTGCCGACGCGGCCAAGCGCGCCGATGATCAGCACGTCCGGGCGGTCGTCCGTTCCGTCGATCTCGGCCTGCAGATCGGCCAGCAGGGCGTCGCGGCCGGTATGGCGGGCCAGCGGGCCGCAGCGCCCGCCACGGGCCTGCGCCGCCCAGCATTTCAGCGCCACCGCGGCGCCGGCATAGCCCGCCCAGTAGCCGAAGGCGGCGACGCGGCGGCCGTCCGCGTCCACCAGGTATTCGAGATCGTAGAGCGCCCCGCCGCCGGCGCGAAACCGCTCCAGCAGCACCCGCCCGGCAGGCTGGCCCTTGAAGGCATGGCCGAACATGATGTGGCGATGGATCAGCGGCGTTCCGTCTTCGGCCAGCTCCTTCAGACCGAATATCAGGGCCTCGCGCGGCGCGGTTCGCCAGCTGCCCGGGGGCGCCACGGCGCAGCCGACCGCCTCATAGCCGGAAAGGGGCAGGGCACGCTGCGCGCTTTCCTCCACGGTCACCGCGAAGCCTGCGGCGATGAGTCGCGC
>SLBI01000182.1 GCA_007126375.1 Paracoccaceae bacterium
CCGGCACCGGTACGCCTCCGGCGGCGCGGATCAGCCCCTCATAGGTGGCATACATCGGATCGCCGAGGATCACCTCGGAGCCCGCATCGCACACCGCCCTGAGCGCGGCGTAAAGCGCCGTCTGGGTGCCGGGCAGGCAAAGGAAGCGGTCGGTCCCGATGGGCCGGCCGGCCAAGGCCGTATACCGGCGGCTCAGCGCCTCCAGCAGCGCCGGCTCGCCGCGGCCGTTGGAATAGCCGGTGCGCCCGGCGGCCATGGCGCGGGCGGCGCTGTCGATCAGCGGCGCCGGCGTGGGCACGTCGGGCTCGCCGATGGTCAGGTCGATCACCGGCTGCCCGGCGCGCCTGCGCGCCGCCGCGGCGGTGTAGAGCACCCATTTGTCCGACCCCAGCCCGGCCAGCTGGTCCAGCACGTCGGCGTAGCGCAGCGAGGGTCCGGCGTGGGTCATGGTGCCGGCAGCTCCACGCCGAGCAGCCGTGCGAAGGCATCCACCGCGATGGTGCGCGCCTCGTCGCTGGCGACATGTTCAGGCAGCACCGACGCCTCGATCCACAACCCGTCGAGCAAAGCGTTCCCGGCGATGGCGAGGCGACGGGCGGTGGCCGCATCGGCGGGCCGCCCGGCGGCGTGCAGCGCCTCGGCAATCAGCCCCTCCAGCCGGTCGCGGAAGTCGAGATAGGTGGCCGCGTGCACCGCCCGCATGGCCGGATCGCGCGGCACCAGCTGCATCGACGCCGCCCACAGCGCCACCGCGCGCGCATCGGCCACCGGCGGCGTCACCGCCTTGGCCACGAAGCCCGCCAGCCGCGCCAGCGGGTCGGCCGGCAGCGCGTCCAGCGCGCTGGCGCTCGTCTCGGTGAGGCCGGTCATCAGCGCTTCATGCGCCTGTGCGACCAGCTCCTCCTTGGAGGCGAAGTAATGCCGGATCAGCCCGGGGGTGACCCCGGCCCGCGCAGCGATGGCCCGCACCGTCGCCGCCTGCGGCCCGCCCTCGGCGATGCAATCGAGCGTCGCGTCGATCAGCGCGCTGCGCCGGGCGTCCTCGCCCAGATGGGTGAAGGCCCGCCGGCCGCTCATCCCCGCCCCCATGCCGCTGCCCGCCGGCTGCCAGCATTGCGCCGAAAGGCCTTGCCAAGGGCCGCGGCGCACGGCCGGACGTAGGTATGGTGAGCGGCAGCGAACATCGAACGGCACTCTCCGGGTTTATACGATTGTATAAATGCACAGGGAATGGCGGGATGCAAGCGCTGCGCACGCACGCGCCTGCCGCAGGGCGGCCGGACCGGACCCTAGCTTTCCGCGGTCGGCGCGCCGGGCGGAAGCGGCGCAGCCCGTATCCCTGACCGCACGCGCATCTTGAGGTGTTTCTGCTCGAGATAGGTCTGCAGCCCCTCCGGCCCCAGTTCGCGCCCGAACCCGCTCAGCTTCCACCCGCCGAAGGGGGCCTGCAACTCGCTGGTATCGTTGATGTTCACTCCCACGGCGCCGAACTCCAGCCGCTCGGCAATGGCCCAGGCCCGCTCCAGGTCGCCGCCGAAGAGATAGGCCGCGAGCCCGAAGTCGAGCGCGTTCGCAAGCCCCAGCATCTCGGCCTCGGTCGAGAACGAGGCCATCCCCGCCACCGGGCCGAAACTCTCCTCCACCATCGGCAGGCTGTCGAGCGGTGCGTCGGCAATGACCGTGGGGCGCCAGAACAGCCCGGCTTCGAACGTCGCCCCGCCCGGGCGGCCGCCGCCCGCGATGATCCGCCCGCCCTTGCCGACGGCATCGGCGATGTGCCGCTCGGTGCGTTCGAGAACCTGCCGGTTCTGGACGGGGCCGTAGGCCACCCCCGGGTCGAGGCCGTTGCCGAGTTCCGTTGCCTCCGCCAGTTCGGCGAGCCGCTCGGCAAAGGCGCGCTGCACGCTGCGGTGGACGAGGATCCGGTTCACCGTGATGCAGATCTGCCCCATGTTGGAAAAGGCGCGCCGGTGCGCGGCCCGGGCCGCTTCCTCGATGTCGGCGTCCTCGAGGACAATGAAGGGTGCATGGCCGCCCAGCTCCAGGCAGAGCCGTTTCATGTTGCCTGCCGCCGCCCGCATGATCGCCTGCCCGGCCGGGACCGAGGCGGTGGCCGAGAGCGCGCGCACGCGCGGGTGTTCGGCCAGCGCCGCGCCTGCGACCGGGCCGAGGCCCGGCAGGTCCGCGATGGTGCCCGGCGGGAAGCCCGCCTCGTGCAGGCAGTCGACGAAGAGCGCGATGGCCAGCGGCGTCTCGTGCGGCGACTTCACCACGATGGGGCAGCCCGCCGCCAGCGCCGGACCGACCTTCCAGCAGTAGAGGTCGACCGGATAGTTCCACGGCACGATGGCCGCCACCACGCCCACGGGCTGGCTGATGACGAGGTTGCGGATGTTGGGGCTGGAAGCCGGGCGGATGGATCCGCCGATCCGGGTCGCCTCGCCGGCATAGTAGCGCAGCACCTCGCAGCCGAAGAGGATTTCCTTGCGGTTGTCGGCCACCGGCTTGCCCTGCTCGCGGGTGAGCAGGCGCGCCATCTCGTCCACGCGCGCCTCA
>SLBI01000067.1 GCA_007126375.1 Paracoccaceae bacterium
CGGCCAGCGTCAGGGCCGCGCGAACCGTCTCGGCGCTGTCGCCGATCAGGCAGCCGGGCAGGGTGACGTTGTCGAGCCTGAGGACGCGCGCCTCGGGCAGTTTCCGGAAATCCATCAGCTCTCCCGTTTCAGCGCGCTCTCGTGCCATTTCCTGAGCAGCATGTGTGACAGGAAGGAGAGCCCGGCGAAGATGATCACCCCGGTGGCCGCGATCAGCAGGAGGGCGGCGAACATCCGCGGGATGTTCAGCCGGTATCCCGCCTCGAGGATACGAAAGGCAAGCCCGGATCCGATTCCGCCCGTGCCGGCGACATACTCCGCCACCACCGCGCCGATCAGCGCCAGCCCCCCGGCGATGCGCAACCCGCCAAGGAAATAGGGCAGGGCGGAGGGAAGCTGAAGATAGCGCAGCGTCTGCCACCGGCTCGCCCCGTAGATCCGGAACAGGTCGCGCAGATTGCGATCGGTGGAGTTCAGCCCCAGCGTGGTGTTCGACAGCACCGGAAAGAACGCCACGATCCAGGCGCAGATCAGAAGGCCGGCGAGGCGGTTGTCGACATAGATGAAGATCAGCGGTGCGATCGACACGATGGGCGTGACCTGCAGGATCACCGCATAGGGATAGAACGACATCTCGAACAGTCGCGACTGGGTGAACAGCACCGCCAGACCCACACCGCCGATTACCGCCACCGCCAGCGCCATCAGGGTGATCTGCAGGGTCACCAGCAGCGCGTCGAACAGGATCGCCCAGTCCCTGATGAGCGTCTCCAGCACCAGGCCGGGGCGCGGCAGGATGAAATGCGGGATCTCGTTCGTCACCACGATCCAGTCCCAGAAACCGATCATCGCCGCGAGCACCAGAACCGGCAGAACCCAGCGCGCCACCCGCTCGAAGCGCTGCCGCCGCTGTCGCTTCATGGCCTCGGCATCGAGGCCGGCCTCCTGGCTGAGGGCGAGGTTCGCAGCGGTCCGGTCGGCAAGGCTCATGCGTGGCGTTCCCGTGGAGCAGGGGAGGGCTTGACGCCCTCGCGCCCCGCGCCCAAGGCTGACGCGGAGCAGGAGACCGACAGGTGACAGAGGACCGGCCCGACACGCAATCCCCCGCGCCGCCCGGTGACGGCCGGCGCGTCAGCCCTTGGCCCGACCGCATCGCGCTGATCCTGATCTGGCTGGCGGGCATCTCCATCACCGTGGTCTACCAGAGGCCCAAGGGGGCGGGGCTCTATGGCGATTTCTGGTTCGGGGCGATGATCACCGTGGCGCTGGTGATCGGCTATGTGATGGCCAAGCGGGCGCTGGGCTTCGGCCCGGTCACGCTGAAGCTTCGCCGCCCGCGAAAGCGCCCTCCTGCGTCGGGTTGACGCAGCAGGTCGCGGCTGGCACGCTGTCTGCCCGGGTCGGAGGTGGACATGGCCTACCAGACGGTTATGCGCTTTTCCGATCCCGAGCGTCTGGTGATCGAGGTGGTGGAGCCCGGACGCGGCCGCATCCGCCACGACATCCGCCTCGGCGGCATCGGCTCGGACGGCCCGCATCGTTTCATCGAGACCGATGAGGGGCCCGGCCGCGAGCCCCGCCGATTCCGTATCGACCAAATCGCCGGGGCCACGCGGCCGGACGGCACGGCCGTGGACGTGCGCGAGGCGATCCTGGATGCCCATTACTGGGACAGGCTGAAGGCGGGCAAGGCCGACACGCCCGCGGGGCTGTCGGCCGAACGGCATATGCGGCACTGGTTCGTGGGGATGCTGCTCGCCATCGGCCTGGGCGCGGCGGCGGGGGTGGTGGGCCTGGTGACGGGGAATGCGGAGCTGGGCCTGCAGGTGTTCGGCTACGGCCTGGTTGCCGTGGGGGTGGGCGCCCTGATATATGCAGCGGCCATGATGCTGCCCTTCGACTGGCGCTTCGGCAGGCGCCGCTGAGCGCGGCGCGGGGGTATCGGCATGACCCGTGCGACGCTGCAGCGTTTCGAGACTCCCGAACGGCTGATCCTGACGGTGGCCGAGCCGCGGCGTGCCACCGTCCGGATGGATGTCCGCGTGGCCGGGCTGCGGGCCGAGGGCGGGCACCGCTACATCGAGACCGAGGACGGCCGCCGCATCCGCCGCGACCATGTCCAGAGCGCCGGGCGGCCGGGCGGCGGCACGGTCGATCTGGACGCCACGCTCCGCGCGTTGCAGGGGCTGCCGCCGCTGCCTGCGGACCACAACAGCTTCGAGAACCACATGACGCGCTTCGGAATCGGGATTCTGCTGACGCCGGTCCTGGGCGCGATTGCGCTGGGAGTGTACTTCCTCGCCGACGGTGCGCTGACGGGGCCCGAGGCGTGGCAGGTCGCCCTGCTGCTGCTCGGGGTACCCGTTCTGGTGGTCGGGGTGTATGTGGTGCTCCGGGCGCTGCGCGACATCCGCAACGGCTTCGGCAAGGACGGCCGGGACTGAGGCCGCACCCGGCCGCTGCGGGCGGGAGGGGAGGGGATGGCCTATCGGACGCTGCTGCGCTTTCCGCGCCCCTTGCAGATCATCCTCGATCTGGCCGGGCCGGACGGTGCGCCGCGCCGGGTCGAGGGCCGCGTCGCCGGCTTCGGGCGCGATGGGCCGGAACATTTCGTGGAGATGGCGCCCGCGGGCGGCCGGCAGGCCGAGCGGCTGCCGCTGGCCGATGTGCGCCGGGCGGTGCGGCGCGGGATCGAGGTGGACCTGCGCCGGGTGATCCTGAGCCGCACCGAGCGTGCGGCGTTCCGAGCCGGCCGGCGAGTGCGGATACGCTCGTCCTGGCACCCGCAGGAGATCCTGCGCAAGCACGCCGTCGCCGCGCTGGTGTTCGCGGCGTTCCTGCTGCTGGGATATCTGATGTGGTGGTTCACCGGGCAGGAGGCGGCGGTGATCCTGACCCTGATCGGCGGCGTGGCGGTCGGGGCGGTGGGGCTGCTGCTCCTGCTGATCCCGCCGGTCTGGCGGCGCTGGGCCGACCTGCGGCTGCGCTTCGGCTTGTGGTTCTGAAGGCATCACGCTGCCTCTCCCATCGCCGCGTGCAGCGCCCCCGAGGTCTCGCGGCACCAGGCAGCATAATCGGCCGAGGTGCGGAATTCCTCGTCGCGCGGATAGGGGGCGTCGATGCTCAACTCGCGAATCACCCGGCCCGGGCGCGCGGCCATGACCACGATCCGGTCCGAGAGGAACACCGATTCGAACACCGAATGGGTTACGAAGATCACCGTGCAACCGATCCGCGCCTTCAGTTGCAGAAGGTCGTTGTTCAGCTTGAAACGCGTGATCTCGTCCAGTGCGGCGAAGGGCTCGTCCATGAGGATCAGCCGGGGATGGGTGACCATCGCGCGGGCGATCGAGACGCGCATCTTCATCCCGCCCGACAGCTCGCGCGGATAGCTGTTCTGGAACTTTTCAAGTCCCACAAGCTTCAACGCCTCGAGCACCTCGTCGCGGACGGCGGCATAGCTCTGGCCGCGCAGGCGGAACGGCAGCCAGACATTCTGCGCCACCGTCGCCCATGGCATCAGCGTCGGTTCCTGAAACACCACTCCGAGGTCGTTCTCGCCCTTGCCGCCCTCCCAGCGGATGCGCCCGCGCGAGGGGTCCGCGAGGCCGGCGATCAGCCGCAGCGCGGTAGACTTGCCGCAGCCGGACGGGCCGAGCAGCGAGACGAAATCACCCTCGTTGACGGCGAGCGACATCGCCCGCAGCGCCATCACGCCGCCTGCGAAACTCTTGTCCACCTCTTCCATCTGCAGCACCCGCGGGCGTTGGCCCGGGGGCAGCTGCGCGCATGCGGCCATCTCTGCCCTCCGCAACAGCGGGCGGGAACGCTCCGCCCGCCCCGGTCGCGCTCAGTTCGGCCGCAGTTCGAGGCCCAGCCCGTGGCCGACGAAACGCGTGTCGATCGCCTGGCTCCAGTCGAGTTCGGGCTCGACCACGCCGGCCTCGACCATGGTCTGGAAGAAGCTTCCCACACGCTCTTCGGTCATCACGCCGATGCCGGCCTCCAGCGTGTCGCCGGAATCGACGATGCCCTCCTCGATCATCCGGGCGATGGCGAAGTCGATCTTGTCGCGGCTCATGTCAGGGTTGGCCTCCATGATCATCTCGATCGCGGCCGCGTTGTCGCCGTAGAGGAAGTTGTACCAGCCGAGGATCGAGCCTTCCACGAAGCATTCCACCACTTCCGGCCGCTCCTCCAGCGTCGGGCGCATGGTTTCGACGATGGTGGAGTAGGTGTTCCATCCGTAATCCGCGATCAGGAAGACGTTCGGCTCGAACCCGCCCTCCTGCGCCACCGCATAGGGCTCCGACGAGAGATACCCCTGCATGCCCAGCTGATCGTTGGCGAGGAAGGGCGCCGGGTTGAAGGTGTAGACCTGCCGCTGCTCGTCGCGGAAGCCGTGTGCGGCGATCATCCACTGGAAATAGCTGGTGTAGCCGGCATCGCCGATCAGCAGGTCGAGGGATTTCAGCTCCTCCCAGCTATCTGCCACGCCCGGATGTGCGAGAATGACCTGCGGCTCCTTCTGGAAGGCCGCCATCAGCCCGACCATAGGGATGCCCTGCTCGACCGCCGAGAACAGCTCCAGCAGGTTGCCGCCCATGTAGAAATCGATCCGCCCCGCCATCAGCATGGCGCGGTTGTTCACCTGCGGCCCACCCGGCAGGATCTCGACCTCCGGCAGCCCGCAGGCGGCATAGGTGCCGTCGGCGGCGGCCTGGTAGAACCCGCCATGTTCCGCCTGCGGCAACCAGTTGGTGCCGAAGACCACGCGCTCCTGCGCCGAGGCCACGCCGGCGCCAAGCGCAAGCGTCGCCGCGGTCAGGCCGATCCCTGTCGTTTTTCCGTGCATCCCGTGCCCCCATTGTCGGTGCGCCGGAAGCGGCCGCCTGCGCCGCCACTGCCGGTTGCAAAGCCAAGTAGCAGATGCCGCCGGCGGAGCAACCGCTTCGCGACGCCAGCGCTGCGGAAACATGCGACCTGCCGCTTTTGGCGGCACATGCAGGCAACGGGCTGGCAACCGGCCGCTGCCGGCGGCAAGCTCGCTTGCGGCCCTGTCAGGCCGAGTGAACCCGACCAGCCCGAAGAGGAGGCATGCATGCGTCAGATCGATCCGCCCGGGCTGCGGCCGCCCTTTGCACGATACGCCCATGCCGTGGAGGTGCCGCCGGGGCTGCGCTGGGTGGTCGCCTCTGGCCAGCTGGGCGTCGGCCCCGACGACATCGCTCCCGCAAGTGCGGCGGCGCAGGCCGAAATCTGCTTTGCCAACATCGACGCGATCCTGTCCGCGGCCGGGATGGATCGGGCGCATGTGGTGCGTATCAACGCTTTCGTCACCGATCGCGCGCACATGCCGGGCTACATGGCCGCGCGCGACGCCTGGCTCGCCGGTCAGAGCCGGCTGCCGGCCTCGACACTGGTGATCGTTGCCGGCTTTACCCGGCCCGAGTTCCTGGTCGAGATCGAGGTGCTGGCGGCCGGATAGGCCCCGTGCAGAGGTGCCGGCGCCAGCCGTTTCCGCATCGGTTTGCAACGGGGAGGATTTGTGCAACCTTTGCGGCCTAGACTCTGTCCCGGTCGCCTGCTGCGTGCCGGCGCGCGGTCTGTTGGGCGGAGGTTGCGTGCTGCGATCTGACTCCATGGTGTTGAGCATGGTGCCCGGGGAGCGGTCCGTGCGAATCCATGCGCTTGTGGTCGAACTCCTCGGCGATCTTTTGCGCGCCCCGCTCGAAGACACCGATGCCGCGATCGACCGTGCGCTGGCTCGGCTCGGCGGGTTCTGCGAGGTGGATCGCGTCTATGTCTTCCGCCACCGGGTGGAGGGCGGCGCCGAGCTGATCGACAACACCCATGAATGGTGCGGCCCGGAGGTGGCGCCGACAATCCACCTCAGCCAGGGCATGCCGGCCGGGATGCTGGGGCCCTGGCGCGGGCGCTTCGACGCCGATGCAGCGGTCGAGATCGGCGAGGTCGCCGGCCTGCCCGACGGTGACCCGGTCAAGGCGCATCTGACGCTGCAGGGGATCCGCTCCTTGCTGGCGGTTCCGATGCAGGCGGCGGGGCGGTTTTACGGCTTCGTCGGCTTCGACGCGGTGCGCGGGCAGCGGGTGTTTCCGACCGGCGAGGTGCTGCTGCTCAAATCCGTCGCCGATGCGATCGCCAGCGTGTTGAGCCGGCGCGACGCCGCCGCCGAGATCGCCCGCACACAGGACTCGCTGCAGCGCGCGCGCGACCGGCTGAAGGCCACGCTCGACGCGATGCCCGAGGTCGTTCTGGAGGTCGATGCCGACGGGCGCTATGTAGATGTGCACACCGCCAATCCGACACAGCTGATCCTGCCGCGGGAACGGTTCCTCGGCCGCCTTCAGGAAGAGGTGCTGCCGCCGCATCTGGCGGCGATGGGCCGCCGTGCCATGGCGGAGGTCGATGCCGATCCCGCCGGCCGTTCCTGCCTGTACCAGTACCAGATCGAGACGCAGGCGGGACTGCGCAGCTTCGCCCTCACCGCTGCGCGCCGCCCGCCCGACGGGCCGGACGGGCGGCCCGGCTATGTCTTCGTCGTCCGCGACATCACCGAAGCGCGGCGCCTCACCGACGATGCGGAGCGACTGGGCCTGATCGCCCGGCGGATGACCGATCTCGTGATGATCGTCGGTACCGACAACCGGATCGAATGGGTCAACCCCGCCTTCGAGGCGCGCACCGGCTGGACCCTCGACGAGGTGCGAGGCAAGCATCCCCCGGACATCCTGCACTGTCCCGAGACCGACGCCGCCACTGCGCGCCGCATCGCTGCGGCGATGGCCGAGGGGCAGCCGGTGCAGGCCGAACTGGTCAGCCGCACGCGCCTTGGCGAGCGTTTCTGGACCGACATAGATCTGCACCCCCTGCACGATGCCGAGGGGCGGCTCACCGGCTATGTCTCGATCGAGACCGACATCACCGAGCGCAGGCACCAGCAGCAGACACTCGCCCGCCTCGCGCATGAGGCGACCGAAGCCCGCGCGCGACTGGAAATGGCAGTCGAGGCATTGCCCGACGCCTTCGCCTACTACGATGCCGACGACAGGCTCGTACTGTGCAACTCGCGCTACCGCGACTTCTATCCCAGGGCGGGCGAGCGGATGGTCCCGGGCACCCCCTTCGCCGAGATCGCCCGCGCCGCGATCGAGAACGGCGAGGTGCCGGCCGCCACCGGCCGCGAGGAGGAATGGCTGGCCGAACGGATGGAACGCCACCGCGCCGCCGACGGCAGCGAAGAGCAGCGCCTGGCCGCCGGCCGCTGGCTGCGCGTGATCGAGCGCAGCACCCCCGACGGCGGCCGTGTCGGCATGCGCATCGACATTACCGGGATCAAGCGCGCCGAGCAGCGCCTGGCCGAGATCATCGAGGGCGCCGAGGCCGGCACCTGGGAATGGGAGATCCGCACCGGCGCCAACCGGGTCAATGCCCGTTGGGCCGAGATGCTCGGCTATCGGCCCGACGAGCTCGGCCCGGTCACCATCGACATCTGGCGCAGCCTGCTGCATCCCGAGGATCGCGCGATCGCCCAGACGCGCCTCGCCCCCGTGCTCGCCGGCGAGCAGGACCGCTTCGAGGCCGCGATCAGGTTGCGCCACAGGGAAGGCCACTGGGTCTGGGTGCAGTCGCGCGGCCGTGTCGCCCGGCGTGACGCCGAGGGCCGACCCGAGCTGATGGCGGGGGTGCACCTCGACATCTCGGCACTGAAACGCGCCGAGGAGCGGGTTTCGGAGATCATCGACGCCGCCGAAGCCGGCACATGGGAGCTGGATGTCGCCGCCAACCGTCTGACGATCAACGATCGCTGGGCGGGAATGCTCGGCTACACCCCGGCCGAACTGCAAGACCGGCCACGGTTCGGCTTCGACGACCTGATCCACCCCGAGGATCTCGCGCGGTTGCTGGCCCAGCACGAGGCGCTGGTGCGCGGCCCGGAAAGCTTCGCCAACGAGATCCGCATGCGCCATCGCGACGGGCACTGGGTCTGGATCCTGTCGCGCGGCCGGGTGGTCAGCCGCGACGCCACCGGTCGGCCGGTGCGGATCGCCGGCATCCACCTCGACATCAGCGACCGGAAGCGGCTGGAAACCGAACTCGTCGCCGAACGCGACTATCTCGCCCGGCTGATGGAGACTTCGGACAGCTGCATCACCGCGCTCGACACCGACGGCCGGCTGATCTTCGCCAACCGCGCCGCCGAGACGGTGCTCGGCCTTTCGGCCAGCGCTATCGCCGGGCGCCGCTATGACGATCCGGCCTGGCGCATCACGGCGATCGACGGGGGGCCGTTCCCGCATGCCGCACTGCCCTTCGTGCGGGTGATGGCCAGCGGCCGGCCGGTGCGCGATGTGCGCCACGCCATCGAATGGCCAGATGGCCGGCGTCGTGTCCTGTCGATCAACGCTGCGCCGCTGCGCGCGGCCGGGCTGGCCGCGCGGGTTGTCTGTACCATTACCGACATCACCGAACAGGTCGCTGCCGAGCAGGAACTGCGCGCGACCGCGCTGCGCGCCGAGGCCGCGAACCGGGCCAAGTCGCGCTTTCTTGCCAACATGAGCCACGAGATCCGCACCCCGCTCAACGGGATCCTCGGCATGGCTCAGCTGCTGGAGGACGAGATCGACGACGCCGGACAGCGCGACCGGCTCGCCACGATCCGTGGCTCGGGCGAGACCCTGCTCGCGGTGCTCAACGACATTCTCGACGTCTCCAAGATCGAGGCCGGCAAGCTCGAACTGGAGAGCCTGCCGTTCCGGCCCGCCGACCTCCTGCGGCGGATCGAGGCGATGCATGCGCCGCAGGCGGCGGCGCGGGGCCTTGCGCTGCGCGTGCGTGCGGGCCGGGGAGCAGACCGGATGCGACTGGGCGATCCCAACCGTCTGGCGCAGGTCCTGCACAACCTTGTCGGCAACGCCCTGAAGTTCACCGAAACCGGCGGCGTGGCGGTGGTGCTTTCCGCCCCCGGCAACGGGGCGCTGCGGATTGCCGTGCGCGACAGCGGCATCGGCATGTCCGAGGCGCAACTCGCCCGTATCTTCGAGGACTTCGAGCAGGCCGACGGCAGCGTGACCCGGCGTTTCGGCGGCACCGGCCTCGGCATGTCGATCGTGCGGCGGCTGGTCGGGCTGATGGATGGCGAGATCGCCCTGCACAGCCGGTCGGCGGCCGGCACGGCGGTACGCATCCGCCTGCCGCTGCCGATGGCGCCGCCCGGCGCCGTTGCCATCGCGGCCGGTGCCGCGGCCCTGCCGTCGGGTGCGGTGCCGCGGCTGGCCGGGCTGCGTGCGCTCGCAGCCGACGACAACGCCACCAACCGGATGATCCTGCAGGCGATGCTGGGCCGGCTGGGTATCGACGTGCGGATCGTCGCGGATGGGCAGGCCGCGCTCGCGGCCTGGGCGCCGGGAGCGGCCGATCTGCTTCTGCTCGACATCTCCATGCCCGGCATGGACGGGATGGAGACGCTGGCGGCGATCCGTGCGTGCGAGCGCGAGGCCGGCCTGCCGGCCGCGCCGGCAGTGGCGATCACCGCCAACGCCATGTCGCATCAGGTGGCCGAATACCTCTCAGCCGGTTTCTCCGCCCATGTCGGCAAGCCGTTCCGCCGCGAGGATCTGGTCGAGGCCATCCTCGGGCTGGGGCTGACGGTGCCGCCGGCCCCGCCCGACCCTGCGTGACAGCGCCCGCGGCGGCATGCTAGGCGTTCGGACATGACGTGCCGCCGCCGCCCTTGCGATCTTCCGCCGCCCGATCCGCGATCTGCGCGCCGGTGCCGTCGGCACCGGCGGCCATGAACCTCGCGCACTGGCTCGAACGCAGTGCGGCCGCGCATGGCGCGGCTCCGGCGCTGATCTCGGGCGACCGGCTGGTGGCAGATTACGCCGGGTTC
>SLBI01000156.1 GCA_007126375.1 Paracoccaceae bacterium
CAGCTGCAGCATCGCCGTGCCGACCGCCCCCCCGGCGCCGTGGATCATCAGGCTCTGGCCCGCGCGCAGCTTCGCCACGCGGTGCAGCATCTGATACGGCGTGACCGCCGACAGGATCATTCCCAGCGCGTCCACGTCGGACACCCCCTCCGGCACCGGGGTGAGCCGGTCCTCGGGCAGGCAGATATAGTCCGCATAGGCGCCGATGGTGGTCAGGTCCGCGACCCGGTCGCCGATCCGGAACCGCGTCGTTCCGGGCCCAAGCGCATCGACGATGCCCACCATGTCGTAGCCGGGGGTGAACGGTGGCTTCTCCTTGACGTCAGGATACATCCCCTTGCGGATCATCACATCGGTGAAGGCCGCGCTGGTCACCAGCACGCGCACCCGCACCTCGCCCGGGCCGGGTTCGGGCAGATCGGGGACGGTCTCGAGGACGAGCTGGTCGGGGCCGCCGAAGGCGTTCAGTCTGACACGGGTCCAGGGCACGGGCGTCTCCTTGGGGCGAGGGGTTGGGACGGCGGGCCGGCTGTGCAGGTCCGCCAGGGCGCAGGGGCGCAATCATTTGGGCATCCCGAGAATCGCAGCACGGATCGCCCGCTCGATTGCGTCAAAGGCGCCTCCGGGCCCGAGCATGCCGACATCGCTGTTGATCTGGATCGCAATCGCCACGTCCCGCGCCGGATAGTAGCGCAGCGACCCGACGTATCCCGGAATCCATCCGCCATGCCCGCGCACCTCGTCTGTCCCGGTCCGGTCGATCCCGACGCCAAGGCCATAGCTGCGGCCGGGTGCCCCGGTCTCGACGCTAGCCAGCATCTCGTCCAGATAGCTCGCCTCCATCGCGCGGCCGGACCACAAGAGGCGCCCCCATCGGGCGAGATCGGCAGCCGTGGTGACGAAGCCGCCGCCAGCCCCCTCGATCCCCGGATGAAAGACCAGCCGCCCCTCGGCGTCGAGCGTGCGCATCGGCGGGCCGGCCATCTCGGTCTGGCCCACGGCGAGACGATCAAGGAACCGCCGGTCCGACGGTTCGGTGTCGGTCAGGCCAAGCGGCAGCAGGAACCGGTCGCGGACGACCTCGGTCCAAGGCTGACCTGCGGCTGCCTCGATGACAAGGCCCGCCAGCAGATAGCCCGTGTCGGAATAGGCCCAGCCCGCGCCGGCGGCAAAGAGCGGTTCGGTGTCGAGGATCAGGCCGATCAAATCCTCCGGCGTCGGGGCCGGGTCATCCGTGCCGACGGACAGAAACACCGCCTGAAAGCCGGGCAGATCGACATGATCCGGCAGCCCGCCGGAATGCGTCAGCAGATGGCGCAGCGTCAGGCTGTCGTGATTGGGCAACCGGCCGAACCATGGCCGTTCGCCAAGCCAATCCGCAACGCGGGCGTCCAGATCCAGACCACCTTCGGCCTGCAGCGCCAGCGCGGCGGCGGCGACGAAGGACTTGCCGATGCTGGCGGCCAGCATTCGGCTGTCCGGCGTCATCGGGACTCCGGCGTCCGGGTCGGCCCAACCGGTCGCGCGTGTCTCTACCGCCCCGTCCGCGCCCGTCCACGCAACCGACGCCCCCGGAAATCCGTGCTCAGTGCGCAGGGCTTCAAGAACCTCCTGCACCGGATCCCCGGCCAGCGCCGGTGACACGAGCGCGACACTGATCGCGAAGGCCCCGAGCCACTTCATCGCCGTCCCTCCTGCCCGACCGGCATGACCTCGGTCACGGCGCCCGCCCGGCTGAACATGTCGGCGCGCCGGAACCAGACGACCAGCACGGCCAGCAGCACGAACAGATACATGTCCCAGGGCTGGGCATCGGGCCACATCGGCATGTTCAGCTGCCAGTGGAAGAGGATGGCCACCAGAATGCTGCCGCGGGCCGCGTTGAAGAACCCGGTCAGGATCACACTGACGGCGGTGGCGCCCATCAGGAAGGGCATCACATCCCATCCGCTTTGCGGGGTGCCGCTCAGGAAGAACGCAGGCACATGCCAGAGCGCCCAGACCACACCCACGACCAACCCCGCCCAGACCGGCGCCAGCCGGCGCTGCAGAAGCGGCAGCGCATAGCCCCGCCAGCCGAGCTCCTCCATGGGGCCAAGGATGAGCATGAAGCCCATGAGGGCCAGCAGTTCCGCCAGGGGCGGCGCAAGGGCCTCACGGGTGAGCGTACCGCCAAGTGCAGCGCCAAGGTAGGAGATCGCGGGCAGCCCGATCAGCAGCAGGAGATACCAGCCGATCGGCGCCCTCCAGAGCAGCAGGCGCGACAGGTAGCGGCGCAGTCCCGGCAGCCCACTGTACCACAGGACAAGAAGGATGGCCGAGATCGCCGGCGCCCAGACGGCGAGGATGAACAGCGGGTGCGAAGCGCGCATCGGCCCCAGAACCGCTTCGACGGCGTCCTGAAATGCGAGGGCGAACCCCATCACGCCCCAGGCGATGCCGAAGGTCAGGCCGACGAAGGCAAGCAGGGACGATACGGGAGGCTCCGTAGCACGAGACATCATCGCCGAAGTCCGCCACGGCAGA
>SLBI01000053.1 GCA_007126375.1 Paracoccaceae bacterium
GGGGTCGCCGCCACGCCGATGCGGGCGGGTGTGCCCGGTGACCTCGCCGCCTGGGCGGCCCGGGCCGGCGCGCGGCAGATCGTGACGCCCCATGTTCCCGAAGGCCCTCTGCGCGACTGGCTGCGGCAGGCGGAGCCGGCCCTGCGGGCACAGGGCATCGCCCTGTGCGAATGGCGCCGCGACTGGGACAGCGCGATCTGGCCCCACGCCACGGCGGGCTTCTTCAAGGTCCGGAGCCGGATTCCGCGAATCCTGCAGGAGGTCGGGCTGGCATGACCCCTCGCATCGTCATCATCGGCGCCGGCATGGCGGGGCTGTCCTGCGCGCGGACGCTGCTCGCGGCAGGCACCGCGCCGCTGATCCTGGACAAGGGCCGCGGCATCGGCGGACGTATGGCGACCCGACGCATCGTGCTGGATGGCGCCGCCGCGTCGTTCGACCACGGCGCGCAGTATGTCACCGCAAGGGCGCCCGACTTCGCCCGCTTTCTGGCGGGTCTGCCGGACGCCGCGGCGGTCTGGGCGGATGGCGCGGCGCATCCCCGTCACGTGGGCCTGCCGGGCATGTCCGGCCTGCCGCGGGCCATGGCGCAGGGGCTGGAGGTGCGGCGGGGGGTCGAGGTCACGGCGCTGCGCCCGGTCGCCGGTGGCTGGCAGGTCACGGCCGGGGCGGAGCGGATCACCTGCGCGCGTGTGGTGCTGACGGCGCCGGCACCGCAGCTGGCTGCCCTGCTGGGTGCGGATCACCCGCTGGCCGCCCCGCTTGCCGGCGTGTCCATGGCACCCTGCCTGACGCTGATGGCGGCCTTCCCGGCCGATGCACCGCGTCCCTTCGTCAGCCGTACCGCCGCGCCCCACCCGCTGGCCTGGATCGCGCAGGACAGCACCAAGCCTGGCCGGGCCGCCCATGTCACCAGCTGGGTCGCGCAGGCCGGCCCGGCGTGGAGCGCCGCGCATCTTGAGCAGGACGGCGTCGCCATCGCCGCGCGTCTGCTGCCGGTGCTGTGCGAGGTGATCGGCACCGATCCGGCCGCGGCGCTGCACGCCGCCACCCACCGCTGGCGGTATGCGCAGGTCACCGCCCCGCTGGGCCAGCCGTTTCTGCGCGACGCGAAGCGCAGCCTGTATCTCGGCGGCGACTGGTGCCTCGGTCCGCGGGTGGAGGCGGCGTGGCAGAGCGGCCGGGCGATCGCCCGCGACATTCTGGAGGGCGGCGATGCGGGATGATCCCCGCGTCGCGGGTCTTCTGCACCTGATCGGCGCGGCGCTGGGGCCACCGCCGGGGGTGGGGCGGATCGTGCTGGCACTGGGCATGGGGTTGCTGTGCCATGCGGTGTTCGCTGCCGCCGTGCTGGCGATGATCGTGGCGATGTTCCACGGCCTGAGCGAGAGCTTCGGCCGGGTGCCCTGGCCCTGGGCGGCGCTGGCCAATGCGGCGCTGCTCGTACAGTTCCCGCTGGCGCACTCGGCGCTCCTGACCGGGCCGGGCGGGCGCTGGCTGGCGCGGCTGGTGCCCGGCCCGCATGGTGCGACGCTGGCCAGCACCACCTATGCGCTGATCGCGTCGGTTCAGCTTCTGGCGCTCTTCACACTGTGGACCCCCTCGGGCCTCGTCTGGTGGCGGGCCGAGGGGGCGGCGTTGTGGGCGGTCTGCACGGCCTATGCCGCCGCGTGGCTGCTGCTCGTCAAGGCCAGTTTCGATGCCGGCGCCGAGGTGCAGTCGGGCGCGCTGGGCTGGATGTCGCTGATGGCGGGACTTCGGCCGCGGTTTCCCGACATGCCCACGCGCGGGCTGTTCCGGGTGATCCGCCAGCCGATCTATGTCGCCTTCGCACTGACGCTGTGGACGGTTCCGGTATGGACACCGGATCAGCTGGCGCTGGCGGTCAGCTTCACCGCCTATTGCCTGCTGGCCCCGCGGCTGAAGGAACGCCGCTTCGCCGCGCGCCATGGCGAACGCTTCGCGCGCTACCGGGCCGCCGTTCCCTACGCCCTGCCCGCCCTGGCACGACCGTGGCGGCGCAGGGACGTGCCATGACATGACCTGCCGTGACGGCATCGGCGATTGCCGGCGCCCGAAGGTGATCCGCCGGATATCCGGGCTGCCGACCCGGGTGCCGCGCCGGTCAGGACAGGGCAGGCAGCCGTCCGCCGGCCCTCGGGGCGCCGCCCTGCCCGGCCAGGGTGCCGGATCAGACGGCCTCGCGGGCCCACCGCGAGAGTTCGCGGCTGTGAAATGCCTCCTCGCTCTCGCCCTCCTGCGGGCCGCGCGACAGGGCGCGGGCGAGGTCGAAGAAGCCGCGGCCGGGCAGCGCCCTGCGGCCACGGCTGACCACGCAGGCGGCGAGGAAGGGGCGGCCGGCGGCAGCGTCCTCACGCATCGTCGTTTCCAGTGCGCGGGTGACG
Organism: Paracoccaceae bacterium; assembly: GCA_007126375.1. Taxonomy (GTDB): domain Bacteria; phylum Pseudomonadota; class Alphaproteobacteria; order Rhodobacterales; family Rhodobacteraceae; genus Rhodobaculum. The sequence goes on from SLBI01000053.1 coordinate 2,406, forward strand.
CGGCCGACCGAACCCGGCCTCCACAGCCCCATCGCGCGGGCCAGCGCGCCGTAGGTGACCGGCAGGCTGCCGGCGGGCAGGCCCTCCAGATGGGCGCGGATGCGCGCGGCGAGCTCA
>SLBI01000344.1 GCA_007126375.1 Paracoccaceae bacterium
GATGCGCTGACGCTGGACACCTCGGCGCTGGATATCGACGCGGCCGTGGCCCGTGCCGTGGCCGAAGTCGCGCGCCGCCTGCAGGCGGGCGCCTGATCCGCCGTCCCAACTCCGGGACCGCGACGCCGAGCGCGATCGCGGAGGGTTCTTGGCCGTCGGTTGCCCGAATCGCGAAAACCAGACATGCTGGATGGGCTTTTCAGACCGAAAATCCGGTTGCTTCTTGCGACGGATTTCCTGCGTGCTCCTGCAGGCCATGGTGGCGGCGACGGCGCTGCCGGCGGGGGCGGCGACACCGCTCGGGGTAGAGGGGTCGGCAGACCGCTTCGTGCTGACCGACGATACGCCCCCGGCCGTCAGCACCGACGGTTCGATCGGGGGGGCGGTGGCCATCGGCGACGGGGTGGTGCTGACCTTCACCACCCCTCTGGCCGCCGGCGACCCGAACCTCTTTTTCGACTTCGCGGCCGAAAGCCTGACCATCTTCGCCCAGCCCGGCGCCGGTCGGGTGTTCAACGCCTTCGGTTTCTCGTTCAACGGCTTCCGCTTCACCTTCGAGGGGGACGGTTTCTCGGGGCTCGCGAATGTCCAGCTTCTGTCCAACACCGCGTCGAACTTCGTGGACCAGGTGGCGACGCTGGACGGCCCGGACACCCTGCTGATCGACCTGAAGGCAATGGGATTCAGCGCATCGGAAGTGGACCCTGACAGCGGCGCCGTCACTTTTGCGCCGAGCGCCGCCCCGCCGCCGCCCGCGGTCATTCCGCTGCCCCCGGCGAGCGCGCCACTGCTTGCGGGGCTGATGGGACTGGGCCTGATGGCGCGGCGGCGGGGCTGAGCGGAGGGCAGACCGGGAGGCAGACCGGGCCGGCGCCAGCATATCCTTGCGCCCAGGGGGCATTTGCGCTTATAGGGCGCTTCATCGGGCGGCAGGAACGGACCGACGACAGGCGGCCGGGGCAACTCCGGCCCGTTTGTCGTTTCCCGAAGCCCGACCAACTCACGAGACCGGCGGAGCCAACCGCCCGGCCCGAAAACCGAACCGAAAAGGAACACTGCAGCACATGTGCGCCAAAGCCACCATGGAGGAGTTCGAGGCCCTCCTGAACGAAAGCCTCGAGATCGACACGCCCGCCGAAGGCAGCGTGGTCAAGGGCCGGGTCATCGCCATCGAAGCGGGCCAGGCCATCATCGACGTCGGCTACAAGATGGAAGGCCGCGTCGAACTCAAGGAATTCGCAAGCCCCGGCGAGGCGCCGCAAGTCGCCGTCGGCGACGAGGTCGAGGTGTATCTCGACCGGGTCGAGAATGCCCGCGGCGAGGCCGTGATAAGCCGCGACAAGGCCCGCCGCGAGGCCGCCTGGGACCGCCTCGAAAAAGCCTATGCCGACGAGGCCCGCGTCGAGGGTGCGATCTTCGGCCGCGTCAAGGGCGGCTTCACCGTCGACCTCGGCGGCGCCGTGGCCTTCCTGCCCGGCAGCCAGGTCGATGTCCGGCCGGTGCGCGACGCCGGGCCGCTGATGGGCCTCAAGCAGCCCTTCCAGATCCTCAAGATGGATCGCCGTCGCGGCAACATCGTCGTCTCGCGGCGCGCCATCCTCGAGGAAAGCCGCGCCGAGCAGCGTGCCGAGGTCATCGCCAAGCTGTCGGAGGGGATGAACATCGACGGCGTGGTCAAGAACATCACCGAATACGGTGCCTTCGTCGATCTCGGCGGTGTCGACGGCCTGCTCCACGTCACCGACATGGCCTGGAGGCGGGTCAACCACCCCTCCGAGATCGTCACCATCGGCGAGACGCTCAAGGTGCAGGTGATCAAGGTCAACAAGGAGACCCACCGCATCAGCCTCGGCATGAAGCAGCTGCAGGCCGATCCGTGGGATTCGGTGGCGCTCAACTTCCCGATCGGCTCGGTGCACAAGGGTCGCGTGACCAACATCACCGATTACGGCGCCTTCGTCGAACTGGAGCCGGGCGTCGAGGGCCTCGTCCATGTCTCGGAAATGAGCTGGACCAAGAAGAACGTCCACCCGGGCAAGATCGTCTCCACCAGCCAGGAGGTGGATGTGATGGTGCTCGAGATCGACCAGGCCAAGCGTCGCGTCAGCCTCGGGCTCAAGCAATGCATGCGCAACCCGTGGGAGCTTTTCGCCGAGACGCACCCGGTGGGCACCGAGATCGAGGGCGAGGTGAAGAACATCACCGAATTCGGCCTCTTCGTCGGGCTCGAGGGCGACATCGACGGCATGGTGCACCTCTCCGACCTGAGCTGGGAGAGCCGCGGCGAGGAAGCCATCCAGAACTATCGCAAGGGCGACATGGTCAACGCCGTGGTCACCGAGGTCGATACCGAGCGCGAGCGCATCTCGCTCTCGATCAAGGCGCTGCAGAACGACAGTTTCTCGGACGCCACCGACGGGGTGAAGCGCGGATCGGTGGTCACCGTTCTGGTCACCGCGATCGAGGACGGCGGCATCGAGGTGGAGTACAACGGCGCCAAGTCGTTCATCCGCCGTTCCGACCTCAGCCGCGACCGCTCCGAGCAGCGCCCCGAGCGCTTCCAGGTCGGCGACAAGGTCGATGCCCGGGTCACCGGGGTAGATGCCAAGACCCGTCGGCTGGGCCTGTCGATCAAGGCCCGCGAGATCGCCGAGGAGAAGGAGGCCGTCGAACAGTATGGCTCGTCCGATTCGGGCGCCTCGCTCGGCGACATCCTCGGCGCCGCGCTCAAGAAATCGGGCAACTGAGGCCGCAGCACCCGCGACCCTCGCGCGCACGGCCCCGCCCCTCGGCGGGGTCGTTGTCGTTTCCGCCCGGGGCACGCTGGCACCGGCGGAGCACCGGCGGACGGCGGGGCGGACCCTGTAATTGGTGCAGCCCCCTTTCCTGTTTGTGCCGGCGGCGAATCCGCCTATAGTCGCGGGCGGGACGAAACAGGCGCCGCCACGAGCGCCACTCCCCGGGGGGGACGACACATGATCCGGTCGGAGCTGATCCAGAAGATCGCCGAAGAAAACGCCCATCTTTACCAGCGCGACGTCGAACGCATCGTCAACACGGTCTTCGACGAGATCATCGAAGCCATGGCGCGCGGCGACCGGGTGGAGTTGCGCGGCTTCGGCGCCTTCTCGGTGAAGACGCGCGACGCCCGCGTGGGCCGCAACCCGCGCACCGGCGAAACCGTGCAGGTCGAGGAAAAGGCCGTGCCCTTCTTCAAGACCGGCAAGCTCCTGCGCGACCGGCTTAACGGCAAAGAGGGCTGAGTGAGATGAAACTGCTGCGCTATTTCAAGTATCTCGTGCTTTTCGTCCTGGCGCTGGGGATCGTCACGCTGTCGCTGGCGAACCGCGGGCCGATGACCCTGCAATTGCTGCCGGAGGATCTGGCGGCCTTTGTCGGCTATAATCGGACGGTCGAACTGCCGGTGTTCCTCGTCATCCTGATCGGCGTGGCGGTCGGCCTGCTGATCGGCTTCATCTGGGAGTGGCTGCGCGAATACCGTCACCGCGCCGAGGCCGCCCGCGCCCGCGCCGAGGCCAAGCGGCTCGAATCGCAACTCTCCCGCGAGAAGCGCCCGGCAAAGCGCGAGGGCGAGGACGTTCTGGCGCTGCTCGACGAAAAATCGGCCGGCCAGCCCGCCCGGTGAGCCCGCCGGAGACGACCGTCGCCGGGCCGCAGACACCGGCGGGCGCCGCCGCGCCCGGCAACGCGGTGCGCTTCAAGATCTGCGGCCTGCGCAGCGCCGCCGATGTCACCGCGGCGGTCGAGGCCGGAGCCAGCTATGTCGGCTTCGTGTTCTTCCCGCCCTCGCCCCGCAGCCTTACCCCCGCGGCGGCGCGGGACGCGGCCCTGGCCGCACCCCCGGGCGTGGCTAGGGTCGGGCTGACGGTGGATGCGAGCGATGCAAATCTCGCCGCCATCCTGACGCAGGTGCCACTCGATCTGCTGCAACTGCACGGTCGTGAGTCGCCCGACCGGGTGGCCGAGGTTCGCGCCCGCTTCGGTCTGCCGGTGATCAAGGCGGTGGGAGTGGCCGGCCCCGAGGATCTGGACGCGCTCGACCGCCACGCCCGCACCGCCGACATGCTGCTGGTCGACGCCAAACCGCCGCCGGGTGCACCCGTGCCCGGCGGTAACGGCCTCGCCTTCGACTGGCGCCTGATCGCCGGGCGCCGCTGGCCGGTGCCATGGCTGCTCGCAGGTGGCCTCACGCCGGACAACCTGGCCGAAGCCGTCCGCCGCACTGGCGCGCGGGTGGTCGATGTCTCGTCGGGGGTGGAGTCGGCACCGGGCGTGAAGGACCCGGAAGGCATCCGCGCCTTCGCCGCCGCCGCGCGGCTCGCCGGCTGAGCCCGGCCGCCGCGCCGGAATGTCGCCGGCGCAACAGGATCGTCCAAGACGGCGCGGTGGAGCACCTGCTGCAGCCCGACACCCGCCATTCCGGCCCCAGCATCCGCGCGCTGGAGCGGTTCAGCCGCACCGGTGCCAACACGCTTGCGGAAGGTTCTGCCGGGCTCCAGCGCCGCCACATCCGCGCATGGGAGGGCACCATGGCGATGCAGGCGGACTGTCCCGGTGCTTTACCCGCGCACGACCGCCGCGTCCGCGCGGCGCTTGAAGGCTGAGGCCGACGCAGCTACACCGGCACAGCCCAGCCCGGAGAGAGCCATGCCCGAAGACCTGCCCAACTCCTACCGCAGCGGCCCGGACGCGAACGGTCGCTTCGGCATCTTCGGCGGCCGCTTCGTCAGCGAGACGCTGATGCCGCTGATCCTCGCGCTGGAAGCGGAGTACGAAAAGGCCAGGACCGATCCGGATTTCCGGGGCGAGATGGACCACCTTTGGAAGCACTACGTCGGCCGGCCGAGCCCCCTCTACTTCGCCGAGAGACTGACCGAGCATCTGGGCGGCGCGAAGGTCTACATGAAGCGCGACGAACTGAACCACACCGGCGCGCACAAGATCAACAACGTGCTCGGCCAGATCATCCTCGCCCGCCGGATGGGCAAGAGCCGCATCATCGCCGAGACCGGGGCCGGCCAGCACGGCGTCGCCACTGCCACGGTCTGCGCCAAGTTCGGGCTGAAATGCGTGGTCTACATGGGCGCGCATGACGTCGAGCGGCAGGCGCCCAACGTTTTCCGGATGAAGCTGCTGGGTGCCGAGGTGGTCCCCGTCACCTCGGGCCGCGGCACGCTGAAGGACGCGATGAACGACGCGTTGCGCGACTGGGTCACCAACGTGCGCGACACCTTCTACTGCATCGGCACGGTGGCCGGCCCGCATCCCTATCCGGCGATGGTGCGCGACTTCCAGTCGATCATCGGCAAGGAGGTGCGGACCCAGATGCAGGCGGCCGAGGGCCGGCTGCCCGACACGCTGGTCGCCGCGATCGGCGGCGGGTCGAACGCGATGGGCCTCTTTCACCCCTTCCTCGACGACCCCGAGGTCGCGATCATCGGCGTCGAGGCCGGCGGCAAGGGCGTCGACGACCGGATGGAGCATTGCGCCTCGCTCACCGGCGGCCGCCCCGGCGTGCTGCACGGCAACCGCACCTATCTGCTGCAGGATGACGACGGCCAGATCCTCGAAGGCTTCTCGATCTCGGCCGGGCTCGACTATCCCGGCATCGGCCCCGAACATGCCTGGCTGCACGAGACCGGCCGCGCGCAGTATGTCTCGATCACCGACGCCGAGGCGCTGGAGGCGTTCCAGCTCTGCTGCGCGCTGGAGGGGATCATCCCGGCGCTGGAGCCCTCGCACGCGCTGGCGCATGTGCTGAAGATCGCGCCCACCCTGCCGGCCGACCACCTGATCGTGATGAACATGTGCGGCCGCGGCGACAAGGACATCTTCACTGTCGCCCGTGCGCTGGGGGTGGAGATGTCTGGCTGATCAGGTGGCCTCGGCCGCGCTGCGCCACCGGGCGGCGGTGACGGAGCGTTCCAGGCTGAGCCGGCCGACGATATGCTCGAGCGCGACATCCGAGGTGCCCTCGGCATTGACCTCGGCGCGCACTTCGACGCGGTCCTCCTCCTCGACATCCCGCGACTCGATCCCCGACAGGCGCAGACCGTTCTCGGCAAAGCCCTGCAGCATCAGCGCCCGCACATGCGCCTCGTGCTTGCCGCGGCAGGTGATCGTCACCTCGTAGCGGCGCACCAGTTCGGTCGTGCCGATCGGCTGACGGTTCAGCCGCTGCACCAGCGGGCGCAGGGCGAGGTTGACGAAGATCACCAGCGCGGTGGTCAGCGCGGCGAACTCCAGCGCCCCGGCGCCCGCCAGCATCCCGACCAAGGCCGAACACCACAGCGTCGCCGCCGTGTTGAGGCCGCGCACGTTGAACCCCTCGCGGAAGATGATGCCCGCGCCCAGAAACCCGATGCCCGACACGATCTGCGCGGCGACGCGCGTGGGGCTGATCTCGTCCGGGAAGATGCCGGAGAAGACGACGAAACTGGCGGCGCCGAGCGAGACCAGCGTGTTCGTGCGCAGCCCGGCAAGGCGCTGGCGCCACTGGCGCTCGGCCCCGACAAGGCCGCCGAGGACCAGGGCGGCGATCAGGTTGACAGCGGCAACCTCGAAGGCAATGGGTGTGGTCATCGGTGCGCCCCCCTTGCTGGCGCGGGCGGCCGCCCCCCGGACGGGGGGCAGCCTGAGGCAGGGACATGACGGTCGCGTGACGGATCAGCTCGTGGGCAGGCCCAGAAGCCAGGTGGCCATCGCGAAATAGATCACCACCCCGATCGCATCGGCCAGGGACGTGATCAGCGGGGCCGAGGCCGCGGCGGGGTCGAGCTTGAACTTGCTGAGCAAGAACGGCAACGACATCCCGATCAGCGAGCCGACCAGCACGATCAGCACCATCGTCAGCGACACCACCACCGCGATATCCGGCCCGCCCCGGAACAGCCCGATGCCGGACACCGCCAGCGCCATGGTCAGGCCCAGCATCCGGCTCCAGTCACGCAGGCGCACATCACCTGTGGACAGCGCCCGCACCATCAGCGTGGCCGACTGGCTGCCCGCATTGCCGCCCGAGTCGACCAGCAGCGGCAGGAAGAACACCAGCGCGATATAGGCCTCGATCGTCTCCTCGAAATAGGCGATGCCGGCGCCGGCAAAGATGTTGCCGAAGACCAGGACCACCAGCCAGGCGACCCGCTTGCGATAGAGCAGCCCGACCGAGGCGGTCAGCATGCTGGTGCCCAGCCCGGCCACGGCCGAGGTCTTGGCAAAGCTGATGTCCTCGGCCTCGCGCGCGACGTCCATCGCATCGTCGTAGGTGACGATCCCGGCGAGGCGGTCGCCGCCGTTCAGCACCGGCAGGGCGAGGACGTCGTATTTGCGGATCAGCTCCACCGCCGTCTCGCGCTTGTCCTCGGCGCGGGCAAGGGGCGGGTCGCGGCGCATCACATCGGCCACCCGCGCGCTGTCACGCGCCACGATCAGGTCGCGCAGTGACACGGTGCCCAGCAGTTTGCGCTCGGCATCGATGACATAGAAATGATAGATCGTCTCGGCATCCGGGGCGATGCGGCGCAGATGGGCGATGGCCGCGGTCACCGTCATGTCGGGCGACAGCGTGGCATAGTCCGAGGTCATCACCGACCCGACCGTGCCCTCGGGATAGGCGGCCAGCTTGCGCATGTCCTCACGCTCGGCCTGGGCAAGGCCGGGCAGCAGGGCGGATTTCTGCGCCTCGTCCAGTTCGGCGAAGAGGTCCGCGCGTTCGTCATGCGCCATCGCACCGAAGATGCGCGCCATGTCGCGCCGGTCGATCGCCTCGGCCAAGGCGACCTGAGTTTCGGGGGGGGAAATACCCGAACAAGGTCGCCTGCTTGTCCTGATCGAGGCAGAGCAGGACGCGGGCGGTGTCGTCCGGCGTGAACTCTCCCACCACGCCGACGATATCGGCGGGGTGCATGTCGCGCAGTGCGGTGGAGAGGGATTTCCGATCGTCCACGCGCAGCCAGCGTGCAAGGGCATGGGCGTTGATGGTCGCAGTTGTGGTGTTCATCGGTCATGCTCCGTCGAAGGGCCGGACGGCCCCCCGGGCATGACCTGTCAGGTCAGCCGATCAGCCGCGCAGCCGTTCCCGTGGTGGTGAGAGAGGGCCGGCCACACGACAGCAGGCATCGGGCGACCGGGCATCGACTTCCGTCTTCCAAGGTGGCCTCCATGAAAGCGCCGGTTGCGCCGGCGCAAAGAGCGCTGGGGCGGTAAGCCAGTTGGCCCGATGGGTCAACCCCCTGCGGCGTCAAGCGCATGCTCCTGCAAGACCTCCAGCGGCACGATCTCAAGCGCGCGGGCGTGGGTCGCGCGCAGCCTGATGCGCGGGGCCACGCCCTCGTCATGGGCCTGCAGGAAGCGGCCGGCACAGAGGCACCACTGATCGCCCGGCTTGAGCCCCGAAAAGGCGAACTCGGGGCGCGGAGTGGAGAGGTCGTTGCCGACATATTTGGAGAAGGCGAGGAACTCCGCCGTCATCACTGCGCAGACGGTGTGGCTGCCGCGGTCCTCGGCGCAGGTGTCGCAGGCGCCGTTGCGGAAGAACCCGGTCAGCGGGTCGCGCGAGCAGGGTTCCAGCCGGTCTCCCAGCACATTGACGGAAGCATCCATTCGCAGGGCCATCGGCACCTCCATTTTCTGGCCTTCAACAGATAGCCGGCCGCGGCGCACGCGCAACCGGCGGCGCCCAGCGCAGCCAGCGGCCGTGGAAATCCGCCCGGCCCAGCACCCAGGCCGCACCCGGCGGCCAGAGAGTAAGCGTCAGTGCCGCACCATCCCGCACCGCATCCGCTTCCATCGACAGATGTGCAAGCGGGGCATCGGCATCCGCCACGGCGCCGGCCTCGGCCAGAAGTGCCGCGCAGCGGGCCTGCGTCACCGGCGGGAAATACTGCCACGCGATGGTGTGGCAGACCAGGTGAAGCGCGCCGGCATGCCGAACCCCAAGCCGGCCGGCCAGCCAGTCCGCCGCATCGCCGGCTGCCACCCCGGGCCGTTGCCGCGCCGCGACGTCGAGCGCGGCTGCCATCCGCGCGAGCCGCTGCGGCTGGTCCGCCCAGACATAGGCCAGCAGCCGCAACCGGTCCGTCACCGGATCGCAGGGATGAAGATCCACCCCGGCCCGGTCCGCAATCGTCACATCGGCCGGTGCGGGCGGCCCGCCCGTCCAGCGCGGCGCCAGCCGGACCGGCGCCGCTTCCGGTCCGAGGCCGCCTCCAGGCGTCTCCAGTCGCCAGCGGTCGAACAGCAGGTTCAGCCCTGCCGAAGCGCCCAGTTCCGAGACAACCAGAGAGCCGCCGCCCAACCAGTGCGCCGCGGCGATCAGCACCGCCGAGCGTGCCACCTCGTTGGTCTGCGGTGCCCGGTCAAGCCAGTCCGTCAGCCAAGCTTCATGCCGTGCCAACGCGTCCGCCACCGCTGCCCAGAGGGTCGCGTCAGTCACCGCCGCAGGCGCCGGCCAGACCGCCGCCAACCCGGGATCGCGCCCGGACAGAACCAGCGCATGCAGTCCGGCGGCAAGGCGCAGCGGCACCGCATCGCCGCGCGCGCTCATGTCGCCGGGCCAGCCATGCAGCCGCGCCCCCATCGGCCCCTCGGGCCCCAGCCGATCGGCAGCCAGCGTCAGAAACCGCGCCATGAAAGGCGATCCGAGCGCCGCGCAGGCCCCTGCCTGGGCGCGAAAGGCACCCGCCAGGCTCACCGAAACCGGTCTATCAGCCGCTGCAGCGGGCTGCGCGGCGGATCCGCCGGCCGCGCCGCGGCAGCATCCTCGCCTGGCAGGCCCGACGCGGTGCCTACCGTGTCGGAGGCGGCGCGCGCCC
>SLBI01000123.1 GCA_007126375.1 Paracoccaceae bacterium
CCGCGGCGATCTCGGCCAGCGGTTCGGCACGGCGGGCGAGCAGCGCCACGCGCCAGCCCTCGGCCAGCAGCCCTTCGGCGACGGCCCGGCCGATGCCGGCGCTGGCGCCGGTCACGACGGCGATGCCGCCGGCCAAGTCAGAAGGCCCGGAAGGTCATGGTGGTGAGGGTGCGGTTGATGCCGGGGATATCGAACAGCCGGTCACTGAGGTAACGGCCGACATCCTCGCCCTCGGGGATATAGACCTTGGCGATCAGATCGTATTCCCCGGACGTCGAGTAGAGTTCCGACACCACCTCACGATCATAGATCGCTTCGGCCACCTCGTAGGTCCGGCCGGGCACGCAGCGGAACTGGACGAAGACGCAGCGCATGGCGAGGCTCCCTTCAGCGACGTGCCGAGCCTAGCGCCGCCTGTGCCGCAATGCCAAGGGCCCGTGACCGCCCGCTCGCGGCCGATGCGATGCCGCCACGCGCGGACGGGCCCGGCGCGGTGCCCGGTGCCGGGCGGCTTGCGGATGCTCGGCGCGCCGCGTGGCGTCAGGGGCGCAACCGGGCCAGCAGTTCGGCGTTGGCACAGAACTGGGGCACCGCGGGGCGGTCCGTCGCGGCGGCGTCCTGTCCGTCGAGCCAGCCGGCGCAGGCGTCCTCGGCGCCGCAGCGGCTGCAGCGCAGCACCGCACTGCGCATCTCGGCGCCAGTGAGGGCGCCGCCGATCATCGCCTCGGCAAAATCGGCCCCGACGGTGTCGGCCATGCGGGCCATCAGGGTGGTGTGACGGTCCAGTCGGTCCAGCATCAGCATCATGGCGGTCGCCCTCCTGTCATGGGCGCACGCGCCCTGCATGCCTGGCAGCATGGCCTGCGGCCGCGCCGGGCGACATGACGCAGATCAAACCCCTCATACCCGGCCGCCGGCCCGCAGCCGGGCCAGCGTGGCGCGGACCGTCTCCATGCGCTGGGCATTCGGTGGATGGGTGGCGAGGAAGGCATTGCCCGGATCGGGGATGCGGGCGAAGAAGGCCGCGCCGCGCTCGGGATCGTAGCCGGCCCGCCAGGCGAGCAGGGTTCCCAGCCGGTCGGCCTCCAGTTCGAAGGCGGGGGCGAAGCGGCGGGCGGCCACCTCGCCGCCGATCGAGGCCACCGCCCGCACCGTGCCCTCGTCGGCGCCGGTCAGAGCCGCAAGCGCGCCGGCGATCAGCGCGCCGCTGCGCGCCTGTTCGGCGCGGCGCGGGATATGCCCTGCGATATGGTGCCCGGCCTCGTGGCCGAGGATGAAGGCCAGTTCGTCCGCGTTGCGCGCATCGGCGATCAGCGCCAGGGTGAACCCGACCACCGGCCGGCCCGACCGGTCCACCGTCTGGAACGCGTTGGGCGGCAGACCGGGGCGCGTATCGACCACGAACAGGAAGTCGCAGTTCCGCGCCGGCGGCCGGGCGCGGCACTCGGCGGTCACGATCGGCTCCATCCGGTCGATCACCTGCGCGAAGGATGCGGCGGCGCTGCGCATGTCGGGCGGTGGGCCCGCCGGCGGCATCGGCCGCTGCGTCGGGCCGCCTGTCGGCGGCAGCGGCGTGCAGGCCGCCAGCACCAGCGCCGCCAGCAGCACCAGACCTCGGGCGAGGCACGCCGCGGAGCGAACGGCGGAACGGGGGGCGATTCGGGTCAAGCGGGCGATCTCCGGCGCGACGGTGCACAAGGATAGCAGGCGGGTTGGGCCACGACAGCCCGGGGTCACGCCACTGTGTCGCCGGGGGGCTCATCCCCGGGTGCTGCGGCTGAACACCATCTTCTGCCCGGCCAGCCGCTCGGGCGCGCCCATCCATGCGTAGGCCAGCAGCGACGGTTCGCGATCCGACACGGTGATGCGGTGGACCATGCCCGGCGGATTGAAGATCAGCGAGCCCGGTGCGTAGACGCCCTGATTGTTCTCCGAAACCGCGCCGGAGAGGCAGACATAGCTTTCGGTGATCCCGTCATGGGCATGGGCCGGATAGGTGCAGCCGGGACCGAACAGCACCAGCCCGAGGATCACCCGGGGGCTGACCACCGGCCCGGACGGCCCGGCAAGCTCGGCGAAGGCGAAGTTGCGTTCCAGGCCGCGGGGCAGCTTCTCGTAGCCGTATTGCCAGCTCAGATGCCCCCGCAGCGCCATCAGCGTGCGGATCAGCGGCGCGGCCGGGCCGGTCAGCCCCTGATCCAGGGCCCTGCGCAGATGCGCAGCGACCGGCTTGTCGGCGGGCTCGGCCAGTTGCAGAGGGGCATTGACGCGAATCAGCCGGCTGATCTCCTCGCGCACGGCGCGCTGGTGGGCCCGGATCGGCCCGCTGCCGCCCGAGGGGAGGAAGCGGTAAAGCTCGTAATATTCCCGCAACAGATAGTGCCAGTCGGGGCGGTCCTTCAGTGACTGCGTCTGCATACGCATCTCCCTTCCGCGCGCCTGATCCGTGGCGCGTGCCGCCGCGGTGTCAATGGCGCAGGCGCGGTCGGCGGCGCGCCCCGGCCG
>SLBI01000263.1 GCA_007126375.1 Paracoccaceae bacterium
CGGCGCGCTGGGCGGCGAAATGCGCGGCCGACTGGCGCGCGCCCTGCAGGGTGGGGCCCGGGCCAATGGCGTTGACGCGCACGACCGGCGCCAGCGCCTGCGCCGCGGTGCGGGTCAGGGCCCACAACCCCATCTTGGCGATGGTGTAGCTCATGAACTCGGGCGTGGGCTTGAGCACCCGCTGGTCGATCAGGTTGACTACCAACCCTCGCGCCACCGGCTCGCCTGCGGCATCGCGGGCCGGCGCGGGCACTTGCGCGGCAAGGGCCTGGGTCAGAACGAAGGGCGCGCGCAGGTTCGATTCCAGGTGCCGGTTCCAGCTGTCGCGGGTCGTGCTGGCAAGGGTATCGTATTCGAAGATCGAGGCGTTGTTCACCAGAACGGACAACGGCCCGCCAAGGGCCGCAGCGGCGGCCGGCAGCAGCGCCTGCATCTCGGCCTCGACCGTCAGATCGGCCTGCACGGTGGTGGCGCGCACACCGTGTCCGCGCACCGCCTCGGCCACCGCCTCGGCACCATCGGCGGAACTGGCGTAATGGATCGCCACGTCATGCCCGCGTCCGGCGAGGTAAAGCGCCATCGCCCGTCCCAGCCGCTTCGCCGCGCCCGTCACCAGCGCCCTGGGCCGTGTCTCCGTCATCATGCCACTCCCTGCAGGGCCAGGAGCCCGAGATATCCGCCGTAGAGCAGCACCATCGCGACGCCCCACGCCCGGCCGATCGACCGGCCAGAGATCACGAACCAGCCAAGCAGCGCCGAGGCCCCGACCATCACCCAGAGGTCGCGCGTCAGCATCTCGGCCGGCACCGGTATCTCGCCGACCATGCCGGCGACGCCGATGATACCGAGAAGATTGAACATGTTCGAGCCCAGCACATTGCCCATCACCACGCCCGCCTCGCGCCGCAGCGCCGCCATGACCGTGGTCGCCAGTTCCGGAAGCGAGGTGCCGACGGCGACCAGCGTAAGCCCGATCAACGCCTCGCTGACGCCCAGCGCGCCGGCGATATCCACCGCGCCATCAACCAGCAGGTCCGCCCCCAGCGGCAGCCCGATCACCCCGAGTACGGTGAAGAGCCCGATCCGCCACCAGGCCATGCCGGGCTCGGCGCCCTCGACCGCATCCGCATCGCGCCCGTTGCGATGTGCCTGCCCGCGCCGGAAGGCATCGCCCAGCATCAGAACGAGGGCTGCCAGCAGCACCAGCGCATGCGGCCAGCGGATCGGCCCCAGCAGCGCCAGCAAGACAAACAGGGCGGTTGCCGCCATCATCGCGGCATAGTCTCGCATCAGGCTGCGCGCGACCGGCACCGCCGCGATCAGCGCCGGCAGGCCCAGCACCAGCAGGATGTTGGCGGTGTTCGACCCCACCACATTGCCCAGTGCGAGGGCCGGCGCTCCCGCCAGGACCGCCTGGACAGACACCAGCAACTCGGGCGCCGAAGTGCCGAAGGCGACCACCGTCAGCCCGACGATCAGTGCCGGAACGCCCAGCCGCAGGCTGAGGTTGACCGCACCCTTCACCAGCGCGTCGCCCGCAAGCAGCAGCAGCCCCAGCCCCAGGGCCACCGCCGCGATGTCCCAGATCATGCCCGCACTATCCCTTGCCGCAGTCGCAGTCACCGCCGCCGATGAGGAACCGGCCGCACCGCCGGCATTTGCGCGGCCGGCCCAGCTTCGCCTGGTCTTTCGGCCCGCGGAGCTTGCCGCCGGGCCGGCGCAGCTTGCCGAACACGCCCAGCAGGAGCATCAGGATCAGAAAGAGCGCGACCGCCTGCAGCATGCCCTCAGCGCCCGTAACGCGCCCAGAGCGCACGTTCTTCCGCCGCGGAGAGCGCGGTGGCGGCGAGTTCGGCACCCAGCTGCGCCCCCAGCCGCTGAAACAGCGGACGGCGAAGGCCCAGCGGGACAAGTCGCACCTTCTCGCCGTAGATCTCCTTCATCTTCGGCACCAGATGGGCGACACCATCGGCAAGCCCGAGGTCCACCGCCTGCCGACCGGCCCAGAAATCGCCGGCGAAGAGGCTCTCACCATCCTTCAGCCGCGCACCGCGTCGCGCGGTGACATGGCCGATGAAGCTCTGGTGGATCGCCTCGAGCACGCGGTGCAGCCGCTCCACGTCCTCGGGCCTTTCCGGTCGGAACGGATCGAGGAAACTCTTCGACTCGCCAGCGGTGTGCACACGCCGCTCCACCCCGTAGCGGCCGATGAAGTCATGAAAGCCGAAGCTGGCGGCGATCACCCCGATGGAGCCGACGATCGAGGTTTCATCCACCCAGATGTGGTCTGCCGCCGTCGCCAGCCAGTAGCCGCCCGAGGCGGCCACATCCTCGACGAAGGCATGGACCGGCAGTTCCTTTTCCACGGCGAGCCGGCGGATGCGCGCGGCGATCAGGCTGGACTGCACCGGCGAACCGCCGGGCGAGTTGATGAGCAGCGCCACCGCCTTCGGCTTGCCGCGCCCGAAGGCGCGTTCGAGCACCGGGGCAAGGCTGGCGTCGTTCAGCACCGCGCCGAGGCGGCCCGAAGCGGCAATCATGCCGCTGAGGCGGACGACCGGCACGACCGGATCTTGCGGAAGGAAGGGGAGGAACCTTTTCATCCGCGCGCAGATAGGCTGCCGCGCCCCGGCGAACAAGCCACCGGGACGCGATTTGCCTGCCGGATGGCACCGCGCGGACACGCAGCGGCGCCGGACACGCCGGCTGGACCGTCCGCGCCGGCCATGCTGTGATGCGGCGCGGGTGCGGCGGCGCGGGTGCGGCGGCGAGGGGGCGCGATGATCGACCGGCTGGAGATGTTCATCGCCCTCGCACGCGAGCGCCATTTCGGCCGCGCCGCCGAGGCCTGCGGGGTGACGCAGCCTACCCTTTCCTCGGCGATACGCCAGCTGGAGGAAAACCTCGGCGTGCAGCTGGTCTGGCGCGGCTCGCGCTTCCAGGGGCTGACGCCCGAGGGGCAGCGGGTGCTGGACTGGGCCCGCCGCATCGTCGCCGACACCCGTGCGATGCGCGAGGAGATGCGCGCCGCACGCCGCGGGCTTTCGGGCAACCTGCGCATCGGCGTCATCCCCACCGCGCTCGCCATGGCGGCCGAGTTGACCGGCCCCTACTGCGCCCGCCATCCGGGCGTGCGCGTGGCGATCCTGTCGCGCAGCTCGGCCGAGATCCTGCAACAGATCGAGGCGCTCGATCTCGACGCCGGCATCACCTATCTCGACGGCGAGCCGCTGGGTCGGGTCGAGGCGGTGCCGCTCTACCGCGAAACCTACACGCTCCTCGTCCACGCCCGCAGCCCGACCGCAGCGCGTGCGTCGCTGGGGTGGCCCGAAATCGCCGCCGAGCCGCTCTGCCTGCTGACCGCCGACATGCAGAATCGCCGGATCGTGGACCGTTACCTCGCCGAGGCAGCGATGGAGGCGCCCGGGCCGCGGCTCGAGTCGAATTCGCTGATCGCGCTGGTGGCCCATGTCGCCCGAGGCGGCTGGGCCAGCGTTCTGCCGGTGAAGCTGGCGCAACTCTTCGCAGCCGACCCGAGGCTGCGCGCGATCCCGATCACCGGCGGCGGCCATGCGGTCGGCCTCGTCGCCGCGCACCGCACCCCGCATACGCCGGTTCTGGAGGCTCTGCTGGATTCGGCGCGCGGGCTGCAAGCACGATAGGTATTGTCTATTGAATGACGGGACATCGCGATTGATTTCCGAATGACTCTGCGCGACGTTGCAGATGCACACGATCGCGGAGCGCGCAATGACAGCCGACCTGCCCGAGGGACTGCAGGCCGATGAGGGTCTCGCCACGGAGATTCGCGCCCTGCTGGCCGAGCATGCCGGGCGGGAGGGTCCGCTGCTGCCGATCCTGCACGCGGTGCAGGCGCGTTTCGGTCATCTGCCGGCGCCGGCCCTTCCGCTGATCGCCGCCGCGCTGGGGCTGAGCCGCGCCGAGATCCACGGTATCGCAAGTTTCTATCATGATTTCCGTGAATTGCCGGCCGGCCGCCATGTGCTGAAGCTGTGCCGCGCCGAGGCCTGTCAGGCGGTAGGTGGCGTGGCACTGGCCGAGACGATGCGGCGCACCCTTGGCATCGACTGGGGCGAAACCACGCCGGACGGCCGCGTCACGCTGGAGCCGGTGTTCTGCCTCGGCCTGTGCGCCTGCGGCCCGGCGGCGATGCTGGACGGCACGGTGATCGGCCGGGCCACTCCGGACCGTCTGACGGAGGCAGTGGCATGAGGCTGTTTCTTTCGCAGGACGCCGCCGCGAAGGCACTGGGGGCCGAGCAGGTTGCCGAAGCCATTCGCGCCGCTGCGCCGACGGCGGAGGTCGTGCGCACCGGCTCTCGCGGGATGGTCTGGCTGGAGCCGTTGCTGGAAGTGGAAACGTCGGCGGGCCGAATCGCCTTCGGCCCAGTCGCGGTCGCCGATGTGCCGGGGCTTTTCGCCGATGGCGTGCCGGCGCCGGATCACCCCCGCTGCCTCGGGCTGACGGAGGAACTGCCCTGGATGAAGCGGCAGACGCGGCTGACCTTTGCCCGCTGCGGGGTGATCGACCCGCTCGACCTCGCCGCCTACGAGGCCGAGGGGGGGCTCGCGGGGCTGCGCCGCGCTCTGGAGATGACCCCGGCGGAAATCGTCGCCGAGGTGACCGACAGCGGGCTGCGCGGTCGTGGCGGTGCCGGCTTTCCCACCGGGATCAAGTGGAACACGGTGCTCGGCGCGCAGGCGGAGCGGAAATACATCGTCTGCAACGCCGACGAGGGCGACAGCGGCACCTTCGCCGATCGGATGCTGATGGAGGGCGATCCCTTCTGCCTGATCGAAGGCATGGCGATCGCCGGCCTTGCGGTGGAGGCCAGTACGGGTTTCATCTACCTGCGATCGGAATACCCGGATGCGATCCGCACCATGCAGGCGGCGGTCGTTGCGGCGCGGGCTTCTGGGCTGCTGGGGCCGTCGGTGCTCGGCTCGGGCCGGGCCTTCGACATGGAGATCCGGGTCGGCGCCGGCGCCTATGTCTGCGGCGAGGAGACCTCGCTGCTGAACTCGCTGGAGGGCCGCCGCCCGGTGGTGCGCGCCAAGCCGCCGCTTCCGGCGCTGCAGGGGTTGTTCGGCCGGCCCACGGTGGTCAACAACGTCATCACGCTGGCCTCGGTGCCGGTGATCCTCGCACGGGGCGCCGCGTTCTACGCAGGCTTCGGACTGGGCCGGTCGCGTGGGACGATGCCGCTGCAGATTGCCGGGAATGTGCAATACGGCGGGCTGTTCGAGGCCGGTTTCGGGCTGACGCTGTCGGAAGTTGTCGATGACATCGCCGGTGGCACGGCGTCCGGCCGGCCGGTGAAGGCGGTGCAGGTGGGTGGGCCGCTCGGTGCCTATTTCCCGCGCGCGCTGTTCGACACGCCTTTCGGCTATGAGGACTACGCGGCGCGGGACGGGCTGATCGGCCATGCCGGCATCGTCGTTTTCGACGACACCGCCGACATGCTGACGCAGGCCCGCTTCGCCATGGAGTTCTGCGCCGTTGAAAGCTGCGGCAAATGCACGCCCTGCCGCATCGGCGCCGTCCGCGGCGTCGAGGTGCTGGACCGCGTCACTCGCGGCGAGCCGGGGCAGATCGAGTTGCTGCAGGATCTCTGCGAGACGATGAGGTTCGGCTCGCTCTGCGCGCTGGGCGGCTTCACCCCCTATCCCGTGCTATCGGCACTGAGCCATTTCCCCGATGACTTCGCCCGCGAAAGGAAAGCGGCATGAAGGATTTCGTCATTCCCGCGAACCACCCTGCGGAGGATCGCGACTATGGTACTCCGGCCGTGCAGGCGGCCGGGGCGGTCACCCTGACCATTGACGGCTTGGGTGTCACCGTCCCGGCCGGCACCAGCGTCATGCGCGCCGCGGCCGAGGCCGGAATCGCGATCCCGAAGCTCTGCGCCACCGATACGCTGGACGCCTTCGGATCCTGCCGGCTGTGCCTGGTGGAGATCGACGGAAGGAACGGCACGCCGGCCTCCTGCACGACCCCGGCAGCCGAGGGAATGGTTGTCAGAACTCAATCACAGCGGGTAAAGCAGCTGCGTCGCGGCGTCATGGAGCTGTATATCTCCGACCATCCGCTGGATTGTCTGACCTGCGCCGCCAACGGCGATTGCGAGTTGCAGGACCAGGCCGGCATCGTCGGGCTGCGCGATGTGCGTTACGGATACGATGGCGAGAACCACGTCAAGACCCGTGCCGGCACGCAGCCGAACCCGCGTTATCTGCCGGTCGACGACTCCAACCCCTATTTCGCTTATGACCCCTCGAAGTGCATCGTCTGTTCGCGCTGCGTCCGCGCCTGCGAAGAGGTTCAGGGCACCTTCGCCCTGACGATCTCCGGCCGTGGCTTCGACAGCCGTGTCTCGCCCGGGATGGACGAAAGCTTCATGGGCAGCGAGTGCGTCTCCTGCGGCGCCTGTGTGCAGGCCTGCCCCACCGCGACGCTGACCGAGAAATCCGTCATCGAACTGGGCCAGCCCGAGCGCAGCGTCGTCACCACCTGCGCCTATTGCGGCGTGGGATGCAGCTTCGAGGCGCAGATGCAGGGCGACCAGCTGGTGCGCATGGTGCCCTGGAAGCACGGCAAGGCCAACCGCGGCCACAGCTGCGTGAAGGGTCGCTTCGCCTATGGCTACGCCAGCCACCCTGACCGCATCCTGAAACCGATGATCCGCGACAGGATCACAGACCCCTGGCGCGAAGTGAGCTGGGAGGAGGCGCTGGCCCACACCGCCGGGCGCTTCCGGGCGATCCAGGCGCAGCACGGGACCGGCGCCATCGGCGGCATCACCTCGTCGCGCTGCACCAACGAAGAGACCTTCCTCGTGCAGAAGCTGATCCGGCAGGTCTTCGGCAACAACAATGTCGATACCTGTGCCCGGGTCTGCCATTCCCCCACCGGCTACGGGCTGAAACAGACCTTCGGCACCAGTGCGGGCACGCAGGATTTCGACAGCGTCGAGCACACGGATGTGGTGATCGTCATCGGCGCGAATCCGACCGATGGGCATCCGGTGTTCGCCGCCCGTCTGAAGAAGCGGTTGCGGGCCGGGGCGAAGCTGATCGTCATCGACCCGCGGCGGATCGACCTGGTGGACAGGACCCCGCATGTCCGCGCCGCGCATCACCTCGCACTGACGCCGGGCACCAATGTGGCGGTGCTGACCGCCATGGCGCATGTGATCGTCACCGAGGGGCTGATCGACGAGGGGTTCGTCCGCGAGCGCTGCGATCTGGAGGCCTTTCACGACTGGGCGGCCTTCGTCGCCGAACCGAAGAACAGCCCGGAGGCGACCGCGCTTCTCTCCGGCGTGCCGGCGGCCGAACTGCGCGCGGCGGCCCGGCTCTTCGCCGGCGGGGGCAACGGCGCGATCTATTACGGCCTCGGCGTCACCGAGCACAGCCAGGGCTCAACCACCGTAATGGCAATCGCCAACCTCGCCATGGCCACCGGCAACATCGGCCGGCCGGGGGTGGGGGTGAACCCGCTGCGCGGGCAGAACAATGTGCAAGGCGCCTGCGACATGGGCAGCTTCCCGCACGAACTGCCGGGTTATCGCCACATGTCCGACGACTCCGCCCGCGCAGCATTCGAGGCGCTCTGGAACGTCAGCCTAAGCCCTGAACCCGGGTTGCGCATCCCCAACATGCTGGACGCCGCCGTCGACGGCAGTTTCCGCGGCATCTACATCCAGGGCGAGGACATCCTGCAATCCGATCCGAACAGCCGCCATGTCGCGGCGGGTCTGGCGGCGATGGAGTGCGTGGTCGTCCACGACCTGTTCCTGAACGAGACCGCGACCTATGCCCATGTCTTCCTTCCGGGCTCGACCTTCCTCGAAAAGGACGGCACCTTCACCAATGCCGAACGCCGGATCAACCGCGTCCGCCGGGTGATGGCACCGCTGAACGGCATGGCCGACTGGCAGGTGACGCAGGCGCTGGCACAGGCGATGGGGGCCGGCTGGCACTACACCCACCCGGCGCAGATCATGGCGGAGATCGCGGCGACCACACCCAGCTTTGCCGGCGTCTCCTACGAGTTGCTGGACCGCGAGGGCTCGGTGCAATGGCCCTGCAACGAAGCCGCCCCGGTCGGCACGCCGGTGATGCATCAGGCCGGCTTCGTGCGTGGCAAGGGCCGCTTCGTCGTCACCGAGTACATTCCCACCGACGAACGCAGCGGCCCGCGCTATCCGCTGCTGCTGACCACCGGCCGGATCCTGACACAATACAATGTCGGCGCGCAGACGCGACGCACGCCGAACAGCCAGTGGCACCCGCGGGACGTGCTTGAGATCCATCCCCACGACGCCGAACAGCGCGGCATCAACGAGGGGCAATGGGTCAAGCTCGCCTCGCGGAGCGGCGAGACCAGCCTGCGGGCGCATCTGACCGACCGGGTGGCTCCCGGGGTGGTCTACACCACCTTTCACCACCCCGAGACCCAGGCGAATGTGGTGACGACCGAATATTCCGACTGGGCCACCAACTGCCCCGAGTACAAGGTGACGGCGGTGCAGGTGAGCCCCTCGAACGGCCCGACCGAATGGCAACGCGCCTACGCCGGACATGCCGAGCTTGCCCGCCGCGTCCTGCCGGCCGCCGAATGATGCGGACCCACCGCGCGCTCCCCCGCCGACAATGGCGCGCCGGACGCTGGCAGGAGGGCGCCCGGCCGCTGCCCGAGGAGGTGCCCGTCGCGCTTTCCTATGACGGCACGACGCAGGCGGTCATGATGGCGACGCCGGCCGATCTGGAGGATTTCGGGCGCGGCTTCAGCCTGACCGAAGGCATAGCCGCGCCGGACGAGATCGCCGAAATCTCGGTCGTGCCGCAGGCAGGCGGGATCGATGTGCAGATCTCGCTGGTCCGCCCTGCGGCCGCGCGCCTGGAACAGCGGCGGCGGCACATGGCGGGGCCGGTGGGCTGCGGGCTCTGCGGGCTCGATTCGATCGAGGCGGCACTGGGCGAGATCCGGCCGGTCCCCCCCTCGGCCTTGCGCCTCTCGGCGACCGTGATCGTCCGGGCAATGGGCCTGCTGCCCCACGGACAGAGCCTGCACGAGGCGACCCGCGCAGCGCATGCCGCAGCCTTCTTCCGCCCCGACCGCGGCCTGATCGCACTGCGCGAGGACGTGGGCCGTCACAATGCGCTGGACAAGCTGACCGGTGCGCTGGCCCGGGCAGGCGAGGATGCGCAGGCGGGCGCGGTGCTGATCACAAGCCGCGTTTCGATCGACATGGTGCAGAAAGCGGCCGCTCTGGGCGCGCCGGTGCTGATTGCCGCCTCCGCACCCACCGCCCATGCGGTGCGCATGGCCGAGGACGCCGGAATCACCCTGATCGGACTCGTCCGTGGCGATGGCTTCGACTGCTTCACCCACCCGGGCCGCATCGACAGCCCCGACGCCCCCCTGGAGACCGCCGATGTCGCCTGAGACGCTCACCCGCATGGCCAACCAGATTGCCCGCTTCTTCGACAGCCAGCCGGGGCCGGCGGCCGAGGCCGTGGCCGATCACATCAACGACTTCTGGGAGCCGCGGATGCGCGCCCGGCTGCTGGCACACATCGAGGCCGGCGGTGAAGGTCTGCACCCGGCCGTGCGGGATGCGGCGCCTCTGATCCGCAGGCCATTGGCCGCCTGAGCCCCCGCCTGTCGGGCCC
>SLBI01000309.1 GCA_007126375.1 Paracoccaceae bacterium
GGCTGCGCCTGACCCTGGCCAGCGTGCCGGCCGATCGCGGCGCGGAGCTGGAGGCCGCGATCGAGGCGCTCGGGCTGATCGCGCTGAAGGGCAAGGTGGTGACCGCCGATGCGCTCCATTGCAATCGCCGGACGGTTGCGGCGATCAACGCCGACGGCGGCGACTGGTGCCTGGCGCTGAAGGCCAACCAGGACTCGCTGCAGTCCGACGCCCGGGCCTGCTTCGCCACGCTGAAGGACGGCCACCCGAGCGCCGTCACCGAAGAAGCCGGCCACGGCCGGGCCGAGACCCGAACGGCGGTGGTGGTCTCGGCCAAGGGCCTGGCGGAGCATCATGATTTCCCCGGCCTCAAGGCCTTCGGCCGCATCGAGGCGACCCGGGAAACAGCCGACGCCACGACCTCCGAGACCCGGTATTTCGCCCTGTCCTGGGTGCCTGCGCCCGACGTCCTGCTGGCCACCGTCCGCGCCCACTGGGCCATCGAGAACGCCCTGCACTGGCAGCTCGACGTGTCCTTCCGCGAGGACGAGGGCGAGCTCGGCCAGCCGCGACAACGCCGCTACTGCATAAGCGGCGAGCTCGTGCGGCGGGGCGCAGTCCGCCCACATCAGGGCCGGGGCGCGCGCATCGCCGAACGGGTCGTGCCGAGGGCCGTCCGTCTCGAGGTCGAGGAGGGCCGCCCAGATGATCTGCGCCGCGTCGGCCGGGTGCGCATGGGCGATCGCAAGGCACAGAGAGGTTGCGCGCTCGACCCGAAGGCGGTATTCACTCCAAGGACCCGTTTCCTGATCTGCATCAGCCCCGGTCGCGCCCGCCAGCGCGCCGGGGCTTCTGCTTTCCGGCGAGGGTGGAACGGGCGGGGAACAGCTTGTGTCAACGGTGTGCCACTTCTGCCCGCGCGTTCCCGCATCGTTCTGCGGCATCCTGCACGAAGGCGCAGGGCAAGGCTCTTTGTCTCTTGCGGAAATTCCGGGGATTTCGTAGGTGCCCGCTTGGGACACCCCTCCCCAACGAGGGGCGCATATCTGGAAGGATAGCATGACCGACCTGCCGAAACCGGCCGCGCGGCCGGCAAATCCGCGTTTTTCGTCTGGCCCCTGTGCCAAACCCCCCATATTCACCGCGAACCGTCTCGCCGATGCGCCGCTGGGTCGCTCGCACCGCGCCGGCATCGGCAAGGCGAGACTTCGCGCCGCCATCGAGGGCAGCCGCGAGATCCTCGACGTGCCGGCCGATTACCGAATCGGCATCGTTCCGGCCTCGGACACCGGCGCCTATGAGATGGCGATGTGGACGATGCTGGGCGCCCGCCCGGTCGAGATGCTGGCCTGGGAGAGCTTCGGGGCCGGCTGGGTCTCCGACGCCGTCAAGCAGCTGAAGCTGGACGCGCGGGAGCACGAGGCGCCCTATGGGCAGATAGTGGACCTGACGCAGGTGAACTGGGACGCCGACGTCTGCTTCACCTGGAACGGCACCACCTCGGGCGTGCGGGTGCCGAACGGCGACGTCATACCGGCCGACCGCAAGGGCCTCACGCTCTGCGACGCGACCTCGGCCGCCTTCGCGATGGCCCTGCCCTGGGACAGGCTCGACGTCACCACCTTCTCCTGGCAGAAGGTCCTGGGCGGCGAGGCGGCGCATGGCATGCTGATCCTGTCCCCCCGGGCCGTCGAGCGGCTGGAAAGCTGGACGCCGCCCTGGCCGCTGCCCAAGATCTTCCGCCTGACCAAGGGCGGAAAGCTGATCGAGGGCATCTTCAAGGGCGAGACGATCAACACCCCGTCGATGCTCTGCGTCGAGGACTACCTCTTGGCGCTCGACTGGGCGCGCGCGATCGGCGGACTGCCCGCGCTGATCGCCCGGGCCGAGGCGAATGCGGCCGCCATCGCCCGCTTCACCGCCGCCAACGACTGGATCGCGAACCTCGCCGAGGACCCCGCCACCGCCTCGACCACCTCGGTCTGCCTGCGCTTCACCGACCCCGCCATCCGCGACGGCGCGGGCTTCGCCAAGGCGGTCGCGAAGCGGCTGGAGACCGAGGGCGTGGCCTTCGACATCGGCAGCTATCGCGACGCGCCGCCGGGGCTGCGCATCTGGTGCGGCTCGACGGTGGAAACCGCCGACATCGAGGCGCTGCTGCCCTGGATCGACTGGGCCTACCGCGCCGAACTGGCCGCGCAGCCCGTCTCGGCCTGACCCGCACGGCGGCGCCCCGCGCCGCCCGCCTGCAATTCCCTTCAAGGAGCCCGCCATGGCCCCCCGCGTTCTCGTCTCCGACGCGCTGTCGGAAACCGCCGTGCAGATCTTCCGCGACCGCGGCATCGACGTCACCTTCGATCCCAGCCTCGGCAAGGACAAGGATCGCCTCGCCGAGGTCATCGGCGACTACGACGGCCTCGCCATCCGCTCGGCCACCAAGGTCACCGACAAGCTGCTGGCGGCAGCCCCCAGGTTGCGCGTCGTCGGCCGCGCGGGCATCGGCGTCGACAACGTCGATATCCCGGCCGCCTCGCGCCGCGGGGTGGTTGTGATGAACACGCCCTTCGGCAACTCCATCACGACCGCCGAGCACGCCATTGCCCTGACGATGGCGCTCGCGCGCCAGATCCCCGAGGCCGACGCCTCGACCCGCGCGGGCAAATGGGAAAAAAGCCGCTTCATGGGGGTGGAGTTGACCGCCAAGACACTGGGCGTCATCGGCTGCGGCAACATCGGCTCCATCGTGGCCGAACGCGCGCTGGGCCTCAGGATGAAGGTGGTTGCCTACGACCCCTTCCTGTCCGAGGAACGCGCGGTGAAGCTCGGGGTGCACAAGGTCGAGCTGGACGAATTGCTGGCGCGGGCGGATTTCATCTCGCTGCATGTCCCCCTGACCGAGCGGACCCGCAACATCCTCTCGGCCGAGGCGCTGGCGCATACGAAACCCGGCGTGCGCATCGTCAACTGCGCCCGCGGCGGGCTGATCGACGAGGCGGCTCTGGCCGAGGCGATCCGGTCGGGCCATGTCGCCGGCGCGGCACTCGACGTCTTCGCCGAGGAACCCGCCACGGAAAGCCCGCTCTTCGGCCTGCCGAACGTGGTCTGCACCCCGCATCTGGGCGCCTCCACCACCGAAGCGCAGGAAAACGTGGCGCTTCAGGTGGCCGAACAGATGGCCGACTACCTGCTGACCGGCGCGGTCCAGAACGCGCTGAACATGCCCTCGGTCACCGCCGAGGAGGCCGCGGTGATGGGCCCCTGGCTGCGGCTGGCCGAGCATCTGGGCAGCTTCGTAGGCCAGATGACCGACGAGCCGGTGAGCGCGCTCAACATCCTCTATGACGGTGTGGTCGCCGGCATGAACCTGGAGGCGCTGAACTGCGCGGTGATCGCCGGTGTGATGCGGGCGGCCAACCCCGACGTGAACCTCGTCTCGGCCCCGGTGGTCGCGCGGGAACGCGGCGTGCAGCTTTCCACCACACGGCAGGAGAAGTCGGGAGTATTCGACGGCTACATCAAGGTCACGGTGGTCACGCCGGCGCGTGAGCGGTCACTGGCCGGCACAGTCTTCTCGGACGGCAAACCGCGCTTCATCCAGATCAAGGGAATTACCATCGATGCCGAAGTCGGGCCGCACATGCTCTACACCACCAACGAGGACATGCCGGGCGTGATCGGCACGCTGGGCACGGTGCTGGGCAGGCACGGGGTGAACATCGCCAACTTCACGCTCGGCCGCAGCGCCCGAGGCCGGGACGCGATCGCCATCCTCTATCTGGACGAAACCCCGGCCGAGCCGGTGCTGAAGGAACTGGCCGAAACCGGCCTGTTCCGCCAGATCCGGCCGCTCGTCTTCGATGTTGCCTGAGGCTCCGGCCCTAAGCGTGCGAAAGAGGGGCGCGTGACGCGCAGCTACGCCATCGGCGATGTACATGGCCGGCTCGACCGGCTGCAGGCGGCGCATGACCTGATCGCGACGGATCGGGCACGTGAAGGCGACAGCTCGACCCCGGTGGTGCATCTGGGCGATCTGGTGGACCGCGGGCCGGAGTGTCGCGGCGTGCTCGACCTCGTCATTGCGGGAATCGGAGCGGGCGAGCCGTGGTTGGTGCTCAAGGGCAATCACGACAGGATGTTCGCGGGCTTCCTCGATGATCCCGGTGACCGCGACGCGGGGCTGCGGCCCATCTACAGCTGGCTGCATCCGGCGCTGGGCGGGGCGGCGACGCTGGCCTCCTACGGCGTCGCCAATGCCGCCGACCGTCCACTGGCCGCGGTGCATGCCGAGGCTGTGGCGGCAGTGCCGGCCGAGCACCGCACCTTTCTCGCCGACCGGCCGTTGTGGCATCGGCGCGGGCCGGCACTGTTCGTCCATGCCGGCATCCGCCCCGGCGTGCCGCTGGAGGCTCAGGACGAGACCGATCTGGTCTGGATCCGCGAGCCGTTCCTTTCGGACCCGCGCGACCACGGCTTTCTGGTGGTCCATGGCCATACCGTGGTGGAGGCGCCGGAGCATCGCGGCAACCGGGTCGCCATCGACACCGGTGCGGGGTACGGCGGACCGGTCACGGCCATCGTCCTCGAGGACGGGGCGGTCTTCGTGCTGACCGAGGGCGGCCGAAGGTCACTGACCCCCTGAGCGCCGGTCTCGACAGCGCGTGCCGGGCGGCTATGCTCGTGCGAACCGCAGGAGCCGCGCATGCCGCCACCGCCCCGGCCCGCCGCCGGCCAGCATTGGGACCCGGCAGCCTATGCCGCGCACGCCGCGTTCGTGCCCGCGCTGGGGGCGCCGGTGCTGGAGCTTCTGGCGCCGCAGCCCGGCGAGCGCATTCTCGATCTCGGCTGCGGCGACGGCGTGCTTACGGCGCGGCTGCTCGCCTCGGGCGCCAAGGTGACGGGGATCGACGCCGATCCGCAGCTTGCCGCTGCGGCACGGGGACGCGGCATCGTCGTGACCGAACAGGACGCGCATACGCCATTCGGCGCGGAGGTTTTCGATGCGGTCTTCTCCAACGCCGCATTGCACTGGATGCGCGATCCGCCGACCGTTCTGTCGAACATCGCCGCCGCGCTGCGCCCCGGCGGGCGGCTGGTAGCCGAACAGGGCGGTTTCGGCAATGTCGCCGCGGTCGTGACCGCGCTGACGGCGGCACTGGAGGCCGGCGGGCATCCGCCACCCGACCCGTTTCCGTGGGATTTTCCCTCGCCGCGCCTGTTGCGTAGACGCCTGGCGGCGGCTGGTCTGGAGACGGTGCAGGCGACACTGATCCCGCGTCCGACCGCTCTGCCCACCGGCATGGCGGGCTGGCTCGCCACCTTCGCCGATCCATTCCTGGCCGGGCAGGATGACGCAGCGCGCGCTGCCCTCCGGGCCGACACGCTGCGCCGCCTGTCGGCCCTGCACGACCCCGAGGAGGGTTGGATCGCTGACTATGTCCGGCTGCGCTTCGTCGCGCGCCGCCCGCACTGAGGCCGGCTCAGGCGGGCAACGGCCAGGTCTTCGCCACCATGGTCAGCACATCGTATTCGGCGACCCGCGCACCGGTCTGGTTGGTGACCACCGCGTCCCAGCGCACCTCGCCGTAGTCGGTGTTGGCGCGGGGGGTGATCTCCTTCGCCGTCAGCGTCACGCTCAGCGCATCGCCCGGATAGACCGGCGTGAGAAAGCGCAACCGGTCCACCCCGTAATTCGCCAGCACCGGCCCCGGCGCCGGATCAACGAAGAGGCCGGCGGCGAAACTGACCACAAGATAACCGTGCGCCACGCGATCCTCGAAGAAGGGGTTCGCCTTTGCCGCCGCAGCGTCCATGTGGGCGTAGAAGGTGTCGCCGGTGAACTCGGCGAAATGCTCGATGTCCTCCAGTGTCACGGTGCGCGGCGCGCTCGACAACCGATCGCCGATCCGCAGTTGGGCCAGCGACTTGCGGAACGGGTGCGGCCCCTCGGTCCGGGACGGCGCGCCTTCGACCCAGCGCCCCGTCACCGCGGACAGAAGCCGCGGCGCGCCCTGCACGGCGGTCCGCTGCATGAAATGCTTCACGCCGCGCATGCCGCCCATCTCCTCGCCGCCGCCGGCACGCCCCGGCCCGCCATGCACCAGCGGCGCCAACGGCGAGCCATGGCCGGTCGAGGACTTCGCGCTGGCCCGGTTGCCGATCAGCACACGACCGTGGAACGGCGCGATGCCCAGCACACCCGCCTCGGCCACCGCAGGGTCGTGGGTGAAGACCGAGGCGACCAGTGAACCCTTGCCCCGGTTGACCAGCGCCACGCCCTCGTCCAGATCGCCATAGGGCATCAGCGTGGCCACCGGGCCGAAGGCTTCGACCTCATGCACCGCGGTCGCGGCGCCGGGGTCGGCACAGGCGAGCAGCACCGGATTGAGGAAGGCGCCGCGCTCCGCGTCTCCCGCGCCCATGCGCAACTGCTCCGGATCGCCCGAAACGATCTCGGCTTCGGCGGAGAGTTCGGCGATGCGCGCGCGGACCTCGGCGCGCTGGGCAAGGCTTGCGAGAGCGCCCAGCCGCGCACCCTCGCTGCGCGGATCGGCAGGCAAGGCCTTGTCCAGCCGATCACGCAGCGCGGCGATGGCGGCCTCCATGTGCTGCGTCGGTACGAAGGCGCGGCGGATGGCGGTGCATTTCTGTCCGGCCTTGGAGGTCATCTCGCGGGCGACCTCGCGCACGAAGAGATCGAACTCCGGCGTGCCCGGGGCGGCGTCCGGACCGAGCAGGCAGGCGTTCAGACTGTCGGCCTCCATGGTGAAGCGGGTGGCATTGGCGATCACCGCCGGATGCGCCTTGAGCTTGCGCCCGGTCACGGCAGAGCCGGTGAAGGTCACCGCGTCCTGCCCGGTGACATGGTCGAGAAGGTCTCCGACCGACCCGCAGACCAGCTGCAGCGCGCCCGACGGCAGGATCCCGGTCTCGACGATCCGGCGGACCATTAGTTCGGTCAGATACGCCGTCTGGCTGGCGGGCTTCACCAGGCAGGGCACGCCGGCGATCAGGCTGGGAGCGATCTTTTCCAGCATGCCCCAGATGGGGAAGTTGTAGGCGTTGATGTGGACGGCGACGCCCTGGAGCGGCGTCAATATGTGCTGCGCGGAAAAGCTCGCGTCCTTCGACAGTGGCTCCACATCGCCCTCGGGGAGGACCCGACCCGCCGGCAATTCGCGCCGCGCCTTCGAGGCGAAGGTGAGCATCGTGCCGATACCCCCCTCGATGTCGGGCCAGGCATCGGCCCTCGTCGCCCCGGTGGCGAGGCTTTCGGCGTAGAACTCCTCCTTCATCTCCATGAGTTTGAGACCCAGCGCCTTCAGCATGGCGGCGCGGTCGTGAAAGCTCATGGCCCGCAGCTTGGGGCCGGCCTTCTCGCGACCGAAAGCGAGAGTCGCGGCCATGTCGAGGCCGCTGGCGTCTATGTACGCAACGGGCGCGCCGGTGGCGGCGTCGAGGAGGGGGGTGCCCTCGCCGGTGCCGTTCACCCATGCACCGCAGACGAAACTCTGCAGGCGGCGCGGCGGGCGGATCTGGGCGGTCATGGTCGGTCCCTTCCGGTTCGGGTGGCAATGGCTGCGTGCGGCCGGCGCCCCGGAAGCGCCCATGGGCGGCAGGCCGGCCGGCGCGGAGCGCCGCGGCGGATCAGGCCAGGTCGAGCGGCGCGAGGCGGTCGGTGACGGCCGTGTCCCAGTCGGACCGCAAGGCCGCATTCGGACGATGGCGCAGGCCGAAGCGTTTCTGCGTCTCGAAGCGGGCCGAGCCCAAGGTGCCGAAGCTAGCCGCCACCCGTGGCCGCCAGTAGGCCAGCGCCGCCGCCGCCGCTGCCCGTCCTGCCCGGGTCGCGACGATTGCCTTCAGGCCTTCCAGCCCAAGCTCCATGTGGCGCGCCTCGCGTGGGGCGATGGCGCGGAACACCTCGGCCAGCGGCGCGTAGCTCACCCGCGTCAGTTCGGTCATCTGCACACCGGTGGCGAGGCCCATCAGCACGTTCATCGCCACCGCGTCCACCCAGCCCTCGAACGGGTAGTGAAAGACCGACAGCCGCATGTCCTGGCCATGCCGGCTGGTGCCCAGATCGGCATCGCGCGCGACCCGCGCGGCCCAGGGGTGGTGGACGGCATACCGCGCGGTATCGGCGCCGAACTCTCCCATGATCCGCAACACCCGCTCGGCATGATCGGCCTTTTCCAGGGTGATGCGGCAGGCGGCGATGCGGCTGGTGATGCCCGGCGCGTCGTTGATCGTGTCGGCGAAGCCGGCCGAGGCCGCCAGCTCGCTGTCCACGAAGGACGCCATGAGCCGCATCAGCTCGCCGCGATATCGCGGCGGGACGTTTGCGGGAGAGGTCAGCACGCCGCCCTGCGCCAGATAGTCCTCGAGGTTCATCGTGTCGCTCATCCTCGCTCCCTTAATGATCGTAGCTGACGGAGACGCGGTCGCTCAGGGGCGTGCACTGGCAGGTCAGCACGTAGCCAAGGCGCACTTCGTAATCCTCCAGCGCATGGTTGACGGCCATCTCCACCTCGCCCTCCACTACCTTCGCCCGGCATGTCGAGCAGACCCCGGCCTTGCAGGCGAAGGGGACGTCTATGTCCTGTGCCAGCGCGGCCTCCAGCAGCGTGACCCCTCGCTTCGGCATGCGGAAGCTGCGCGACGCACCGTCAAGGATGACGGTCGCCTCGCAGGCCTCGGCGCCATCGGCGACCTGCACGGGCGCCGGGCGCTTGGCGCGGCCGGGCTGGCCGGAGGCGAAGAGCTCGAACCTGATGCGGTCGTCGGTCAGACCGTGGTCGCGCAACCCCTGCGCGATGGTCAGCATCATCGGTTCCGGACCGCAAATGAAGGCCTGGTCCACCGAGACGGGATCGACCCAGTGGGTGAACAGCCCCTTCATCTTGTCCGCGTCGATCCGGCCGGTGAAGAGGTCGATCTCCTGCGCCTCCTGTTCCAGCACATGGATCACCGAGAGGCGCCCGAGATGGAGGTTCTTCAGATCCTCCAGCTCCTCGCGGAACATGATCGTGCTGATCTGGCGGTTGGCATAGACAAGCGTGAAGCGCGCCTTCGGCTCGCGCGCCATCACCGTGCGGATGATCGACATGATCGGCGTGATGCCCGACCCGCCGGCGAAGCCCATGTAATGGCGGTCGGCGGCCGGGTCGAGCGGGGTATGGAAGCTGCCCATGGGCGGCATCGCCTCGAGCACCGCGCCGGGGGTGAGCTGTTCGTTGGCCCAGGTGGAGAAGGCGCCGCCATCCACCTGGCGGATGCCCACCCGCAGATGCCCGTCGTCGAGGCCCGAGCAGATGGAGTAGGAACGGCGCAGCTCCTCGCCGTCGAACTCGCGGCGGAAGGTCAGGTACTGCCCCTGGGTAAAGGCAAAGGCGTCCTGCGCGCCGTCGGCGGGTTGCAGGGTCACGACGACGCTGTCGCGGGTGTCGCGGCGGATGTCGGTGACCTGCAGGGGGTGGAAACGGGCCATCCCGGCCTCCCTAGATGCATTTGAAATAGTCGAAGGGTTCCAGGCAGTCGCGGCAGCGGTACGCCGCCTTGCAGGGGGTGGAGCCGAACTGGCTGACCC
>SLBI01000348.1 GCA_007126375.1 Paracoccaceae bacterium
AACCCGGGCGCACCACGCGCGACTGGTGGCGGCTGGGCCGGTTCCTGCACGCTGCGGGAATCGGCCGGGGCGACATCGTGCAGAACTGCTTCTCCTACCACCTCGTGCCCGCCGGCATGATGTTCGAGAATGCAGCCCGCGCCGTCGGCGCGACTGTCCTGCCCGCCGGCACCGGCCAGAGCGAACTGCAGCTGCGCGCGGCGGTCGACATCGGCACCACCGCCTATGCCGGCACCCCCGATTTCCTCAAGGTCATCCTCGACAAGGCCGAGGAGCAGGGCCTGGCGCTGAAGATTGCCCGGGCCGTTGTGGGCGGCGGCGCCCTGTTTCCCAGCCTGCGGGCGCATTACGGCGAACGCGGCATCCTCTGCCTGCAATGCTATGCCACCGCCGATCTCGGCAACATCGCCTATGAAACACTCGGCCCCGGGGGCACCCCCTGCGAGGGGATGGTGGTGGACGAGGGCGTGATCGTCGAGATCGTCCGCCCGGGCACCGGCGATCCGGTGCCCGAGGGCGAGGTCGGCGAGGTCGTCGTCACCACGCTGAACCCGGACTATCCGCTGATCCGCTTCGCCACCGGAGACCTTTCGGCGGTGCTGCCGGGGCCCAGCCCCTGCGGCCGCACCAACCTGCGCATCCGCGGCTGGATGGGCCGCGCCGACCAGACGACCAAGATCAAGGGCATGTTCGTGCGTCCCGAACAGGTCGCCGATTTCGTCGCCCGCCACGCCGAGGTCGCCCGCGCCCGCGTCATCGCCCGCCGCGAGGGCGAGACGGACGTGATGACCGTGATGGTGGAGACCCGCGCCGGCAATCCGCAACTCTACGAGGGCTCGGTCATGGACGTGCTGAAGCTCCGCGGCCGGGTGGAACTCGTCCCGCCCGGCAGCCTGCCGAACGACGGCAAGGTGATCGAGGACCAGCGGAGCTACGACTGACGCCACGCTTGCCAGCCCCCCGGAAGCCCCGTTAGGAGGGCGCGGCCGGCCCCGCGCCGGGCGCTGCGAGGGAGCCGCATGATCCCGGGCTGGAAGATCCGCCGCGAACTGGGCCGGCTGGGCCAGCAGTTGCGCGGCCTCGGCGAGCGGCTGACCGACCCGGCGGCACAGCGTCGGCTGGACCGGGCGGTGGCGGCGGGGCTGCCGCGCATCGACGGGGCGCTGGCGTTGGAAAACCGGGTGGCGCTCTTCCTCATCTATCAACCCGAAGGCCTGGCTGCCTCGACGCTGGAGACCTGCCGCTGGCTGGCGTCGGCGGGCTATGCACCCTTCGTCGTCTCCAACGCGCCGATCCGGAAGGGGGACCGCGAGCGGCTGGCCGGGGCGGTCTGGCGCGCGGTGGAGCGACCGAATTTTGGCTACGACTTCGGCGGTTATCGCGACGGGCTCGCCTGTCTCGCGCAATGGGGCGTGACGCCCGAGGCGATGGTCATCCTAAATGACAGTGTCTGGCTTCCGGTGCTGCCCGCGACGGACCTGCTGGACCGGCTGGCAGAGCATCCGGCCGACATCGCCGGCACGATCCTGCGCTTCCGGGGGGAGGAGCGTTTCCTCGAAAGCTACATCTACCATATGCACCGCAGCGCGCTCAAGCATCCCGCCTTCCGCGCATTCTGGGCCGGGCTGCGCCTGACTTCGAACAAGTATCACGTCATCCGCCGCGGCGAGCGCGGTTTCAGCACGGCGATGCGGCGGGCGGGGCTGCGGGTGGAAGGGGTCTATGACGACGGCGCCATGGCCAAACGGATCGCCGAACAGGATACGGATTTCCTGCGGCTGACCCTGCGCCATGCCGCCTATATCGACGCCCCCCTGGCGGCCGAACGCGACCGGCTGATGGCCGGCGCGGGTGCCGGCTGGCGGGCGGCGGCGGTGGCACATGTCGAGACGGTGCTGGCGAAGCGGCTGGCGTATTCCAGCTTTCCCTACGCGATGGTGCGGCTGACGAGCTATCCGCTGCTGAAGAAATCGGCCGAGCCGGTGAGCCGGGCCTGGCGGCTGGCACATCTGGGGGCGGTCGCGGCCGGCGACCTGCCCGCCCCCCCTGCCCCGATGCTGGCCGAGATCCGCGCCCGGGACGCCGGCCGATGAGCGTGCCGCCGCACCGAAAGGCGCGGCGCGCACCGGGTCAGCTTCGGTCGTGGTGCCCTACCGACAGCTCCGAGCATCGGCCGCGTCGCCGCGCCCTCGGGCACCGCCAACTGCCCCCTCCGCAGCTTCCCGCGCCCGTCGCGGACCTGCCAGCGCGTTGTCCTCTGCGGCCGCGCGACATCCGCCACCGAAGCCCCGGCGCACCCGGCCGGTCAGAAGTGCAGCGCGCGGCCCCAGGCGTCGAGGACGGATTCATGCATCATCTCCGACAGGGTGGGGTGCGGAAACACGGTCTGCATCAACTCGGCCTCGGTCGTCTCCAGTGTGCGGGCGACGACATAGCCCTGGATCAGTTCGGTCACTTCGGCGCCGACCATGTGGGCGCCGAGAAGCTCGCCCGTCTCGGCGTCGAAGACGGTCTTGACCATGCCCTCGGTCTCGCCCAGCGCGATGGCCTTGCCGTTGCCGATGAACGGGAAGCGGCCGACCTTGACCTTGCGACCGGCGGCCTTGGCCTTTTCCTCGGTCAGGCCGACGGAGGCGACCTGCGGGTGGCAGTAGGTGCAGCCGGCGATGGCCTCGGGCCGGACCGGATGCGGATGCCCGCCGGCGACCGTCTCGGCCACCATCACCCCCTCGTGGCTGGCCTTGTGGGCAAGCCAGGGCGCACCGGCGATGTCGCCGATGGCCCAGATGCCCTCGACCCCGGTACGGCAATGGTCGTCGGTCACGACATGGCTGCGCTCGACCCTGACGCCGGC
Source organism: Paracoccaceae bacterium (assembly GCA_007126375.1). Classification (GTDB taxonomy): domain Bacteria; phylum Pseudomonadota; class Alphaproteobacteria; order Rhodobacterales; family Rhodobacteraceae; genus Rhodobaculum. Next base: position 2,855 of record SLBI01000348.1, read on the forward strand.
CTCCTGCAGCCCCAGCCCCTCGGTGTTGCCGACGATGCCGACGGCCGAGATCACCGTGTCGAAGTCGCGCGTTTCGGTCTTGCCGCCGGTCTCGATATGCGCGGTGACCTTGTCCTTGCCGCGGTCGAGCGACTTCACCGTCGCCTTTTCGAGGATGGTCATGCCCTGCCTGGCAAACTGTTTCCGGGCGAAGGCGGAGATTTCGGCATCCTCGACCGGCAGGATGCGGTCCATCACCTCGACCACCGTGGTCGTTGCACCCAGCGTGTTGAAGAAGCTGGCGAACTCGATGCCGATGGCGCCCGAGCCGATCACCAGCAGGTCCTTAGGCATCCGCCGGGGCTGCAGCGCGTGCTTGTAGGTCCAGACGCGGTCGCCGTCGGCCTCCAACCCCGGCAGTTCGCGGGCGCGGGCGCCAGTGGCGAGCACGATGGCAGGGGCCTCCAGCGTCTCTTCGCCCTTGTCGGTCGTGACCGCGACGCGGCCCTTGCCGGCAAGCCGGCCCTCGCCCATCACCACGGTCACCTTGTTCTTCTTCAGCAGGTGCCCGACGCCCGAGGTGAGCTGCTTGGCCACCCCGCGCGAGCGCTTGACCACGGCGTCGAGGTCGTAGCCGATCCCTTCCGCCTTGAGACCGAAATCTCCGGCGCGGTGCATCAGGTGAAAGACCTCGGCCGAGCGCAGCATCGCCTTCGTGGGAATGCAGCCCCAGTTCAGGCAGATCCCGCCGAGATGTTCGCGTTCCACCACCACGGCGCGCAGCCCCAGCTGTGCCGCCCGTATGGCGCAGACATAGCCGCCCGGCCCGCCGCCGATCACGATAATGTCGTAGGATTTCGCAGCCATCCGCCCCTCCCGAAAGATGGGTCAGCGGTAAACCATCTTCGGGCCGGCATCAACGCGGCGCGTGGGGCGGCACCGCGCCGCGGTCAGGCGGCCTCGAGCCGGCGCACCAGCGCGCCATAGCCACCCTGATCGAGAAAGCGCGACTCCGCGCCTGTGGTGCTGCGGCCCAGCGCCGTGTTGCGATAGGGGAAGCGGCCGAACTGGCGGATCACCTCGCGGTGGGCGCGGGCGTGCAGCAGGTTCGCCGCTCCGCTTTCCGGCATGCGGGTGATCATCAGCCGCACGCAGCGGTCCTGATCCGACTGGCTCTCGGAGTGCATCAGCGGCAGGTAGAAGAACTGCCGCCCGGGTTCGGGCACGCGCATGTCCCAGCGGCGGTGGATCGCCTTGCCGGCGGCGTTCAGGGCATGGCGGTCGGTGGCGAAGGCACGCGGGTCGTCGCGGAAGATGTTCCGCGGGAACTGGTCGGTCAGGATGATGTAGGCCAGCGCGCCCTCGGGGCTGGCCAGCCAGCTTTCCAGCCCGCCCTTGCGGGCGCAGGCCCAGGCATCGCCCCAGCGCCGGCGGATCTCGGCGTCGAGATCCGCGCCGCCACCGTACCAGCCCTCGGGCCCGACGCGGTCGAGCCAGAAATCGAGAATCTCGCGTGCCTCGTCCGGCACAGCCGTGGCCTTCATGAACGGTCGCATGTTGCCCTCTCTTCCCCCCCGGTGAGGGTGACATCTGCGGCGCGGCCTGTCCAGCCCGGCTCAGGCGGCGGCGTCCTCGTCGACATGGCCGGTCTCGGCCGCCGCACCGACTGCAACGACCGAGGCCGCGGCGGTGACGGCGGTGTAGGGCGAGGTGGTCTCCACCGCCGGCCGGCGGGTCATCCGCCAGGTGGCATAGGCGCCGATCAGCCCGACCAGAACGGCGATCTGCAAAAAGAAGCCGTCCGGCCCGAGCCGCTCCATCAGCCAGCCGGCGACGATCGGCCCGCTGACCGCACCCAGCCCGTTGACGAACAGAAGCCCGCCCGAGGCCGATGCCATGTCCTCGCGTTCGAGGAAATCGCCGGTATGGGCGAGCAGCAGCGCATAAAGCGGGTTGGCGATGCCGCCGACGACGAAGCCCACCGCCAGCAGGCCGCTCAGGCCGGGGTCGAGCAGCACCGGCACGAGGGCGCCGAGCGCGCACAGCCCGGCGGTCATGGCGATCAGTTGGCGCCGGTCCATGCGATCGGAAATCCAGCCGATCGGGTATTGCAGCACCATCCCGCCGGCGAAGATCGCCGAGACGAACAGCGAGATCTCCAGCACCGACAGCCCCGCCAGCGTGCCCCAGACCGAGGCCATGCCGAACAGCGCCGAGAACACCCCGCCGAGCAGGAACATCCCCACGCAGCCCAGCGGCGAGGACCGGAACAGTTGCTGCAGGCTCATTGCCTTGGTGGTGTCGAACACCGGCGCCGGCGAGACCGACAGCAGGATCGGCGCGAAGGCGAAGGAGACCAGCACCGAGGGAATGATGAACAGCAGAAACCCGGCCGGATCGGCCAGGTTCATCAGCGCCTGCGCGGCGATGATCCCGACCATCTGCACGATCATGTAGAGCGACAGCGCCTTGCCCCGGTTCTCGTTCGAGGCGGCGTTGTTCAGCCAGCTTTCGGCGGTGACATAGACGCCCGAGAAGCAGAAGCCGATCAGCACCCGCATCAGCGTCCAGGCGATCCAGTCGGGGATGACCGGGTAGAGCAGCAGCAGTGCCGAGATCAGCGATCCCAGCGCCGCGAAGACGCGGACATGGCCGACCCGGCGGATCATCTCGGGCGCGAGCCGAGAGCCGCCGAGGAAGCCGAGGAAATAGGCCGACATCACCAGCGACATCTCGAAGGTGGAAAACCCCTCGATGGCGCCGCGCACGCCCAGCAGCGTGCCCTGCACACCGTTGCCGACCATCAGAAGGCCCATGCCGAGCAGAAGCGCCCAGGAGGTGCCGAGAACCTGCAGCATCGCGCCAAACCTTTCGTTGCGCTTGTATATGGCAGGGCAGCCCTGCGCCGTCCGTCCCGTTCGCGACGCCGTCAGGGTCGTTCGGGGATAAGCAGCGAAGCGTCGCCGTAGGAGAAGAATCGATAGCCCCGGGCGACCGCATGGGCGTAGAGGGCGCGGATGCGATCGGCTCCCATCAGCGCCGAAACCAGCATCATCAGCGTCGATTTCGGCAGGTGGAAATTGGTCATCAGCGCATCCGTGATGCGAAAGCGATAGCCGGGATAGATGAAGATCTCGGTCTCGCGCGACCAGGGTGCGAGGCGGCCGTCGGTGTCGGCCGCGCTTTCCAGCAGCCGCAGCGCGGTGGTGCCCACCGCGATGATGCGGCCTCCGGCGGCGCGGGTGGCGTTGATCGCTGCCGCCGTCTCGGCGGTGATCTCGCCCCATTCGGCATGCATGCGATGACTGGCGACGTCCTCGACCTTGACCGGCAGGAAGGTGCCGGCGCCGACATGCAGCGTCACCGTGGACCAGACGACGCCGTGGCCAGCCAGCGCCCTCATCAGCCCGGCATCGAAATGCAGCGCCGCGGTGGGGGCGGCGACGGCACCCGGGCGGCGGGCGAAGATCGTCTGGTAATCCTCGGCGTCCTGCGCATCGGGGGCGCGGCGGGCGGCGATATAGGGCGGCAGCGGCATCGCCCCGGCGGTGGCCAGGGCGGCATCGAACGCCGCGCCGGTGCGGTCGAAGGTGAGGGTCACCCGATCGGCCCCGCGCGCGGCGACCTCGGCCGAAAGTCCGGCGGCGAAGGCGATAAGGTCGCCCGGTCGCAGCTTCTTCAGGGGTTTCGCCAGCGCTTCCCAGCCGCCTTCGGGTCGCGCCTCCATCAGCGTGACCTCGACCCGCGCGCCCTTGGCGCCGGGGCGATGGCGCAGCCCCTCCAGCCGCGCCGGGATCACGCGGGTGTCGTTGAACACCAGCCGGTCGCCCGGGCGCAGGAACCCGGGCAGGTCGCGGACATGGGCATCAATGGTCTGCGCCCCGTCGGCCACCAGCAGCCGCGCCGCCGGGCGCGGGCGCGCCGGGCGCACCGCGATCAGCCGCTCGGGCAGATCGAAATCGAAGTCCTCAAGCCGCATGCGCCCCTCCGCGAGAGCGGCGCAGATGCACCCCGGGCAGGAGCGCGTCAAGCGGTGTCGAGGGCCGCGCGCAGGTCCGTGATCAGGTCGCCCGGATCCTCGAGCCCGATCGACAGGCGGACGAGGCCGCAGGTGATCCCCAGCACCGCCTTCTGCGCTTCGGGCAGGCGCTGATGGGTGGTGGTGGCAGGGTGGGTGACAAGGCTTTTCGCGTCGCCGAGGTTGTTGGTGATGCGAAAGATCCGCAGCGCGTTCAGGAAGCGGAAGGCGGCCGCCTGCCCGCCTGCCAGTTCCACCGCCAGCACGGTGCCGCCCGCGCCCATCTGCGCCATGGCGAGCGCATGCTGCGGGTGGCCGGGCAGCCCGGGAAAGAGCACGCGGGCGAGCTTCGGATGGCCCTCCAGAGCCTGCGCCACGGCCAGCGCCGAGGCGGCCTGCGCCCGCACGCGCAACTCCAGCGTCTCCAGCCCCTTGAGCATGACCCAGGCGTTGAAAGGGCTCATCGCCCCGCCGGTATGCTTCATGAAGGGCTCCACCGTGCCGCGGACGAACTCGCGTCTGCCCAGCACCACGCCGCCGAGGCAGCGGCCCTGTCCGTCGACATGTTTGGTGGTGGAATAGATCACCACATCGGCGCCCTGCGCCAGCGCGCGGGAAAAGACCGGCGTGGCGAAGACATTGTCGACGACCACCAGGGCGCCGACGGCGTGCGCGATGCGGGAAACGGATGCGATGTCAACCAGTTCCAGGCAGGGGTTCGATACCGACTCGAAGAACACCGCCCGTGTGCCCGGCATGACGGCCCTTTCCCATGCCGCGAGGTCCGTGCCGTCGATCAACTCCACCGTCACGCCGAAGCGCGGCAGCACCTCCTCGAGGATGTAGAGACAGGAGCCGAAGAGGGCCCGCGCCGCCACCACCCGGTCGCCGGCGCGCAGGCAGGACATCAGCGCGCCATGCACCGCCGCCATCCCGCTGGCGGTGGCGAAGGCGTCCTCGGCGCCCTCGAGGCTGGCGATGCGGTCCTCGAACATCGCCACGGTGGGGTTGCCATACCGCGCGTAGATGAACTCGTCAGGTTCCGAGGCGCGAAAGCGGGCCTCGGCGGCCTCGGCGCTTACATAGACGAAGCCCTGCGTCAGGAAGAGCGCCTCGGACATCTCGGCATACTGGCTGCGCCGTGTGCCCGCATGCACCGCCCGTGTCCGTGGCTGCCAGTCGTCGCTCATCCCCCGCCCTCCGCATCGTCACCGGATCGTGAGGGGAAAGCGCAGCCCCTGCGGGGCGCCGACCTCTTTAGCGGCTTCTTTACCGTGGCCCGCAATCCGGTGCACAAATCGCCACGCATGGCGCGTAGCCGGCGGCGCGGGCGGCGTCAAGCCGGGGTTGCGCCTGCGGCCCGCCGTGCCATCTTGCCAACGGCACAGGACAGGAGCCCGCCATGACCGCCCCGATCGACCTCTACTACTGGCCCACGCCGAACGGCTGGAAGGTCACCATCGCGCTGGAGGAGATGGGGCTGCCCTACACGCTCCACCTCATCGACATCGGCAAGGGCGATCAGTTCGACCCGGAATTCCTGAAGATCGCGCCGAACAACCGCATGCCGGCGATCGTCGATCCCGAGGGGCCGGACGGCGCGCCGATATCGATCTTCGAATCGGGCGCGATCCTGCAGTATCTCGCGCGCAAGACCGGGCAGTTCGGCGGCCCGACCGAGCGCGACCGCATCGCCGTCGATCAGTGGGTGATGTGGCAGATGGGCGGGGTCGGGCCGATGGCCGGGCAGGCGCATCATTTCCTGAAATACGCCCCGCAGATGGATCCGCCGCAGGACCTGCCCTATGCGCAGGACCGCTACCGGCGCGAGGTGGCGCGGCTTTACGGCGTGCTGGACCGGCAGCTTGCCGGCAACCGCTTCGTGGCGGGCGATTTCTATTCCATCGCCGACATGGCGATCTGGCCCTGGGCGGTGCTGTGGGAAGGCCAGCAGCAGTCGCTGGACGACAAGCCGAACCTCGCGCGCTGGCTCGACGAGGTCGGCGCCCGCCCGGCGGTGCAGCGCGGCAAGGCCGTGGCCGAAGACCGGCGCAAGGCCGGGCCGATGGACAAGCAGTCGCAGAAGGTGCTGTTCGGGCTGTCGAAATGAGCGTCACGCGCGCGCCGGCACCGACCGAGGCCACCGATCCTGCGGCGCTGGCGCGCTGGCGGGCGGTGCCGGTGGCTGTGGCGGCCGATCTCGGCGGGGAGATCGCGCTGGTCGATCCCGGCATCCGGCCGCTCTGCCCGCCCGGCCGGCAGCCGCGGCTGTTCGGCCGCGCCGTCACCGCCCGCTGCGCGCCGCAGGATTTCGGCGCGGTTCTGGCGGCGCTGGAGCGGATCGGCACGGGCGAGGTTCTGGTCATCGACGCCGGCGGGGCCGGCGACTGCGCGATGCTGGGCGAGATCCTCGGCGGCCATCTGCGCCGGCTTGGCGCGGCCGGGGTGGTTTGCGATGGGGCGGTGCGCGATGTGGCGACGCTGGCGGGCTGGGCCGACTTCGCCGTCTTCGCCCGGCACGTCATCCCGCGCGGGCCGATGTCGGCGCAGGCGGGCGCCACCGGCGTTGCCGTCGGCATCGGTGGGGCGACGGTGCACCCCGGCGATCTGATCCTGGGCGACGACGACGGGCTGGTGGTGCTGCCGCCTCGCGCGGTGACGGCGCGGATCGCCGAGGCCGAGGCGAAACTG
>SLBI01000350.1 GCA_007126375.1 Paracoccaceae bacterium
CCACCCACCCCGCTGCGTCGGGGCGCCTTGGGTCAGGTTTCGATCAGTGCGCCGGCGCCGACACGGCGTCGAGCAGGGTGCGCCCGCCATCCACTGTGATCACCTGACCGGTGACGAAGGAGGCCGCCTCGGAGGCGAGGAACTGCACCGCTTCGGCCACCTCGCCCGGCGCGGCGATCCGGCCCAGCGGCGTGTGCTTGCGGATCTCGCTGCGCCAGTCGGCGTTCTCGCGCAGCTGCGTCTGCAGGCTCGCGCTCATCACGCTGCCGAAGGCGACGGCGTTGACCCGGATGCGCTGCGGCGCCAGCGCCAGTGCGAGGCTGCGGGTCATCTGGTCCACTGCGGCAGCGCTGATCGAATACCCCATCAGCGGCGGCTGGATGCGCTGCGCCGCGATCGAGGAGAGATTGACGATGGCGCCATGCGAGCGGGTTTCCTCCGGCGCCTTCTCGGCCTGGACGATCATCCGCCGGGCCACCGCCTGCGCCAGCCTTAGCCCGGCGAAGAGGTTCTGCTGCAGCAGCCGTTCCACGCTGTCGTCCTCGACCGCGAGCGGTTCGGTCAGGGCGCACTGCCGCGAGGCGTTCACCAGAATGTCTATGCGGTCGAAGGCGTCGATGGTGGCCGAGAGCAGATTGGCGATGGTCAGCTTCTGGCGCAGATCGCCGCCGAAGAAGCGGATGTTGGCCTCCTTGGAGGCCGCGGCGCCGATCTCGCGTTCCAGACCCGGTTCGTCCATGTCGGCGAGCATCACATTGGCGCCCTCGTCGGCGAAGTGCCGGGCGATGGCGAGGCCGAGACCGTGCGCCGCGCCGGTGACGATGGCGGTGCGGCCCTCGATGGAATAGCTCATGCGGCTCTCCTGCGGAGCGGGACGTGTCAGGCGGTGCGGGCAGGGCGGCGACGAGCCGTGCGTGGAGCGGTGCGGCCCGCCGTCATATCGCGCGCGGCGACCGGACGGGCGGCGCGGAAGACCTTGTAGGCCCGGGTGCCGGGACGTTCATCGATCTCGCGGAAGACCGCGGCGAGCGGCGCTTCGTACGGCAGATGCCGGTTGGCGACAAGCCAGAGGACGCCCGTCGGCGACAGCATCCGCGCCGCTGCGGCAATGAACCCCGCACCAAGGCCGGGGTCGCCGGTGCGGTCGCGGTGAAACGGCGGGTTGGTGATCACCGCATCGAACGGACGTTCCGGGGCAAAACGCGTCGCGTCCGCCCAGTGAAACCGCAGGCGCGAATCGGACAGGTTCGCGCGCGCACAGTCGAGCGCGGCATGGTCGGCCTCGAGCAGATGCAATTCCTCCAGCCCGGCTCTTGCCAGCAGGCGGGCCGCGAGCCAGCCCCAGCCGGCGCCGAGTTCGGCCACACGCGGCGGCAGCCGGTCGGGCAAGGCGGCGTCGAGGCATTGCGAGCCGGGATCGGGCCCGTCGGCCGAGAACACCCCCGGCCGGGTAACGAACCCGCCGGCGATCCGTCGCGGCGCCGCGTGCCAGTCGGCGAAGGCGGCGCGGTCGGCGCCTTCGAGCCGGAACAACTTGCCATGCGCCTTGGCCACCGGTTCGGGCACGGTCACCCGCGCCCGCGCTGCCCGAAGCAGCGTCTCGATGCCGTCGGTCTTCTGCCCGTCCACCAGAACCGGCCCGTCGGTGACCGCCAGCGCCCGTGCCACCAGATCCCGCGCCGCCGCCCGTGCGCGGGGAAGGCAGACCAGGGACATCCCGTACCGTCCCTCGGGCTGCACCCGGGTGACATGACCGCGCGCGGCAAAAGCCTCGGCATCGGGGAAAAAACCTGTGATGACCTCGGCATCGGCGCGCAGCGCGGAGATGTCCTCGCCGGCACGAGGCGCGAAGGCCGCGACACGGCCTTGCGGTGGCCCGCCGTCAAGGGCAAGCGCCAGGCGTGCGGCGCGCGGATCGCTGTGACTCATCGGTTGCAGCGGAGCCGGCGCGACGGCGCCGCCCCTATTCCTTTTCCATGGTGCACTGCAGCGGATGCTGGTGCCGGCGGGCGAAGTCCATCACCTGCGCCACCTTGGTTTCCGCCACCTCGAAGGAGAAGACACCGACAACGGCAACGCCCTTCTTGTGAACCGTCAGCATCAGATCGAAGGCCTGGGCGTGGGTCATCCCGAAGAAGCGCTCGAGCACGTGAACGACGAATTCCATCGGCGTGTAATCGTCGTTGAGCAGCAAGACCTTGTAGAGCGGCGGCCGCTGTGTCTTCGCCTTCGGTTTGGTCAGCACGCCGGTCTCGCCGTCGCGACGCGGCGTGTTCTTGTCCGACATGATGCTTGGGCGCTGAGCCACCGACAACCGCTCCAGACTTGCGCGTTTCCCTGTTCGGATTGCTAGTATAGCGTCTTGTGCGCATGAGAAAAGGGGGCCGACGGGGCGCGGATGACCAGCCTGCTCGATACCGTGGGTTTCGATGCCGACGACACGCTGTGGCACAACGAGCGGTTTTTCCGCCTGACTCAGGCGCGCTTCGCCGAGTTGCTGGCCGACCATGCCGATACCGCCGATCTCGATGCGCGACTGCTCGCGGCAGAGCGTCGCAACCTCGGGCACTATGGCTTTGGCGTGAAGGGTTTCACGCTGTCGATGATCGAAACGGCGATCGAGGTCACCGAGGGACGCGTGCCCACCGAGGTGATCGCCGAGTTGCTGGCGGCCGGGCGCGACATGCTGGCCCATCCCATCGAACTGCTGCCGCATGCGCGCGAAGCGGTGGAGGCGTTCGCCGGCCGCTATCGCGTGGTGCTGATCACCAAGGGCGACCTGCTGCATCAGGAACGCAAGCTGGCGCAGTCCGGCCTTGGCGATCTGTTCGATGCCGTGGAGATCGTCAGCGAAAAGACCCCCGAGGTCTATGCCCGCATCTTCGGCCGCCACGGCGGCGGGCCGGAACGCGCGCTGATGGTCGGCAATTCGCTGAAGTCTGACGTGATCCCGCCGATCCTCGCCGGCGGCTGGGGTGTGCATGTGCCGCACGGGCTGAGCTGGGAGATCGAGCATGCCGAGGCGCCGGCAGAGCATGCACGGTTCCGGGCGTTGCCCGACCTTGGCACGCTGGCCGAGTTGGTCGCATGGATCGATGGCGCCTGACACCGTCGCATGGCGGAAAGGTGGCGGGACATTGTCGAAACATCGACGTGAAAGCCCCGGAAAGATATCTGTTTTCGGGCGTTTCCCCGCATGCTAGCTTAACCTGATTGTCGGACCCTGACGGTAAAGATCCGGGCCGCGCCAGAGGCAGATATAGGGGCAGAACCCGTGCAGAACGCCCAGATCAGGGTGGCCCGACCCTGCGCAAGACAGCGCATCGGGCTGATCGCGGCCGTTTTCCTGGTCGCACTGATGGCTCCGGTGACGGCCTCGGCCGCTCCCTACGCGGCCATGGTCATCGACGCCCGCACCGGCGAGGTGTTGCACGCACGCAACCATGACACCCGGCTGCATCCGGCCTCGCTGACCAAGATGATGACGCTCTACATCGCCTTCGAGGCGGTGCGGAATGGCGAGATCGGCCTCGACACCCCGGTGCGCGTCTCGGCCAACGCCGCCGGGCAGCCCTGTTCCTGTCTCGGACTCAAGACCGGGCAGACGATCGCGCTGCGCCATCTGATCCGCGCCGCGGCCGTGCGCTCGGGCAATGACGCGGCAACGGCCATCGGCGAGGCAATCTCGGGCTCCGAAGCGGCCTTCATCGCCCGCATGAACCGCACCGCACAGGCGCTGGGCATGACGAACACGTCGTTCCGCAACGCCCACGGCCTCACCGCGTCGGGCCATCTCAGCACCGCCCGCGACATGACGACGCTGGGTCGACAACTCTATTTCGACTTCCCCGAATACTACAACCTCTTCTCCCGCAGCAGCGCCGATGCCGGGGTGCGGACGGTCACCAACACCAACCGCGCCTTCCTCAACGGCTATGACGGCGCGGACGGTATCAAGACGGGCTACACACGGGCGGCGGGATTCAACCTGACCGCATCGGCCCGGCGCGGCGAGCGGCATGTCATCGTCACCGTCTTCGGCGGACAGTCGGTGCCGGACCGGACACGTCGGGTGACCGGGCTGATGGATCTCGGTTTCGAGCGGGCACCGCGACGCGCCGCCGTCCGCCGCCCCCCACCGCCGGATTATGGCAGCACCCCGCCGGGTGGCGTCGCGATGGCCGCGGCCGGAAACCGGCCTGCCGCCGGGCGCACGATCCGGATCGACACGGCCGTGCGCCGCAGCCCGGTGCCAAGGCTCCGCCCCACCCCTGCCGAAGACCCACCCGCCGTGGCCGGGCTGGCCCTCGGGATCGAGACCGCAATCGCCGCGGTCGCTGCCCCCCCGGACACCGAAGCGGCCGCCGGCGATTCCGCGCCGCAACCGGAACCGCGCCCCGACGGGCTGACCGCCACGTTGCCCTTTGCCGTCGCCGATGCGGCAGAGGCGCCGCCGTCCGCATCAACGCGCGACGCCCGGGAGATTACCGCCGCCGCATTGCCGTTTGCGATGGCGGAGGCCGCCGCGGACACGCCGGCAGAGGACATCCCCTTCGCCATCGCCGATGCGGCCGCGCCGGAGCCGGAGGCAGACATGTCGGCCTCGCCGCTTGCCGTGGCCAACGCACCTCTGCCCCTGCCAAGGCCCGACCCGTCCGGCCCCGCGACAGCCGATCTGCCGGACGAAACGCATGTCACGGTTGCCCTCGCCCCGACCGAGGCGGATCCGGCACCGACCGGCACGCGGGCGCTGGAAACCGCTTCGGCCGGGTCGTCGGCGCAGGCCGTGACGGCCCTTGTCCGGCCGGCGGCCGCGGCGATCGCGCCACCGGCAACCGCCGCGCCGGCACCTGCGCCCCGCAGCCAGGCCGACGGTGCCAGCCTCGTCGTGCTGACCTATGCGGCAATCGGCGTCGAAGAGGCGGGAAGCGGCCTCGCCTCGCTTGCCCGGACGGGCCGGGCGCAACCGAATCTTGCCGCCGCAAACGCCGGTGACGAGCTCACGGAGGAAGTAACGCGCACGGTATCGACCTCCTCGCCGCGGCTCTGGGCGGTCGCGATCGGTCGCTATCCCAACCGCGACGCCGCCGAACGGGCGCTGATCCGCAGCGCGCTTGCCGATCTGGGAACGCTGGACACCGCTCCGCGGCGAATCGAACAGGGCTCGGGCGGTTTCGAGGCGAGCTTCGTCGGCCTGACCGAAACCGGCGCCCGGGGCGCCTGCGGCCGGCTCGCCGCCCGCGGGCAGGATTGCCAGCCCGTCGGCCCCTGACCGGCACCGCCGGCGCGGTCAGAGCCCGCCCGCCTCCTCGACGAAGCGGACGATCTCGGCCACGCCGCGGCCCTCGCGAAGGCTGGCCATGACGAAGGGCCGGGCACCTCGGGCGCGGCGGGCATCGGCCTGCAGCAGGTCGGGATCGACCCCGACATGCGGCGCAAGATCGGTCTTGTTGACGATCAGAAGGTCCGATTTCGTCACCCCCGGGCCCTTCTTGCGGGGAATGTCCTGCCCGGCCGCGGTGTCGATGACATAGAGCGTCAGATCGGCGAGTTCGGGCGAGAAGGTCGCGGCGAGATTGTCGCCGCCCGATTCGATGAGGATCAGGTCGAGGTCGGGCAGTTTCGCCCGCAGATCGGCCACCGCGGCAAGGTTGATCGACGCATCCTCGCGAATCGCGGTATGCGGGCATCCGCCCGTTTCCACCCCGCGGATCCGCTCCATCGGCAGCGCCTGGGCGCGCATCAGGAACTCGGCATCCTCGGCGGTGTAGATGTCGTTGGTGATGACGGCGAGCGACCAGCGCGCGCGCATGGCCTTGCACAGCGCTTCGGTCAGCGTGGTCTTGCCGGCGCCCACCGGCCCGCCGATACCGACCTTCAGCGGCCCATGCGCGCTTTTCGCCCCTGTCACGTCCGGCACAGTCGCACCTCCATGGTTTCGTGATGCATCGCGGCAAGATCGGCGAGAAACGCCGCACTGCCCAGTGCTGCGGGCCCGGCGGTCGCAGCCTCGTCGGCAATGCGCAGGATCAGCGGCTGCAGCCCGGCGAGCACCGCCTGGCCCTCGCCCTGCCCCAGCGGCACCAGCCGCACGGCGATCTGCACGAGATTGCCCGCCCAGGCCTGCAGCCAGAGCGCCGCAACCTGTGCGGGCGGCAGGCCCAGCCCGCGCGCGGCCAGCCCCACCGCCAGCGGATAGGCCACGGCCGGCACCGGGCGGCCCAGCGTCGCCATGGCCGAGGCGAAGGCCGCACCCTGCGCCTCGGTCTCCTCCAACCGCTCGCGCGAGGGTGCCAGAGCGGCAGCGAGATCGCTGAGTTCGTCGACCGGCGCCGCTGCACGCAGGGCGAGCCCGAGGAGGATCGCGTCGGTCCGGCCGGCGCCATGCTCCACAAGGTCCGACAGCCAGCGGGAAAGGTCGGCGGCGTCGGCAACCTCGCCCATGGCGATCGCCCATTCCAGCCCCTGCGAGAAGGTGTAACCGCCAACCGGAAAGGCCGGCGAGAGCCATTGCGCAAGGCTCAGCAGCGCGGCGTCACGGCCTTGCCCGTCCGCAGTTTCAATCGCCACCGTTGCCGCCGTCGAAATCGCCGGCCGAGAGATGGTGCCGTTCGGCCGGGTCATGATGATGGGCGTGATCGGCCGGGCCGTGGCTGTGCCCCATGGTGCGCCCGTGTCCGTAGGCGCCGCCCTCGGGTCGGAACGGCCCGTCGAAACGCTCGATCCCGGCACCGAGGCCACGCAGCATCTCCTCGAGCACATGGTCATGGCGGATCACCAGCCGCTCGGTGCCGATCTCGCAGGGGGTGTGGCGGTTGCCGATATGCCAGGCGAGGCGGGCGAGGTTGCCGCCGGTCACCGCCACCAGCGGTTCGGGCGCCGCGCGCACCTCGACCAGCCGCCCATCCTCCAGCACCAGCGCATCGCCGTGATCGAGGCTCGTCGTCTCGGCCAGATCGGCAACGAACACCGTTCCGCCCGCCCCGGTCAGCCGCTTGCGGCGCAGGAAGCGCGCGTCGTAGTCGAGGGTCACGCCATCGACCGGCGCATCTTGCCACTCACCGGCGCGGCGCACCGCGATGGCGCGGGGAGGGATATCGGTCATCGGCGGGTATCCTTGTGGCGGGCGGTCTCAGGGGGTGGCGGGCGCGATCGACAGCGGCGTATAGCTGTCTGCCGGGCCACCGAAATCGGCGAAGCTGCGCAGCACGGCGATACCCATCGACGGCAGATAGTCGAGGCCGAGCACGTAATCCTCGTCCGCGTCGCGGTGGCGCAGCACCACCGGCCAGCTGTCATAGCCGCAGCCGCCGTAACTGACCCGTTCGGCCGCGCCGACGCTCAGGCTCACCTCGCGCGGGCGCGCAGGTTCCGCGCCGATCGCGACTCTGGCCGCACCGGTCCAGCTCAGCCCGGGCGCAGGCGCCGGCAGCGCCTTGAGCGCGAGTTCGAAACTCTGCCGCTCATGGGTGGCGCTGTCCGGCACACCGCGGATGAGATCGTATTCCTCCATGACATAAAGGCCATGCAGCGCGACCACGACATAGCCATCAACGTCGGGGTCGTCATAGAGAGTGATTTCGGTGACGATGCCGTCGCCGCCACGCCGGTAGGTGGAGACCGACCCGTCGTCATAGCTGATCACGATCCCGCTGCGCGCCGCCTCCGCCCCGTCCGGGCAGGCGATCGCCCCGCCCGGCAGGCTCGCCAGCACCATCACCCCGAATGCCGCAACGCCTGGCCACCCCATCGGCTCACCCTTCCCGCACAGCGGCTGCATCCTGCGCCATCCCCGCACTGGTTAGAAGAGGAAATAGCGCTGAGCCAAAGGCAGTTCGGTGGCCGGCGCGCAGGTCAGAAGCTCGCCGTCGGCGCGCACCTCGTAGGTCTCGGGGTCGACCTCGATCGCCGGCATGGCTGCATTCAGCACCATGTCGGCCTTGCCGATATCGCGGGTGTTCTCGGACACGAGCAGGTCCTTGGCGAGACCGAGCCGCTGCGCCAGGCCGGACTCCACGCCGGCCCGCGAGGCGAAAACCACCGCCGAGCGCTCCACCGACCGGCCGAAGGCACCGAACATCGGCCTTGAATAGACCGGCTGCGGTGTCGGGATCGAGGCGTTGGGATCGCCCATCTGTGCGCAGACGATGGTGCCGCCGATCAGCACCATCTCGGGCTTCACGCCGAAGAAGGCCGGCGCCCACAGGCACAGATCGGCGCGCTTGCCTTCCTCGACGCTGCCGACATGGCGGCTGATGCCATGGGCGATGGCCGGGTTGATGGTGTATTTCGCGATGTAGCGGCGCACGCGCAGATTGTCGTTGTCGCCGGTCTCCTCGGGCAGGCGACCGCGCTGCAGCTTCATCTTGTGCGCGGTCTGCCAGGTGCGAATGATCACCTCGCCCACCCGGCCCATCGCCTGGCTGTCGGAGGCCATGATCGAGAAGGCGCCCATGTCGTGCAGGATGTCCTCGGCGGCGATGGTCTCCTTGCGGATGCGGCTCTCGGCGAAGGCGACATCCTCGGGGATCGCCTTGTCGAGATGATGGCAGACCATGAGCATGTCGAGATGCTCGTCCACGGTGTTCACGGTGTAGGGCATCGACGGGTTGGTCGAGGAGGGGATCACGTTCGGTGCGGCGCAGACCTTGATGATGTCGGGCGCGTGGCCACCACCGGCGCCCTCGGTGTGGAAGGCGTGGATGGTGCGCCCCTTCATCGCCGCGAGGGTGTTCTCGACGAAACCGCTCTCGTTCAGCGTGTCGGTGTGGATCATCACCTGCACGTCCATCCGGTCGGCCACGTCGAGGCAGCAGTCGATGGCGCCGGGCGTGGTGCCCCAGTCCTCGTGCAGCTTCAGCGCGAAGGCGCCGGCCTCCACCTGTTCCACCAGCGCACCGGGCAGGCTGGCGTTGCCCTTGCCGGCGAAGGCGAGGTTGATCGGAAAGGCATCGGCCGCCTGCAACATCCGCCCGATGTGCCACGGCCCGGGCGTGCAGGTGGTGGCCAGCGTGCCATGCGCCGGGCCGGTGCCGCCGCCGGTGATGGTGGTCAGCCCGGAATGCAGGGCATCCTCGACCTGCTGGGGGCAGATGAAATGGATGTGCACGTCAAGGCCGCCGGCGGTGAGGATCCTGCCCTCGGCCGCGATGGCCTCCGTCCCCGGGCCGATCACGATGTCGACGCCGGGCTGGGTGTCTGGATTGCCGGCCTTGCCGATCCTGTGGATGCGGCCGTCGCGCAGGCCCACATCGGCCTTGTATATGCCGGTATGGTCGAGGATCAGCGCATTGGTGATGACCGTATCCACCGCGCCCTGTGCGCGCGTCGCCTGACTCTGGCCCATGCCGTCGCGGATCACCTTCCCGCCGCCGAACTTCACCTCCTCGCCGTAGGTGGTGAGGTCACGCTCCACCTCGACGATCAGCTCGGTATCGGCCAGCCGCACCCTGTCGCCGGTGGTGGGGCCATACATGTCGGCATAGGCGGCGCGAGAGATGCGGCTGGGCATGGG
>SLBI01000200.1 GCA_007126375.1 Paracoccaceae bacterium
AGCCCCGGCACTGCGCCCGGGGCATCCGGCGCAGGCGGCAGGAAGGCCGCCTGCGCCGCGTCCCAGACCGGCCGGGCGCCCATGTGGCAGGCCAGATGGACGGTCGGATTCCAGCCGCCAGCGACGGCCAGCACATCGGCATCGACCATGAACTCGGACCCGCCGCGGCGCACCTTCACGCCGCGCAGGCCCATCCGCCCGCGGGTGCCTATCACCCTGCCGCCGGCATGCACCTTCCAGTCGTCGCTTTCGGGGGCTTGCGGGCGCGCGTCGATCACTGCGGTCACGGTCAGCCCTGCCGCGGTCAGGTCGCGGGCGGTGCGATGCGCGTCGTCATGCGCGCCGAAGACGGCGATCCTGCGCCCCGGCGCCACGCCCCAGCGGTGCAGATAGGCGCGCAGGCCGGAGGCGAGCATTACCCCCGGGCGGTCGTTGCCGGGAAAGGCGATGGGCCGTTCCAGCGCCCCGGCGGCGAGGATCGCCCGCGACGCGCGGATCCGCCAGAAGGTCTCGCGCGGGATGTCCGGGGCAGGGGGCAGATGCAGCCCCGACCGCTCCAGCACGCCCCACTGCCCGTCGTCCCAGGCGCCGACAACGGTGCTGCGCAGCATCACCCGCACATTCGGCAGGTTCTGCAGTTCCCTGAAGACCGACGCCGCCCAGTCCGGCCCGGGCTGATCGCCGATGGCCTCCTCTTCGGCCAGCAACCGCCCGCCGACGGTGCTGTCGGTCTCGACGAGGATCACGTCGGCCCCGGCCCGGCCGGCCGCGAGCGCCGCCGTCAGCCCGGCCGGCCCCGCCCCGATCACCACGAGGTCGGCGAAGGCGAAGGCCCGCTCATGTGCCGCATCCTCGTGCCGGCCGGAAAGCCGGCCCAGCCCGGCGGCACGACGGATCAGCGGTTCATAGAGCCTTTCCCAGAACTTCCGCGGCCACATGAAGGTCTTGTAGTAGAAACCTGCGCCAAGGAACGGGTGCAACAGGTCGTTGACCTCCAGCATATCCCATTTCAGCGAGGGCCAGCGGTTCTGGCTGCGCGCATCGAGACCGGGGTAGAGTTCCTGCAGCGTGGCCCGCGTATTGGGCGTGACCTGTCCATCGGGGTCGTGGATCTCGACCAGCCCGTTCGGCTCCTCCGGCCCGGCGGTCATCAGCCCGCGCGGGCGGTGATACTTGAAGCTGCGCCCGACAAGGCGGACATCGTTCGCGATCAGCGCCGAGGCGAGGGTGTCGCCGGCAAAGCCCGTCAGCCGCCGCCCGTCGAAGCTGAACCCGACAGGCTGGCCCCGGTCGATCCGCCCGCGCCCCTCAAGCCGCATCCGTCAGCCCGCCGATCAGCCGGGCGCCGAACACCCGATGCGTCACCGTGCAGCGCTCCACCACCAGCCAGGCGCCGCAGCATTCATGCTGCCAAAGATCGCGCGTGCGGCCCGCCGGATTCGCGCGCAGATGCAGATGCGCATCCCAGGCCTCGGCCGCGGCGTCGGGGCCGGGGCGTTCCAGGTACTCGGCGGCGCCCATATAGTAGAACTCGCGCCGGTCGCGGGGGCCGCATAGGGGGCATGGAATCAGCATGGGACCTCAGTGCAGGTTGTGCTGGCTGCCGGTGCCTTCCTCGTCGAGAAGGTGGCCGGTGGCGAAACGATCGAGACGAAAGCGGCGGGCGACCTCATGGCTCTCATCCGTCGCCATCAGATGCGCGAGGCACCATCCGGAGGCAGGAACCGCCTTGAACCCCCCGTAATTCCAGCCGCAATTGATGTAGAGTCCGTCGACGGGCGTGCGGTCGATCACCGGCGAGCCATCTGGCGACATGTCCATGATACCGCCCCAGCTGCGCAGCACCCGGGCCCGGCCGATCATCGGCATCAGCGCCATGCCGGC
Source organism: Paracoccaceae bacterium (assembly GCA_007126375.1). Lineage (GTDB taxonomy): Bacteria > Pseudomonadota > Alphaproteobacteria > Rhodobacterales > Rhodobacteraceae > Rhodobaculum. Next base: position 1,885 of record SLBI01000200.1, read on the forward strand.
CTCCATCACATGCTCCATCATCGGCAGATTCCCGCGCGCGGCATAGGAGGCGTGGAAATCGATGTCGCCGCCGAACACCAGCCCGCCCTTGTCCGACTGGCTGATGTAGAAATGCCCCATGCCGAAGCTGACGACATGGTCGATGCAGGGCTTCAGCCCCTCGGTGACGAAGGCCTGCAGCACATGGCTCTCGATCGGCAGCGTCAGCCCGGCCATCGCGGCCACCTGGCCGGAGCGGCCGGCGACCACGATTGCAACCTTCTTTGCCCCGATCTCGCCCCGCGTAGTGGTAAGGCCTTGCAGTTTTCCGCCATTCACGGTGATCCCGGTGACCTCGCAGTTCTCGATCAGGTCCACCCCCAGCCGGGAGGCGGCACGGGCATAGCCCCAGGCGACCGCATCGTGGCGGGCGGTGCCGCCGCGCGGATGCAGGAGGCCCCCGTAGACCGGGAAGCGGTGATTCTCGAAGTCGAGATAGGGCAGGTGCGCGCGAACGCCCTCACGGTCGAGCAGGATCGCGTCGTCGCCCTGGTTGATCATCGCATTCCCGCGCCGGGCGAAGGCATCGCGCTGGCCGTCGGAATGGAACAGGTTTATCAGCCCGCGCTGCGAATGCATCACGTTGTAGTTCAGCTCCGCCTCCAGCCCCTCCCACAGCTTCAGCGAGTGCGAGTAGAACTCGGAGTTGCCGGGCAGGAAGTAGTTGGCGCGCACGATGGTCGTGTTGCGCCCGATGTTGCCGCCGCCCAGATAGCCCTTCTCCAGCACGGCGATGTTCTTCAGCCCATGGTTCTTCGCCAGGTAATAGGCGGTGGAGAGCCCGTGCCCGCCGCCGCCTATGATGACGATGTCATAGGCAGGCTTCGGTTCCGGCTTGGTCCAGGCCGGGCCCCAGCCACGGTTGCCGCGCAGCCCCTCCCACAGAACCTGAAGTCCCGAATAGCGCATCCGCTCCGTGTCCCCTGCTTGGGCCCCTTTCTGGCGTCCGGCGCACCAAAGCGCCTTTGCCGCGACGCTGCAAGAGGCGGCGGAGACCGCGGCGTTTTGCCCCGTACCCGATGACGGGCAGTTGATCTGCCGGCGCCGAGGGCGCATTGCTGCCGGCAGGAGACGGTTGCCCCATGCCCCCAGGCGATACCCCCGGTTGGCTGATCGCAGTGAACGCCACGGCGTTTCTGCTTGGCTATTTCATTCCCACGTTCATCGCCCTGACACGCCGGCGCGATCAGCGGCTGAAGCTCTTTCTCGTGAACCTGCTCACCGGCTGGACGCTGATCGGCTGGATGGTCGCCTTCATCTGGGCGGTGACGCTGCCCTGGGATCTCGGCCGGCGGCGGCCGCAGACGGGGCGCGGGCGGCCCTGACACATGCGAACGGGCGCCCGCAGGCGCCCGTTCAATGGCTTGTCCCGCCGGGTAAGGTGGTCAGCTGCGGCGACGCCGCATTCCCACGAGGCCGAGCATCCCCAAGCCGCCGAGCAAGAGCGGCAGCGCCGCCGGTACCGGGATCGGGCTCAACTGCGATTGCGCCTGCATCGTGGTCTGCTGGTCCGTGAAGTCGAAGACCATGCGCAGGGTTGCGCTGTAGGGAGCGGTCGCGGAACCGCCGCGCTGCTGACCGGCGAACACCGCGGTCGAGAACTCGCTTCCCACGAGGGTTTCCAGATCGAAGAACGTGTTGTTCGAAGACACATATGCTTCGGTCAGGATGCTCGTGCTGGGCCCGATCGGAATCCCCACATAGGTGAAGAGGAAGCTCGGCGCATCACGCATGAAGTCGATGCCCGACACGAGCACCTCCAGCAGCGACGGCGCGTCTCGGAAGCTGGCTTCGAGGTCCATCGTCAGCGTGTCGGGGCAGACGGTGCATTTCGCCCCGTCCACCTCCAGTGCCGTGAAGCCGAGGGCCTGGAACGTCGGCCCGATGGTCGGCTCCGACAGGTTCCAGTCAATGGCGTCGACGGACGTGTTCAGGTCCGCGGCGTCGCCATCGTAGATGTCGACCGATGTGGTATCGTAGATGATACGCACACCGACCGACGCAGCGTCCGCCGCGCCGGACGTGGCAATCATGGCCGCGGCGGCGAGAGCGGGAACGACACGATATGGCGTCATGTCTTGTCTCCTTTCACAAAAATCAACGTCACACGTGCAAGGTTAAACGTTGGCGAGGCCAATCGGAACAATTTTTTTGTCCGGGCCGAATGATTCTCTGCGGTGCAGCTTTTCGCCCGGCCGTTCCCCGTCGCGGCCGGAGCTCAGAGCCCCTTTGCCCGATAGCTCGACGCCACACGCTCGATGGCAACGGTGAAGGCCGCGATACGCAGGTCGGTGACGTTTTCCTGACCGTGCCAGCGTTCGCGCATGGACTGGTAGGCGGTGCGCATGGTGTCGTCGAGACCGGAGCGCACGAGTTCCAGCTCGCCCGCGCCGCGCAGGTAGCGGGTCTTGAAATCGGGCGAGAGTTCCCAGCCCAGCCGCTTGTCGGCCGAAAGCCGTTCCAGTTCCTCGATCAGCAGCAGGTGATGTGCCTCCTCCGCCCGCCGCTGCATCCGGCCGAAGCGGATGTGGCTCAGGTTCTTCACCCATTCGAAATAGCTGACCGTCACCCCGCCCGCGTTGGCGTAGAGGTCGGGTATGATCACCGTGCCCTTGCCGCGCAGGATGTCGTCGGCAGCGGCGGTGACCGGGCCGTTCGCGGCCTCGATGATCAGGGGGGCCAGGATCCGTTCGGCGTTGGTCAGGTTGATGACACCTTCCAGCGCGGCGGGGATCAGGATGTCGCACTCCTCCTCCAGCACGCGGGCGCCATCGTCGACATGCCGGCCTTCGGGGCAGCCGGTGACGCCGCCATGCTTGCCGATCCAGTCGCGCACGTTCTGCACGTTCAGCCCGGTCTCGGACATCAGCGCCCCGTCGCGCTCGATGATGCCGACGATCCTGCAGCCGTCCTCCTCGGACAGGAACTTCGCCGCGTGATAGCCGACGTTGCCGAACCCCTGCAGGATCACCCGCTTGCCGTCGAGCCCGCCGGAGAGACCGGCCCGCCGCACGTCTTCGGGGTGGCGGAAGAACTCACGCAGCGCATACTGAACGCCGCGGCCGGTGGCCTCCACCCGGCCGGCGATGCCGCCCGAGTTCAACGGCTTGCCGGTGACACAGGCGCGGGCATTGATGTCGGTGGTGTTCATCCGCGCATACTGGTCGGCCATCCAGGCCATCTCGCGCTCCGAGGTGCCCATGTCGGGCGCCGGCACGTTCTGGCTGGGATGGATCAGGTCGCGCTTGGCCAGTTCATAGGCGAAGCGCCGGGTGATCGCCTCCAGCTCGTGCTCGTCCCATTCCCGCGGGTCGATGCAGAGCCCGCCCTTGGAGCCGCCGAAGGGCACCTCGACCAGCGCGCATTTGTAGGTCATCAGCGCGGCCAGCGCCTCGACCTCGTCCTGATTGACCTCCGGAGCGTAGCGGATGCCGCCCTTGACCGGCTCCAGATGCTCGGAGTGCACCGAACGGTAACCGGTGAAGGTGTGGATGTGGCCGCGCAGCCGGACGCCGAAGCGGACGATGTAGGTGGCGTTGCAGACGCGGATCTTCTGTTCGAGCCCCGGGCTGAGGTCCATCAACGCCACGGCGCGATTGAACATCAGATCGACGGAGTCGCGAAAACCCGGCTCGCGCGGCGTGTCGGTGTCCTTCATGGGATCCTCCTCCTTGCGCAGATGCACGGACGGCGTGGCCTGCCGTGACTGCGTGCCACATTCCCGGGCTCCGGACCTTCAGCGAGGTCCGGAGCCGCGAATCAGCCTCCCGTCGATAGTGTGCCACCCATGCACAGCCGGGACCAATGCCCTGTTCCGGGTCATGGCGGCGGGGCCATCACCACCTGTCCGGCAACGATCACGCCGCTGCCCGGGGAGGTGTTTCCACTGCCAGACCAGTGCCTGACCCCGCCACATTCATGCCACAAATCTTGGGCGTTGGTATCCGTCGTTCTGCACGTTTCCCCGTCCGCCCGTCACGTTTCCGGGCGGGGCAATCAATAGGTGAACCGATGTCCGATCTGCACTTGCCCTTCGCCGCCATGCCCCGTCGTGCCCGCCGGGCTGCCTTGGCGCGTCTGCGCCGCCGGCTGCGCCGCTTCGGCGCCGCCGAAGACGGGGCGCTCGCGATCTTCGGTGTCTTCATGCTGGTCCTGATGCTGATCGCCGGCGGCATGGCGGTCGACTTCATGCGCTTCGAGCATGACCGGACGCGGCTGCAGAACACCGCCGACGCGGCGACGCTCGCCGCGGCCTCTCTGACGCAGGTCAGCGAGCCCGAAGTGGTCGTGCATACCTATTTCGATGCCGCCGGCCTGTCGAGCAACGTGGACGCGGTGCTGGTGGACGAAGGCATCAACTTCCGCAACGTGCGCGTCGCCGCCTCCAGCGAGCTTTCCACCTTCTTTCTGCGCATGGTCGGCATCGATCAGATGACCGTGCCGGGGCTCAGCGGTGCCGAAGAGCGCATCCCGAATGTGGAGGTCTCGCTGGTGCTGGATATCTCGGGCTCCATGCGTTTCGGCCCGGTTCCGCAGATCGGCTACCTGCGCACCGCCGGGCGCAACTTCGCGGAGCGGATGATGGCGGGCGACCGCGACGAGCTGGTCTCGATCAGCATCGTGCCTTACGCCGGCGGCGTGAACCCCGGCCAGCGTGTGTTCGACCTGCTGGGCGGGCGCACCGACGAGGAGCATTCCCACAACTTCTCCTACTGCATGGAGCTGGGATCGTCGGACTACAGCCACACCGGGCTGCCGGCGGCGGGAAGCTACAGCCAGATCCCCCATTTCATGCACTGGAAGATCGACTGGAACTTCATGCAATGGGGCTGGTGCCCCTATGAGGGCGATGCGCACGGCGGATTCGGCGCCACCATCCAGTATTTCCGCGGCGACGCCGGCGAGGTCGGAGATTTCATCGACAACGTGCCGCTGCACGATGGTACCGGAACGCACTACGGCATGCGCTGGGGCCTCGCGCTGCTCGATCCGGCCTCGCGCTGGCTGACACAGGAGCTGTTCCTCGACGGCACGGTTCCCGAACGCTTCTCCAACCGACCGGCCGACTGGGACGATCCCGAGACGCTGAAGGTCATCGTGCTGATGACCGATGGCGCGATCACCGACCAGTTGCGCCCCGTCAAGGCGCCGAACTGGGTCGAGAAGGAGATTGACGGAGAGACCGAAGAGATCGACGCGAACAGCTATATCGAGCTGCTGGAACAGCGCAAGAATTCCAGCAACCGTGACCGCTACTGCGACGGCAACAGCAACTGCCACTACACGCTGGCGAACCGCAACACCAACCGCGACCGCTTCTTCGCCTCCTGCAATCTGGCCAAACAGAACGGCGTGGTGATCTACACCATCGCCTTCAACACGACCAGTTCGAGCGCCGCGCAGGAGATGCGCGACTGTGCCTCCTCGCCCTCGCACTATTTCAATGTGCTCAACGAAGAGCTGGACCAGGCGTTTCAGTCCATCGCCGGCTCGATCCAGATGTTGCGGTTGACAGAATGATGTCCGCGCTCGGGATTGTCCTGCGGGCTGCAGGCCGGGCGCTGCGACGGGGCGCCCGGCGCGAGGACGGCTCGTCTACGATCGAGTTCGTCTTCTACTTTCCGCTGTTCTTCGCGGTTCTGGCATCGAGCATCGAGGCGGGCATCTTCATGAGCCGCCAGGTGATGCTGGAACGCGCGGTGGACATTTCCCTGCGGTCGCTGCGCCTTGGCACCATGGAGGATCCCAGCGCAAATGCCCTCCGTGATGCCATCTGTGACGAGACCGTGATCATCCGCAATTGCCGCGAGGTGCTTCTGCTCGAACTGCGCCGCATCGACACGACCACCTGGGACGGGCTGGAAACGCCGCCGAGCTGCATCGACCGCAACGAGGAGATCCAGCCCGTCACCCAGTTCACCCCCGGCACCGACAACGAGCTGATGATGGTTCGCGCCTGTGTCGTCGTGGATCCGATCATTCCCACTTCGGGGTTGGCCATGGCGTTGCCGCGAGATGCCTCGGGCGGTTACCGGCTGCTGGCCAGTTCGGTCTTCGTGAACGAGCCGAGCTGATGCCGCGGAGTCCCCAAGGCCAACCGGAGGCACCGCCGATGCGTGTCGAAGCCCAGCCGAATGCCAGCCCGAGGCGCCGCCGTGCCGGCATTCTTGCGCGCCGTCTGCGCCGGCTGCCCCGCGATCAGCGCGGCGCCCTCTCTTTCGAGGCGGTGCTCATCCTGCCCGTCCTGATCATATTCTTTGTTGCCACCTTCGTCTTCTTCGACCTGTTTCGCACCGCGAATACCAACGCGAAGGCCGCCTATGCGATTGCCGATCTGCTGTCGCGACAGAACGCTCCAGTGAGCGAGGATTACCTCGACGGTCTGGCGGATGTCTATTCGGTGCTGGCGCGCAGCCATCAGCCCAGCACGTTGCGTGTGTCCAGCATCGACTGGAATCCGGTGACGGAGGACTATCGCATCCGCTGGTCGCGCGGCACCCATGGAGGCGAGCCCCTGAGCGAGGAACGCTTGACGGCGCTGGTCGATGCGGGCCGTCTGCCTTTCCTGACCGTCGGCGAGACGATCATCCTCGTCGAGACCTCGCTGACCTACACGCCGGTGGTGAAAATGGGCATCCCGGTGCAGCGGTTCATCCATGTGATCCCAACCCGGCCGCGCTTCGTGCCCCGGTTGGTTCTGCAGGGCGGCATCAGCTGAGATCGCCGCTGTCGCGTCCGCCACTTGCGGGGGCCATTCGGGCGGCGTGGAGCGTCAGATGCAACGGCCGCCATCCACCTCCAGCGCCACGCCGGTGATCATCGCGGCCTCGTCCGAGCACAGGAACAGGGCCGCCGCGGCGATGTCGGCCGGAGTGGAAAAGCGCCCCAGCGGGATCGTGGCGAGGAACTTCGCCCGGATTTCCGGCGTATCCTCGCCCATGAAGCTCTTCAGCAGCGGAGTCTCGCCGGCGACCGGGTTCAGCGCATTGACCCGCACGCCGGAGGGGGCAAGCTCCACCGCCATGGCCCGGGTCGCGGTGATCATCCAGCCCTTGGAGGCGTTGTACCAGTTCAGCCGTGGCCGCGGCGAAACGCCGGCGGTCGAGGCGATGTTCAGGATCGTGCCGCTGCCTGCGGCCTTCATGGCGGGCAGGAAGGCGCGGGCGGTCAGATAGACCGACTTGCAGTTGACCGCGAAGACCCGGTCGAAATCGGCCTCGCTCACTTCCTCCATCGGCGCGGGCAGATGGGTGACGCCGGCGTTGTTCACCAGGATGTCCACCCCGCCCATCGCCGCCTGTGCGGCGGCGGCCAGTGCGGCCACCTGATCGCCCTTCGCGACGTCGGTGGCCTGCGCCAGCCCGTCCACCTCGGCCGCCACGGCGGCGGCGGCGGCGGCGTCGATGTCCACCGCCATCACCCGCGCCCCTTCGGCCGCGAAGGCCCGTGCGATGCCCGCGCCGAAGCCCGAGCCCGCCCCCGTCACCACCGCCCGCTTGCCTGACAGTCGCATGCCCTTGTCCTCTTCTTCATCCGTTCCGCCCGGCGGGCCGGGCAGCGCCCGCGGCCCGCGCCCCGCC
>SLBI01000345.1 GCA_007126375.1 Paracoccaceae bacterium
CGCGACGTGGCGGCGCAGGCCGGCGCGCTGCTGCCGCTCCTCGACGGGCTGGCGGGGCCGATCGATCTGGTCGGGCATTCCTTCGGCGGGGTGATCGCGCTGCACCTCGCCGCCGCACTCGGACGCCGTGCCGGACGCGTCGCGGTGTTCGAGCCCAACGCCTTCGGCCTGCTTGAGGGCCCGGCGGTCGCCGCCGAACGGGCGGTCGTCCGGCGGATCTATGCCCGGGTGCGTCTGTTCGCGGAGCGCGGGGCATGGCCGGAACTGGCCGCGCAGTTCGCCGATTTCTTCTCGGGCACGGGGACATGGGCGGCGATGCCCGCGGACCGGCGGCAGGCGCTCGCATCGGCGCTGCGCCACAACGCCGACGAATGGATCGCGGTGATGCCGCCGGCGCTCGATCCGCGGCCCTGGCCCGGGATCGAGGCGCCGGTGCTGCTGGCCCGGGCCGCCGACAGCCCGGCCCCGCTGCGCGCCGTGGCGGATGTGCTGCTTGCCGCCCATCCCGGGTGGAGATCGCTGGACCTGCCGCGGGGCGGGCATCTCGCGCCCTTGAGCCGACCGCGCGCCTTCAACGCCGCGGTGCAGCGCTTTCTTGACGGCGGGGACCCCGACAGCGCGGCGGAAACGGTCTGATCCCTGTGCAAATCGCGATGCGAAGCGCTTCGCGGGGCAATTGGGACTCCCCGCATGGGCGCCGGACATGTATGTTCTGATCTGCGTCAACGCGTCCGATCAGAGACATCCGGGCGCCGCCGCAGCGCCCTGGGCGGCCGTGGGAGAGCATCGAGTGCAAGCACTGCATTCAAACATGGCCCCTGCGCTGCCCGGACCGGGGCTGCCTGCCGAGGCACAGGGCCGGCTCTGGATGGAGGCGCCGACGCGGCTGCTGGAGGCTGCCCATGCGGCGCACGGCGACCTGTTCGCGCTCGACCTCGGCGGCTTCGGGCAACTGGCCATCGTCGCCGCGCCGGAGGGCGTGCGGCAGGTGTTCGAGCTGCCGCCCACGGCCTATGAGTGCCGGCCGTTCAACGAAAGCTACCGCTACGCGATGGGCGATCACGCGCTGTTCCTGCAGGATGGCGCGGCGCACCGGGACCTCAAGCGCCGCGTCGCGCCGCTGTTCTCCGAGACGGCGCTCGCCGGACACGGGCTTGTCGTCGCCGAGGAAACGCAGGCGGTTCTGGACGCGCTGGGCGACGGCGGGTAGATTCCGCTTCGGCCGCTGACGCATGCGATCGCGGTCCGCAGCCTCCTGCGGCTCGTGCTCGGCGAGAGCGCGGCGGCACGGGCGCAGATCCTCGCGATCTTCGAGGATCGCATCTGGCGCGACCTGCGGGCGTGGAAGGCCTGGACGGCGCTGAGCCGCGCTCGCCCGGCGATCCTTGCGCTGCTGCAGGCTGCGCTGGACGCGCGCCGCGCCGACCCGGACGCGCATGACGACCTGCTGGCACGGCTGGCCGGTCTGCGGGACGCCGATGGCGCGGCGCTGGACGATGCCGTGATCCTCGATCAGGTGATGATGCTGACCATCACCGCAGGCGATGCGGTGGCGGTGGCCGCGGCCTGGGCGCTGGACCGGCTGGCGCGACATGGAGAGGTGCAGGCGCAGCTGCGCGCCGGGGCGCCGGACTATGCCGAGGCGGTCTGCCGCGAGGTGCTGCGGCTGCATCCGGTGCTGCCGACGATCTCCGGCCGCCGTCTGACCGCGCCGGTCGACATCCTCGGCCACCGGGTCGCCGCCGGCGTCACCCTCGCCCCCTGCGAGTATCTCGTGCACCGGCGGGCCGATCTGTTCGAGGCTCCGCTGGAGTTCCGGCCCGAGCGGTTCCTCGGCCGCCGTCCCTATGCGCCCTCGGCCTATTTCCCCTTCGGAGGGCGCGAGCGGGCCTGCCTCGGCGGGGTGCTCGCGCCGATGACGGTCCGGGCGGTCATGCAGGGCGCCGTGGCGCTGGGCCGGCTCGAGGCAACGGCCGACCGGGAGCCCGCCGTGGTGCGCCACGGCACGCTGCTCGCCCCGTCCGAGAGCCACGCGATCCGACTGAACCGTTGCGTGACCGCCCATGTCTGAGCCGGTCCTCTCCCCCGACCGGTCGCTGGTCGACCTGCTGCGCCATCAGGCGCTGACGCGTGGCGACAGCCTCGCCTTCGCCTTTCTCGAGGACGGCCGCGACGAGGTTGACCGGATCGGCTTCGCCGGGCTCGACGCCGAGGCGCGCGCCATCGCCGGCTGGCTGGCGCAGCGGCATGCGCCGGGCGAAAGGGTGCTGCTGCTGTTCCCCGCCGGCATCGATTTCGTGCGGGCCTTCTTCGGCTGCCTCTATGCCGGGCTGATCGCCATTCCCGCCCCGGCGCCCGAGGCGAGCCGGCGCAAGCGCACCCTGCCGCGGCTGCAGGCGATCGCCCGCGATGCCGAGGTGACGCTGGTGATGTCCACCGGCGAGACGCTGGCGCTGGTGCGCGAAACCATGGCCCTGCTGCCGGCGCTGGCCGGGGTCCGGGCCGTCGATGTGCGCGACGCCCCCGCCGGGGCCGCCGCGGACTGGCGTCCTCCTGCAGTGGCCTCGGGGGATGTCGCCTATCTGCAGTACACCTCGGGATCGACCAACGATCCCAAGGGCGTGATGCTGAGCCATGGCAATGTCCTGCATCACTGCAGCGACCTGCGCGCGGCCTGCGGCTACGGCCCGGACAGCGTAAGCGTCACCTGGCTGCCCAATTACCACGACTATGGCCTGATCGAGGGGATCATCGTGCCGATCCAGAACGGCACCCCCTGTCACATCATGTCGCCCTTCGCCTTCCTCAAGCGGCCGCTTGCCTGGCTGCGGGCGCTGAGCAGTCTTCGCGCGACGCATGGGCAGGGGCCCAATTTCGCCTTCGACCAGTGCGTGCGGCGCGTCCGCCCCGAACAGCGGGCGGAGCTCGACCTGTCGCGCCTCGTGGCGCTCGGCAACGGCGCCGAACCGGTGAACCCCGAGGTGGTGGAGGCCTTCATCGCGGCCTTCGCGCCCTGTGGGCTGCGGCCCGAAGCGGTCTGCCCGGCCTATGGGCTGGCCGAAGCGACGCTGATGATGTCATGCCGGCGCCCGTCGCTGCCCCCGCGGTTCGAGAGCTTCGACGCCCGCGCGCTGGGCGAGCGGCGCGCGGTGGCGTCCGAGGCGCCGGATGCCCGGCGCATCACCAGCTGCGGCGCGGCGCTCGGCGCGATCGACATCGCCATCGTCGATCCCGACACGCGGCGGCGCTGCCCGCCGGGCGGCATCGGCGAGATCTGGATCGCCGACGCCTGCGTGGCGCTGGGATACTGGAAGCGGCCCGAGGACAGCCGCAAGGCCTTCGCCGCGCGGATCGCCGGCGACGATGCAGGGCCCTATCTGCGCACCGGCGATCTCGGCTTCCTGCACGAGGGCGAGCTGTTCGTCTCGGGCCGGATCAAGGACCTGATCATCGTCGCCGGTGCCAATCACTATCCGCAGGACATCGAATGGACGGTGGAACGCGCGCATCCGGCGATCCGGGCGGGGCATGTCGCGGCCGCCTCCTTCACCGCCGGCGGCGAGGAGCGGCTGCTGATCGCGCTGGAGCTCGAGCGCGGCGCGATCTCGCTCGACAGCGACCGGGACGCGCTGCGCGCCGCGGTGCAGCGGTCGGTGTCCGAGGCGCATGAGGTGCCGGTCCACGGCATCGTGCTGCTGCGCCGCGCCAGCCTGCCGAAGACGGCGAGCGGCAAGATCCAGCGCCACGCCTGCGAGGGCTTCCTGCGGGCTCCGGAGGAGGCGGTGCTCGCGGTCTGGACCTTCGATGCGGGCTGGCATGCCCGGCCCACCCCTGCCGTCCTGTCGGTCGCAGAGGAGTGAGATACGCATGAAACCGGTCCATCCCTTTCGGCCCGCGCCGCCCGAGGTCAGCCGCAGACGTGCCGACAGCCTGATCGCGTGGCTGCGCGACTATGCCGAGAGCCGCATCGACAGCCGGCTGTTCGACGAGCGCCGCTGCGTGCCGCCTTTCGTCATCCTCGATTTCGGCAACCGCGGACTGATGGGGCTTCAGGTCCCCGAATCGCACGGCGGTCTGGCACTTAACTACCGCGACTTCTTCCGCGTTCTGGAGCAACTCGCAGCCATCGACATCAGCCTCGCCTCGCTGGTCTTCATCCACAACGGAAACGGCGTGCGCCCGATCCAGGGCTATGCCCGTCCCGAGCTGCGCGACGCGCTGCTGCCGATCCTCGCGGCCGGGCGCGAGCTGTCGGCCTTCGGGCTGACCGAGCCCGCGGCCGGCTCCAACCTGCCCGGCCTGCAGAGCCGGGCCGAGCCGCTGGCCGGCGGCGGCTGGCGGCTGTCCGGGGTGAAGCGCTGGAACGCCTCGGGCTGGGCCGGGATCTTCAGCGTGTTCTGCCGCACGGTGGACGCGCGCGGCCGGCTCGGCCATGTCACCGGCTTCGTGCTGCGTCAGGGCATGCCGGGGCTGCGGCACGGCCCCGAGAGCCTGACCATGGGCGTGCGCAGCATCATGCAGAACGCGCTGATCATGGACGGCGTGACGGTCGAGGACAGCCATGTGCTGGGCGAGGTCGGCAAGGGCATGGAGATCGCCGACGAGGCGCTGCTGGTCGCCCGACTGTGCATGGGGGCGATCAGCCTCGGCGGGATGAAGCGCTGCGCCCAGCTGATGTACCGCTACGCCAGCCGGCGCGAGGTCTCGACCGGCCGGCTGATCGACAGCCCGATCACGCTGTCGGTGTTCGATGCGGTGACCATCCGCATCGCCACGGTGCAGGCGCTGGTGGACCGGCTGGTGGCCACCCTCGACCGCGGCGACATGCCCTCCGACGAGGCCTGCATGATCGCCAAGATCGTCGCCTCGGACGCGCTGTGGCAGACCGCGGACGATCTGGTCCAGACGCTGGGCGGGCGCGGCTTCATGGAGAACAACATCGCCCCGCAGATCCTGCGCGACTGCCGCATGCTGCGGATCGGCGAGGGCGCCAACGAGCTGATGACGCTCTCGCTGGGCCGCCGGGTGCTGCATTCGCCTTCGCTGCGCGCGCTGATGCGCGACGAGCTGGGCGCGCCGCATCTGGACGCGCTGATGCGCACGACCGCCGAACAGGCGATGGAGCGCTGCCTGCAGGCACAGGGGTGTTTCGCCAGCCGCGGCGATGCGGTGGCCTGGGCGCATACGCTGGCCGGGCGCGTGGCGATCGCGGCGTTGCTGCAGGCCACCCTCGAGGCCGCGGCGCGCAGCGCCCCCTCGGCCGCGCTGGCGGCCGCGTGCGACTGGGCGGCCGCAGGGTTGGAAACGGCGCGGCGCGACGCGCTGGAGGGGATGCCCGCGGAATCCCGTCTGGCCGACGCGGGCCGGGTCGGCGCGATGATCGCCGCCTATGCCGGCGATATCGGCGATCTGGAGCAGGCCCCTCCGGGGATCGAGGAAGGGGTCGATCCGATGCTTCGGCGTACCCCCGGCGCCGGCGGCTATCCAGCCTTCGGCCACCTGCCCGGCAATGCCGACGGCCGGGCCGTCGCGCCTGCGCCGGCCGCCCCGGCCCAGGTATCGGCCGAGGACAAGCGCGCCCGTGCCGCGGCCCTGCTGAAGAGCCGTCTGTCGCCGACCGCCACCTGACCCGCCCGATGTTTCAACCACCCATCGCTCCCGCAGGAAGGATTGCACGATGACCGCATCACGCAGCCCCGAAGAACTGTCGGCCTGGCTCGTCGACTGGATCGCCAATGAACTGTCGATGCCGCCGGGCGGGATCGACACCGCGCGCTCGCTGCTGGAATACAGCCTCAGCTCGGTCACCGCGACGATCCTTGTCGGAGACCTCGAGGACTGGCTCGACCTGCGCCTGCCGCCGACGCTGGTGTGGGACTTCCCGTCGATCGACGCCATGACCGAGCATCTGACGGCCCAGCTGGGCAGCGGCGCCGAGACCGGCGCGCCGGCCCGGGCCGACGCGGCCGATGCGGCGCAGTTGCTCGACAATCTCGACGCCATGTCCGAGGCCGAGATCGACGCGCTGCTGCAGCAGTTCGACGCGGCCGAGGCCCGCTGAGGCGCCTGTCGCGACGGTCGCAGGGGGAGGCACGACGATGACCATGCCCGCAGGCGGCGAGGTCGATGACGCCGAAGCGCGGCGGCGCCGTCTGGAGGCGCTGCTGCGTCAACGGGCGGCCGTGCGGCAGGACCCGCCCCTCTCGATCGGGCAGGAGCGGCTCTACCGGCTGACCCGGATGAACCCGGACGCGCCGCTCTACAACGTCGCTGTCGCCTATCGGCTGCGCGGGCCTCTGGATGCGCAGGCGCTCGACCGCGCCGTGCGGCGCATCGCCGAACGCCACGACATCCTGCGCACGCATTTCCCGACGGTCGATGGCCGGCCCGTGCAGCGCATCGCGGCGCAGCCGCCCGAGGGGCTGGTGCTCCGCCGCGATCTCGGCGCCGACGAGATCGCTTCAGCGGTTGCGGCGGAGGCGGCACAGCGTTTCGACCTTGCCACCGGGCCGCTCTGGCGGGTCGGGCTGTTCCGTATCGGTCCGGAAGACCATGTCCTGACGCTGGTGATGCATCACATCATCACCGACGGCTGGTCCTTCGTGCTGATCCTGAACGAACTGGGGGCGCTGGCCGCGGCCCATGCCGGCGGCGACGACGACCCGCTCGCCCCGCCCGCGGTCCAGTATGCCGCCTATGCCGAGCGCCAGCGGGCCGGGCTGTCCGGTCCCGACATCGCGGCGCAGCGCGCCTACTGGCAGGAGCATCTGGCGGGGTCGATCCCGGCGCTGGCGCTGCCCACCGATCGCACGGGAGGGGGCGCGGACGACCGCAGCGCCGCCAGCCTGCCGCTTGTCCTGCCCGAAGGTCTGGGCGAGGCGCTGACCGCCATGGCCCGACGCGAGGGCGTGTCGACGTTCATGCTGGCGCTCACGGCCTTCGCGGCGGTGCTGCATCGCTGCAGCGGCCAGACCGACCTTTTGCTCTGCACCCCGGTGACCGGACGGCACCGCGCCCAGACCCGCGAGGTGGTCGGCTACTGCAACAACATCCTGCCGATCCGGCTCGACCTGTCGGGCACGCCCACGCTGCGGGATCTGCTGGTGCAGGTGCGTCAGGTCGCGCTGGCCGCCCATCGCAACCAGGACGTCCCCTTCGAGACCATCGCCGAGGCCCCGGCGCTGCGCCGCATCCCGCTGTCGCGCTGCCTGTTCTCCATGGACATGCCCTGGCCGCCGGCGCTGGCCATCGACGGCGTGGACTGCACGCCGCTGGCGGTCGAGACCGGCTCGGCCGATTTCGACCTCTCGGTCTCGCTCTGGCCGGTGGGAGAGGGTCTCGACGGCACGCTGCGCTACAAGACCGCGCTGTTCAGCCGCGGGCGCATCGACGAGATTGCCGCGGCCTGCCGCACGGCGCTGGCGACGCTCGCCGAGGCACCGGACACGCCGGTCACCGGCCTGCCGGCCGGCCCGGCGGCCGGCGACGGGGCCACGGCATCCGCGGACGAGGGTCTGGACGCCCCGCGCTTTCCGCTGGAGGAGAAGCTGGCGCAGGTCTGGCGCGAGGTGTTCGACCGGCGCGACATCGGCACGCAGGACGATTTCCGCGCGATCGGCGCCTCGTCACTGGCGGTCGCGACGCTGGCCGAGCGACTGCACTCGCGGCTCGGGATCGAGATCGGTCCGGCCGAGTTGTTCCGCACCGGAAGCATCGCCCGGCTGGCGGCCGCGCTGGAGGCGCAGGACGACCCGCTGGTCCGCGACCCGCTGGCGCCGATCCGCCCGGTCGGCACGAAACCGCCGCTGTTCCTGTTCGAAGGCGTGGGCATCTACTACCCGCTGACCGAGCGGCTCGCGGCCGATCGCCCGGTCTACGGGCTGGTCCCGCCGACCGGTGCGGAATTCGCCTCGGTGGAGGAGATGGCGTCCTTCTATGTCGAGGCGATACTGCGCCTGAACCCCGCCGGTCCCTGTCACCTCGGCGGCATCTCCTTCGGCGGGCTGGTCGCCTTCGAGGCCGCGCAGCAGCTGACGGCGCGCGGGATCGAGGTCGGTCTTCTGGCGCTCTTCGACACTCCCGGCCCCGATGCCTACACGCCCTATGGCGGGGTCCGGCGCCTGTTCGGCCATGCCCGGAACCTCGCACGTCTGGGGATGCCCTACCTGATCCGCAAGTCGGAGCGGATACGGCGCCGCGCCCGCGGCAGCGGCGGTGACAAGGGGCGCAAGCGAAGGCCGCAGGCGCTCGACGTGAAGGCGCAGCGCCGGTCGTTCCGGCGCTATGCCCGGCACTATGCCTACAGGCCCTATGCCGGCCCCGTCGTCCTGTTCAAGCTTGCCCGGCGCAGCGCTCTGAGCGACACGCTGTTCGATCCGGAGCTTGGCCGAATCGATCCCGAACTCGGCTGGGGCAAGGTGGCGCAGGGGCCGCTGCACTGTCATGCGGTGCCGGGCAACCACATCAGCATGCTGCACGAACCGAATGTCGCCGTCGTGGCGGTCGAACTCGACCGGCTTCTCGACTGACAGGACGACGTATGGCGGCGGCACCCCGCCGCGGGCACGCGGGCAAGGCGGCAGCCGCCGGAGCGGGTGTGGCGCTCGGGGGACGCTGCTGCCGCGCGGGCGCAAGGATGGCGCCACGCTTCAGGAGGGATCAGCCATGGCCACAGTCGCGCCCCCGGCCGATCCGGAAGCCGACCCAAGGGTCCGGGCGGTGTTCGACGACATCCGCCGCACCCGCAGCAGCGATTTCGTCAACACCCTCTGGCGCTGGCTGGCCTTCGATCCGGCGTTGCTGGAAGAGGTCTGGCGCGACGTGAAGGCGGTGATGGCGACCGAGAGCGCGCTCGACGCCAAGACCAAGGAGAGGGGCTCTGCCGCCGTCTCCATCGCCAATGCCTGCGACTGCTGCGTCCACTCGCATCCGGCCGCGGCCGGGGCGAAAGGGGTGACCGCGGCCGAGCAGGCCGATCTGATGCGCATCGTCGCCAACGCGGTGAAGACCACCGCGCTCCTCGACCGGCTCACCCATCACCGCGCTCGCCATTGGGCTCGAACCAATGGCGCCTCAATGGCTTGCCCTCGAGACCGGCAACGAGAGTTGGCGCTTCAAGAACTGCGCCTGACCACCCCACCCGCCAGACGCGCAACGCGGCTGTCGCGTCACAGCTTTGCGCCAGCGCCGCCGCCTCGGCCATCGCCTTGGTCGCCGAGCAGGGCAGATGGCGCCGGTCGGTCAGCGGGGCCGTTTCGTCAATGCCGAACATCGCCACGGCATCGCGCATGACCACCGAGGCCGCACTGACCAGCCCGTGGGGCGACGCATGGGCGACTGCGCGGCGCCTGCGGCTGGAACTGCAGCTGGCGGGGGGCCGCCGGTGACCGACCACCCGCCGGACCCGGTGCTGGAGACCCGGCGCCCACCGGCCGCTCGGGTGAAGGTTTTCCGACGTGGGCCGCGGCGTGCGGCTTCGGCTTGGCGCGACC
>SLBI01000338.1 GCA_007126375.1 Paracoccaceae bacterium
GTGACCGCCAAGTGACCGCGCCGTGAGCGTCCGGTTGCCGCAACGGGGTTTCGCCGGCCCCGCGCTGCGGCTACATCAGGTGTCGACTTACCGCCGCCCGCTTGCGGCGGCGCCGGTGCAGAGCGGGGAGAGGGCATGGATTTCTGGATCACCGCGGGGGCCGTGGCGGCGCTGGTGGGGCTCACGATCGCGCTCGGCTTCCTCAGGGCACGCCCGGTGGCGACGGCGGGACGCAGCGCCGAGGGCGGGCAGGAGGTGCGGGCCGATCTGCAGGTCTATCGCGACCAGTTGCGAGAGGTGGACCGCGACCGTGCCCGCGGCGTGATCGCCGCCGCCGACGCCGAGCGGTTGAAACTTGAGATCTCGCGCCGCATCCTCGACGCCGACCGCAGCGACAGGGGCGCCGCCGCCCCCGTCGCGGCCGATGCGGGCACGCCGCGCTTCGCCTGGGTGGCCGGGCTCGCCAGCGTGCCGGTGATCCTCGGTCTCGCCTTCTGGGTCTATGGCGCGGTCGGCGCCCCGGGCTATGGCGACCTGCCGCTCGCGCAACGGCTGGAGGCGGCGCGCGAGGCACGCGCCAACCGTGTGCCGCAGGCGGTGGCCGAGGCCGAGGCATCCGCCCGCGGCAGGCTGGAGGGCGAGACACGCGGCATGCGCCCGCCCGCCTCGGACGAGGACCGCGAACTTGTGCAGCGCCTGCGCGAGGCGATCGCGACGCGGCCCGACGATGTGCAGGGGCTGCGCCTGCTCGCCGTCAGCGAGGCGGCGCTGGGCGATTTCGCCGCCGCCCGGGATGCACAAAGAAGGGTCATGGCGGTTCTGGGCGATGCCGCCGGAGTCGACGACCGGCAGATGCTGGAGGATCTCGAGGCGCTGGCCGGCGGGCACGAACGCCTCGCCACCGAACGCGCGGCACTGGAGGAGGAGGGCGGCGACCTGGCCGCCTATCGCGCCCTGGTCGACCGCGCCATCGCGCTCGAGGATCTGCCCACCGCCCACTGGGCGCAGGCCCGCGCCATCGCCGCGCTCGGCGATGCCGCCACGGCCGACGATTATGTCGGCCTCGCCGATCTGATGATCCTTTCGGCCGGCGGTTATGTCTCGCCAGAAGCCGAAGCCGCGCTGGAGGCGGCCCTGCGGCGCGAGCCGCGCCATGCGCTCGCGCGGTATTTCACCGGTCTCATGATGGCACAGAACGACCGGCCCGACCTCACCTTCCAGCTCTGGCGCCAGCTTCTCGAGGAGGGCCCGGCCGACGCACCGTGGATCCCAGCGATCCGGTCGCAGATCGAGTTCATGGCGATGCGCGCCGGCGTGAACTACACCCTGCCTCCGGCCGGTGCCGCACCGGCCCGCGGCCCCACCGCCGAGGACATGGCCGCCGCCGAAGAGATGGACCCAGAGGCCCGCGTGGCGATGATCGAGGGCATGGTCAACGCACTCGCCCAGCGCCTTGCCACCGATGGCGGCAGCGCAGCGGACTGGGCCCGGCTGATCGCCGCTTATGGCGTGCTCGGCCGCGACAGCGATGCCCGCGCGGTCTGGACCGAAGCGCAAGCGGTGTTCGGCGCGCGCGCCGATGCGCTGGCGCTGATCCGCGAGGCCGCGCAGCAGGCCGGCGTCGTCCCATGACGCGGGCATGAGCGTGCACGACCGCCTCGAGGCGTTCGCCGCGGCACTGCCGCCGCGCCGCGGGCTGATCGGCCTCGACCTCGGCACCCGCACCATCGGCATCGCCGTTTCCGACCCGCTGCGTCGCGTGGCAAGCCCGCTGGACATCGTCCGCCGACAGCGCTTCGGCCTCGACGCCGCCCGTGTGCTGGAGATCGCCGCAGCCCGCGATCTGGGCGGGATCGTCCTCGGTCTTCCGCGCAACATGGACGGCAGCGAGGGCCCGCGCTGTCAGTCCACGCGGGCTTTCGCGCGAAACCTGTCCGGCCTCACGCAGCTGCCGATAGGCTTCTGGGACGAACGGCTGTCCACTGTCGCGGCCGAACGCGCGTTGCTCGAGGCGGATACGTCGCGAAAACGTCGCGCCGAGGTCATCGACCGGGTCGCCGCCGGGATTATCTTGCAAGGCATGCTGGATCGGCTGACCTATCTGGAAGGGGCGCAACCGCGTGAGTGACGATGTCTGGAAGCGGCAGGAAATCGAGAGCCCCTGCATCAAGGTCTGCGTGATCCATCCGCAGTCGCGGCTCTGCACCGGCTGCCTGCGCAGCATCGACGAGATCACCGCCTGGAGCCGGATGAGCCCCGAGGCGCGACGCATGGTGATGGACGCCCTGCCCTCGCGGGCGCGGCTGTTGCAACAGCGCCGCGGCGGCCGCGCCGGCCGGCTGGCGGGCGGCTTCGGCGAGGCCGGGTGAGCGGCGAAGGATCACGCTGACGCCCTCGGGGTGCTGCTCCCCCTGCCCCCGATGGCGGTCAGGCGGTCGCCGGTCAGACCCAGCGCGCGTAGGGCGGCAGGCTCATCAGCACCGCATCGGGGTCGTGCCCGGTCTCCAGACCGAACTTCGTGCCACGGTCGTAGACGAGGTTGTATTCGGCATAGAGCCCGCGGTGCACCAGCTGCGCCTCCCTGTCGGCCTCGGACCAGGGCGTGCCCCGCCGGCGTTCCACCAGCGGCAGGAAGGCCGGCAGGAAGGCCCGCCCGACATCCTGCGTGAAGGCGAAATCCGCCTCCCAGTCGCCGGTGCAGTGATCGTCGTAGAAAACGCCGCCAACGCCGCGCGCGCGCTTGCGGTGGGGCACGAAGAAATACTCGTCCGCCCAATCCCTGTAGCGCGGATAGAGCCCCTGCCCGTGCGGCGCGCAGGCCTCGGCCAGCACGCGGTGAAAACCGGCAGTATCCTCGGCATATTCGATCGCCGGGTTGAGGTCGGTGCCGCCGCCGAACCACCAGGCCCCCGGGGTCCAGAACATCCGCGTGTTCAGATGCACCGCCGGCACATGCGGGTTGCGCATGTGCGCCACCAGGCTGATCCCCGAGGCCCAGAAGCGCGGGTCCCCCTCCAGCCCCGGGATCTCCTTGCGCGCGGTCAGCGATCGCCGCGCGCGCGGCTCCAGCGCGCCGTAGACCGCCGAGACATTCACGCCCACCTTCTCGAACAGCCGTCCGCCGCGCATCACGCTCATCAGCCCGCCACCGGCATCCGCGCCCGGATCTGCCTTGCGCCGCGTCTCGCGCAGCTCGAACCGGCCCGCGGGAAGGTCGGCGCCGGGGCCGTCGTCATGCGCGTCTTCCGCGGCCTCGAAAGCGTCGCAGATCGCGTCGCGCAGTTCACGGAACCAGGCGGCCGCGCGGGCCTTGCGCTCGTCGAAGAGGTCGGTCATCGGCTGTTCCCTCGGCGGTTTCGTCCCCGGTTACCAACTCCGCCGGCGGGACGCCAGCGTCACAGGGCCGGGCCGGTTGGCAGCGCGGCCCCGGGGCGCTATCCTGCCGGGGAAAGCCGGGACAACCGCCATGCGCCGCTTCGCCCTCCTCGCCTGCCTTGCCGCCCTCGGGCTGACCGCCTGCGCCAGCCCCTACGAGCGCTGCATGGCCCCCGTCACCTCCGAGATACGCAAGATCGACCGGCTGATCGCCGAGGTCGAGACCGACATCGCGCGCGGCTATCGGCTGGTGCCGCAGCACGAATGGCAGCGGCGCGTCGGCTTCTGCGCCACCACCGACAACCGGTCACGCGTCTGCTTCGTGGACGACGCGATCGTCGTCAACCGCCCGCAGGCGATCGACCGCGCCGCAGAACGGAGCAAGCTTGCCGGCCTGCAGGAGCGTCGCGCCGAACTGGAAGCCGAGGCACGACGCCAGCGGTCGATCTGCGCTGCCGCCCATCCGCAAGGCTGAAGCGCCGGCGTGGCCGCCGGCTGTCGGCTCAGCGCTTCTCGACCAGCACGCGCCACAGCCAGACCACCAGCAGCGCACCGATCAGCGCCGCAGCCAGGGTCGCCACCCAGTGCACCACGCTCAGCGCAAGCCGCAGCCCCATCACCCCCACCAGCGCACCAAGACACCCCAGCGCCAGCGTCGTCACCGGATCGGTGTGCATGCCCATCAGCCGGGTCGCGAACCAGCCCGCTGCCGCGCCCAGCATCATCGCCAGCAGGATCGACATCGTTCCGGCCCCTTTCTGCACAGGCTGCAGACCAGCAGTATGCCCGGCAGCCTGACCCGCGCAAGCCTGGCCCGGAGATTCCGCCACAGCCTCGGATCGACACCGCGCCGCCGTAGCGCGCGAGGCCGGCACGACCTCCGCCAGCAACTTTCTGCGCGCCATCCCGCGCCGGACGGGCGAGCGAGCCCGCACCGCTGCAGTGTCGCAGCGCAAGGATCAACGGAAGATGTGCGGCACAGGGCCCCGCCGACAGCGACCCACGCCGCCCCGACAGCATGCGATCCGCTCAGGGAAAGCCGGGCGCCAGTGCCAGCCTGCCGGTGACCATGCCGCGCCAGTTGCGTTGTCCGGGCGCCAGCCAGGGCACTGCCGCATCGCGCTCCAGCACCCCCAGCCGCACCAGCAGACCCGCCACCGCCGCCTCGGCCGCGCGCCCCGCCCCGTCGGCGATCTTCAGCGCGACGCCCAGCCCCGCCCCGGGCAGGATCGCCACGAACACGCCCTCGGCCCCGGTCTTCACCGCGCCACGCCCCGCCAGCGCCCGCATCAGCCCGGTGCAGGCGCGCCCCTCGCCCGCCACCAGTTCGGGATGCGCCATCATCGCCGTGCGCAGCCGCACCATCGCCCGCGCCCTTGCACCGCCGGTCTCGCGCGCGGCGGCGAAACCCGCCATGGCGCGGGCAAGCCCGGCAAGGCTGGTGGCGAAGTTCGGCGCCGAACAGCCGTCGATGCCATGGCCGGGCGAGGTCTCGCCGGTCACTTCCTCGAAGGAGGCACGCACCGCCCGCTGCACCGGATGATCCGGTGTGACATACTCCGGTCCGGCGCGCAGATGCCGGGCGAAGGCAAGAAAGCCCGCGTGCTTGCCCGAGCAGTTGTTGTGCAACTGGCAGGGCGGCTCACCGGCGCGGATCAGCGCCTCGGCGGCGGCACGGTCCTGCGGCGGATGTGCCCCGCAGCGCAGGTCGGCCTCGGACATCCCCATGGCGGCCAGCCAGCCGGCCACCCGGCGCGTGTGCATCGCCGCGCCCTGATGCGAGGCGCAGGCCAGCGCCAGAAGATCGTCGCCGAGGCCCGCTGCAGCCCCGCTCTCGACCCAGGGCAGCGCCTGCAGCATCTTGCAGGAGGATCGCGGATAGATCGTCGCGGTCGCGTCGCCCCAGGCCGCCACCACCCCGCCCGAGGCGTCGCAGACCACCGCATGGCCCCGATGCCGGCTCTCGACCCTGTCGCCGCGCCACAGGTCCACCATGTCCGCCGCCGTCATGTGCTGCCCTCCGCCGATCCCCGCCTCACAGAGTTTTGCGCGGAATCCCGCGCAGCGCACGGCGCCACAGGGGTTTCGCCGTGCGTCGCAATCGGTGTAAGAGCGCCTAGCGGGATCGGGCAGCGCCCGCCACAGCAAAAGCGCGGGCACAGCGCGCGCTGGCGGAACCTGGGCGGCCCGGATCCGGGGCAGGATCGGCAAGGGGCGAGGGGTGCAATGACACGAAACGGGCTCGATCGGGTGCACGCGGCGGTCACGGCGGCGGTGTGCATGGCGGCGCTGACGCTGCCAGCGGCGGCACAGGAGGAATCCACCAACCGCGTCGCCGCCGAGACGGACTGGAGCGTGTTCGTCGAGGAAAGCCCCCGCGCCTGCTGGAGCGTGTCGAGCCCGAAGGAATGGGTCGCCACACGCAACGGCCAGACCGTGCAGGTGCGGCGCGGCGACATCCTGATGTTCGTCACCTACCGCCCCGATCAGGACGTCAACGGCGAGATCAGCTTCTCCGGCGGCTATCCCTTCGCCGCCGATTCCACCGTCTCGGTCGAGATCGGCGACGAGACGTTCCAGCTCTTCACCTCGGGCGATTGGGCCTGGCCGGCAAACCCGGAAGACGACGCCCGGCTGAAAGCGGCGATGGAGGCCGGCGCGCAGGCCATCGTCACAGGCATTTCCTCGCGCGGGACGACCACGCGCGACACCTTCTCGCTGTTCGGCTTCACCGCCGCTACCGCCGAGGCCGAGCGCCGCTGCCAGTGATCCGGGCACAGGGACGTTGCAAAGCGCCGGGCCGCGCCCTATTTCGGGCGCTCAGCCGGAGATCCCCGCCGTGACCCATGCCGCCCCCCCGATCACCCAGGATCTGCTGACGGTGCCGCGCCGTTTGGCCGAAACGGGGCGCGCCAATCTCGTCGGCCTGACCCGGGACGACCTGATGGCAACCCTGATCGCGGCCGGCACCCCCGAGCGGCAGGCGAAGATGCGCGTGGCGCAGCTCTGGCAATGGATCTATCAGTGGGGCGTGCGCGACTTCGCCGCCATGACCAACCTGTCCAAGGCCTATCGCGCGCAACTGGCCGAGGCCTTCGAGATTGCCCTTCCGCAGGTGGTGCGCCGCGAGGTCTCGGCCGATGGCACGCGCAAGTATCTGCTGCGCATCGCCGGCGGCCATGAAGTCGAAACCGTCTACATCCCCGAGGAAGGCCGCGGCACGCTCTGCCTGTCCAGCCAGATCGGCTGCACGCTGACCTGTTCCTTCTGCCACACCGGCACGCAGAAGCTGGTGCGCAACCTCACCTCGGCCGAGATCGTCGGCCAGGTGATGGTGGCGCGCGACGACCTGGGCGACTGGCCCGAACCGGGCAAGCCCAAGCGCGAGGAACGGCTGATCTCGAACCTCGTGCTGATGGGCATGGGCGAGCCGCTCTACAATTTCGAGGCGGTGCGCGACGCCATGCGCATCTGCATGGACGGCGAGGGGATCGCGCTGGGCCGTCGGCGCATCACGCTCTCGACCTCCGGCGTGGTGCCAGAGATCGGCCGCACCGCCCGCGAGATCGGTTGCCTGCTGGCCGTCAGCTTCCACGCCACCACGGATGCGGTGCGCGACCGGCTGGTGCCGATCAACCGCAAATGGAACATCGCCGCGCTGCTGGACAGCTTGCGCGACTATCCGCGGCTATCGAACTCCGAGCGGATCACCTTCGAATACGTGATGCTCAAGGGCGTGAACGATTCCGACGCCGATGCCCGCCGGCTGGTGCGGCTGATCGCCGGGATCCCGGCCAAGATCAACCTCATCCCCTTCAACGAATGGCCCGGCGCCCCCTACGAACGCTCCGACTGGGAGCGGATCGAGGCCTTCGCCGACATCGTCCACAAGGCCGGCTACGCCAGCCCCATCCGCACCCCGCGGGGCGAGGACATCATGGCCGCCTGCGGTCAGCTCAAGTCCGAGACCGAGCGCGCCCGCAAGACCCGCGCCGAGGTGGCCGCCGAGGCCGGCCTGCCCGCCCCGCCGCGCGTGATCCGCCGGCCCGACGCGCCGGACCATCCGGAGGGTTGATGTTGCGCGCCGCGGCGCAGACATGCCAGGCGGCCCGCCTTCGGTTCCCGACGATCTGCGCCCTGCTGGTCCTGCTGTTCTCCGCCCAGGCCGCGCCCAACGACGCCGGCGGGGCTCTGCCGGGCGACTTCGCGCTCGACATCGCGACACCGCCCCCGGCCGGGTTCGACCCGCAGCCGCCCGCGAGCTTCCTCGCCGCCGCCGGAGAGATCGCCGACTGGATCGTGGCGCATTCCGACTATGACCGGACGGTGCCACTGCCGGCCTTCGTGCGTCTGCCGCGCGCGACGCTGAACTGCATCTTCTACTCGCAGATGGTCGGCGGCTATCAGGGGCAGGACTGCATCAACGCGCTCTACGTCCCGCACATCCTCCTGCTGGCCGATGATTTCGACGAGACCGCCTGCAGCGACACGCTGGTGCACGAGATGGTGCACCATTTCCAGTTCATCACCGGCAAGCCGTTTCGCTGCACCGCCGAAGCCGAGCGCGAAGCCTACGCGTTGCAGGCGCTCTGGTCTGCCGAGACCGGGGTCGGCCTGCCGCCCTCGCCGCTCTTTCTGCGCCGCCTGACCTGCGACAACCCGCACGACTGGTCGCGCTGAGCCGGCTCAGGACCGGGCGAACCAGTCTGCCAGAACGCGGCGATAGATCGCCTCCAGCCGCTCGATATGGGCGACCTCCACATTCTCGTCCACCTGATGCATGGTCTGGCCGACCAGGCCGAACTCCACCACCGGGCAGTGATCCTTGACGAAGCGCGCGTCCGAGGTGCCGCCCGAGGTGGAAAAGGCCGGGGTGCGGTTGGTCTCGGCCGCCACCGCCCGGGCGACCAGATCGGGAAAGGGCCCCGGCGGCGTCAGGAAGCTCTCGCCCGAGATCTTCGAGCGCACGGCGATCGGCACGCCCGTCTCTTCGGTGACGCGCGCCGCCTGATCCTTGATCCAGCGGATCAGCCCGGCGCCCGTGTGCAGATCGTTGAAGCGGATGTTGAGCGCGGCGGTGGCGCGGGCGGGGATGACGTTGGTGGCCGCATTGCCGGTGTCGATGGTGGTCAGCGCCAGCGTCGAGGGATCGAAATGCGCAGTGCCGGTATCGAGTTCGGTCGCCGCCAGCCGGTCGCACAGCCGCACCAGCGCCGTCAGCGGGTTCAGCGCGCGCTGCGGATAGGCGCTGTGGCCCTGCTTGCCGGTGGCGGTCAGCCAGGCGCTGAGCGCGCCGCGCCGGCCGATCTTCAGCATGTCGCCCATCTTTTCGGGACAGGTCGGTTCGCCGACGATGCAGACGCTCATCCGCTCGCCCTCGGCCGCCATCCAGTCCAGCAGCGCCACGGTGCCATCTGTGGAACTGCCCTCCTCGTCGCCGGTGATGGTCAGGATGACCGCGCCGTCAGGCGGGGTTTCCGTGACGAACCGGACGGCAGCAGCGACGAAGGCCGCGACGCCCGACTTCATGTCGCAGGCGCCCCGGCCCCACAGCCGGCCGTCGCGGATCTCGCCGCCGAAGGGATCGACCGTCCAGGCCGCGGCATCGCCCACCGGCACCACATCGGTATGGCCGTTGAACCCGAAGCTTCGAGGATGCCCCTTCGGCCCCCAACGGGCAAACAGGTTGGGCACTCCGCCCCGGTCTGCCCGCGTGCAGTCGAAGCCGGCCGCCGACAGCACCCCCTCCAGCAGTTCCAAAGCGCCCCCTTCCTCGGGCGTGACCGTGGGACAGCGCACCAGCGCCGCAGTGAGGTCGACGGGATCGGGCAGGGCTGTCATGGCGGACCTCGGGCAGCTATGCGACGCCCTCAGCCCTAGTCCCGCCCCGGCCCGGTTGCAACTGCCGGGCCTCAGTCGTGAAACGGCGTCACCTGCGCCACCACCACCGCCTTCTCGGCGGCCGCCCTTGCCATCAGCGCGCGTTCCGCGTCGTCCGGCGGCGCACCGGCGGCGGCGCGCTCGGCCGCGGTGCCCAGCCCCTGCACCTCCAGCGGCGCAAGCCCGGCGGTGCGCAACAGCGCCACCGTCTCGCGCAC
>SLBI01000210.1 GCA_007126375.1 Paracoccaceae bacterium
CAGGGCGCCACCGTCGCGGCGGGGGGCATGCGAAGGCCACCGCGACGATCGCCGGCGCGGCGGCGAAAGGGAGCGGCGGCGCGGCAGGGGGGCATGCCGACGATGGCGCATGACAGGAACAGGGTGCTGCCCGGCGCGGCCGAACCGTCGGTTCCCCCCGCGGCGGGGCTGCGGTTCGGGGCGTCGGATCTGATCGCGGCGCTGGCGACCCTCGCCTGGCTCGGCGCGGTCGCGGCGTTCTTCCTGTTCGCGCCGGCCGAAGGTGGCGGCGGTGCGGTGGCGACATTTCTGTCTCTGCTGGCGGTCTTCCTTCCCGTCGTGCTGATCTGGGTGGCCGCCACCACTGCCCGCAACGCCCGCGCCCTGCGCGAAGAGGCAGGGCGGCTGCAGGTGGCGATCGATGCGATGCGGCAGGCCACCATCGCCCGAACCCAGGGGGGCGTGCGCGACCTGCCGCAAATCGAACAGCGCCTCGATGCCCTGATTGCCGCGCATCGCCGGACCGAGACCGCCCTTGCCCTCTTGGCCGATGCGGGCGCGACTCCGGCCTCTGCACCCGAGCAGAAGGCTGCGCTGGCACCAGCGCGGCCACCGCCAGCCGAGGGGCAACCTGCCCTCGCCCTCGGCCCGAGCGCCTATGCCGAGGGTGCATCGGTCAACGTGCCCGATTTCCTGCGCGCGCTGAACTTTCCCGACACCGCCGATGACCGTGAGGGCTTTCGGGCCCTGCGTCTGGCGCTCGAGGACCGGCGCGCCGCTCGGCTGATCCGGGCAGCGCAGGACGTGCTGACGCTGCTCAGTGAAGACGGCATCTACATGGACGACCTGCAGCCGGACCGCGCCCGGATCGAACTGTGGCGCCGCTTCGCACGCGGCGAACGCGGTGGTGCGGTGGCCGGGCTCGGCGGCGTGCGCGACCGCGCAAGCCTCGCGCTCGCGTCGGGGCGGATGCGCGAGGACGCGGTGTTTCGCGATGTCGCCCATCATTTCCTGCGCCACTTCGACCGCATGCTGGAGGAGTTCGAGAAAAACGCCACCGACGAGGACATCGCGCGGCTGGTCGAGACCCGCTCGGCCCGCGCCTTCATGCTGCTGGGGCGCGTCGCCGGCATTTTCGGCTGACGCCCCGCGCAGCCGGCCGGATTGCATCCGCCCGGCTGTGCGCCTATCCCCCTGCCTCAGGGCAGCGGAGGGCCGGGCATGGCGGACAGGAGCGAGGCATCGGCATTCCTCCGCGGCATGCGGGACGGTGCCCCCTTCCTGCTGGTCGTGCTGCCGTTCGGCATGGTCTATGGCGTGATTGCCACCGAGGCCGGGCTGAGCCTTGCCGAGGTTCTTGGGTTTTCCGTGCTCGTGATCGCCGGGGCGAGCCAGATCGCTGCGCTGCAACTCATGGTCGAGGGGGCGCCGGCCGCCGTCGTGCTCGCCACGGCGCTGGCGATCAATCTGCGAATGGCGATGTATTCGGCGGCGATCGCCCCGCATCTGGGCGGTCTGCCGCTGGGCTGGCGCGCGCTTGTCGCCTATTTCCTCGTCGATCAGACCTATGCCCGCAGCGCGCTGGAATACGACAGGCAGGCAGGCATGTCGCTGGGCCAGAAGGCGGCGTATTTCCTTGGCATGGCGATGCCGGTCTGCCTGCCGTGGTATTTCACCACGGCGGCGGGCGCACTCATGGGCGCCGGTCTGCCGCCCGGCTGGGGGCTCGATTTCGCCGTGCCGATCACCTTTCTGGCCGTGGTGGCGCCGATGCTGCGCACGCCGGCGCACTGGGCCGCGGCGGTGACCTCGGTTGTTCTGGCGCTGGCACTCTGGGCGGTGCCGTTCAGCCTCGGTCTGCTCATAGCCGCCTGCATGGCGATGGCGGTGGGCGCGGCGGTGGAGTCCATGCAGGAAACACGGGCCACGCGTTGAGCGCGCCCGCCCGGGGGTAAGATGGGTTACAGCACAGCCGAGATCTGGATGATCATACTCGCGCTCGGCGTGGGAACGTTTCTCATCCGCTTCTCCTTCCTCGGTTTGCCGGGGCGGTTGCGCTGGCCGCCGTTGGCGCTGCGGCTGCTGCGATACACCCCCGTGGCAGTCATCCCCGGCATGGTGGCACCGCTGGTGATCTGGCCGGCGGCCACAGACGGCACGCTGGACGCGCCGCGCATGGCTGCGGCCGTTGCGACACTGGCGGTGGGCCTTTGGCGCGGGTCGCTGCTCTGGGCGATCCTCGCCGGTGCCGGCACGCTTGCGCTGCTGCTCTGGCTGACGGGCTGACGCGCCGCCGCCTATGGAAACCGGTTGTCGCGGGGAAAGCCGCGCGGCGCCATGCGCCCGGCCGAGGCGCGTGCGCCCTGCCATTCCGTGAGATCGGTCTCGGCGCGGGTGCGCCCGGCCGGATCCTGCCAGCGCAGCCCCTCGGCCAGTGCGAAGGTGATCGCGTCGGCCAGACCGCCGTCCTTGTAGCGCTGCAGCCTCACCCCCTTGCCGCGGGTCATCTCGGGCAGCTCGGACAGCGGAAACACCAGCATCTTGCGGTTCTCGCCCACCGCGGCGACATGATCGCCGGTGACCGGGCGGCAGATCTTCGCCGTGACACCGGCGCCAAGGTTCAACACCTGCTTGCCCGCCCGCGTCTGCGCAACCACCTCTGATTCGGCCACCACGAAGCCGTCCCCGGCCGACGAGGCGACCAGCAGCCGGCCGTGCGGACGGTGCACCATCAGCGCGACGATCTGCGCCTCGTTCGGCAGATCGACCATCAGCCGCACCGGCTCGCCCAGCCCGCGCCCCCCGGGCAGATTGGCCGCGAGCAAGGTGTAGAATCGCCCGTTCGAGCCGAACAGCAGGATGCGGTCGGTGGTCCCGGCATGGATCAGGAACCGCCCCGAATCGCCGTCGCGGTATTTCAGCGCGCCGCCGTCGGCGACATGGCCCTTGAGTGCCCGCACCCAGCCCATCGTCGAGCACACGACGGTGACCGGCTCGCGCTCGATCATCGCCTCCAGCGGCACTTCCTCGACGGTCTGCGCCTCGGCGAAGCGCGTCCGCCGCGCTCCGCCCGGGGCGGTGGCGCCGAACCTTGCATCCATCTCGGCCAGTTCCGCCGCGATCCGCTTCCACTGCAGCCGGTCACTGGCGAGCAGGTCCTCGATCTCCGTCCGTTCGCGCAGCAACTCATCATATTCGCGCCGGAGAGCCATTTCCTCCAGCCGGCGCAGCGCGCGCAGCCGCATGTTCAGGATCGCCTCGGCCTGCGACTCGGTCAGCCCCTCGGCATCCTCTGCCGCGGGCGGCGGGCTGACATAGTCCTTCTCCGACGTCGCGCGCAGATAGCCCGGCCCCCAGGCCTCGCGCATCAGCGCCTCCTTCGGCGCCTCGTCGTAGCGGATGATGTCGATCACCCGGTCGAGGTTGAGGAAGGCGACAAGAAAGCCCTCCAGAACCTCCACCCGCGCGTCGATCTTGCCCAGCCGGTGACGACTGCGGCGACGCAATCCCTCGCGCCGGTGGTCGAGGAAGGCGCGCAACACCTCGCGCAGGCTGCACACCCGCGGCGTGCGGCCGTCGATCAGCACGTTCATGTTCAGCGGGACGCGCAACTCGAGGTCGCAGTTGCGGAACAGTAGCCCCATCAGCAATTGCGGATCGACATTGCGCGAGCGCGGCTCCAGGATAATGCGGATGTCCTCGGCGCTCTCGTCGCGCACATCCGCGAGGATCGGCACCTTGCGGCTCTGGATCAACTCGGCGATCCGCTCGATCAGCCGGGATTTCGCCACCTGAAAGGGGATCTCGGTGACGACGATCTGCCACGTCCCGCGCCCGAGGTCCTCCACCTCGTAACGGGCGCGCAGGCGGAAGGCGCCGCGGCCCGTGCGATAGGCTTCGGCGATGCTCTCGGCCGGCTCCACGATCACGCCGCCGGTGGGGAAATCGGGGCCGGGCACGAGCTTCACGAGTTCGCCATCGGTCGTGTCTGGCGCCGCGATCAGCCGCTGGCAGGCGGCGATCAGTTCGGCCAGATTGTGCGGCGGTATCGAGGTGGCCATGCCGACCGCGATGCCGCTCGCTCCGTTCGCCAGCAGATTGGGAAAGGCCGCCGGCAACACGACCGGTTCTTCCAGCGTGCCGTCGTAGTTCGGACGGAAATCCACCGCGTCCTGATCCAGGCCCTCCAGCAGCGCCTCGGCCGCCGCGGTCAGCCGGGCCTCGGTGTAGCGCGCCGCGGCCGGGTTGTCGCCGTCGACATTGCCGAAGTTGCCTTGCCCGTCTACCAGCGGATAGCGCATCGCGAAGGGTTGGGCGAGGCGGGCGAGCGCGTCGTAGATCGCCTGATCGCCATGCGGGTGATAGTTGCCCATCACGTCGCCCGAGATCTTGGCGCATTTCCGGAACGGCCCGCCCGAGGTCAGCCGCAGTTCGCGCATCGCATAGAGGATGCGCCGATGCACCGGCTTCAGCCCGTCCCGCGCATCCGGCAGGGCCCGGTGCATGATGGTGGACAGCGCATATTGCAGATAGCGCGATCCCAGCGCCCGGCGCAGTGGCTCGTCCTGGGTATCGGGCACAGGCAAGTGGGGCTCGTCGGTCATCGCGAACGGGTGTAGAGGCTGGGCGCAGCCGGGTCCAGCGGCAAGGAAGGTGATGTGGCATTGAGGACGATCCTGATCACCGGCTGTTCTTCGGGGATCGGTCTCGACGCGGCGCGGACGCTTGCGGCCCAAGGCTGGCGCGTTTTCGCAACCTGCCGGGCCGAGGCCGATTGCGAACGGCTTCGGGCCGAGGGGCTGGAGAGCTTGCGGCTGGACTACGAGGACGCCGGCAGCATCGCCGCGGCGGTGGCGGAGGTGACCGCCCGCACCGGCGGGCGGCTCGATGCGCTGTTCAACAACGGCGCTTATGCGATCCCCGGTGCGCTGGAGGACATCCCGCCGGACGCGTTGCGGGCGATCTTCGAGGCCAACCTGATCGGCTGGCACGACCTGACCCGCCGGGTGATTCCCCTGATGCGGGCGCAGGGGGGCGGGCGGATCGTGCAATGCTCGTCGGTGCTGGGGCTTGTCGGCCTGAAATGGCGTGGCGCCTATGTCGCCACCAAGTTCGCCCTCGAGGGGCTGACGGATGTGCTTCGGCTGGAAATGGCCGATGCCGCCATCCACGTCGTGCTGATCGAGCCCGGCCCGATCACCACGCGCTTTCGTGCCAACGCCGTCCGCCAGTTCGAGCGCTGGGTGGACTGGCGCGATTCGGCCCGCGCCGGACAGTATCGCGCGCGTCTGTTGAAGCGGCTCTACGCGGATCGCGGCCCGGACCGGTTTGAACTGCCTCCCGCCGCCGTCACCGCAGCCCTGATCCGTGCGCTGGAGGCGCGCCGTCCGCGGGCGCGCTATCGCGTGACCATGCCGACGCATGCCATGGCGCTGGCCAGGCGGCTGTTGCCCGGCCGGCTGCTGGATGCGGTGCTGTCTCGCGGTTGAAACAATCGATTTCCGGTTCGCATTTCTGCGCAAACCCGCTACATGCGTGATCCGGAAGGGGAGGTGCCCATGTCATCCGATCCGCTGTTCATCCTGATCGTGGTCGTCTGTCTCGCAGTCGTGGGCGTGCTCGCCTTCGGCATCGGCGGGTTCGCCAAGGGCGGCGAGTTCAACAAGCGTCACGGCAACCGCATGATGCGCTGGCGGCTGGGCCTGCAGGCGGTCGCGGTGGCGCTGATCGTGCTGTTCGTGTGGCTGCGGGCAAGGGCAGGGGGCTGAGATGGTCGTTCTGAACCGCATCTACACCCGCAGCGGCGACGCCGGCGAAACGGCGCTGGGCAACGGCGCGCGGGTAGCAAAACACGCGCTGCGCGTTACCGCCTACG
The DNA here is from genome assembly GCA_007126375.1 of Paracoccaceae bacterium. Classification (GTDB taxonomy): domain Bacteria; phylum Pseudomonadota; class Alphaproteobacteria; order Rhodobacterales; family Rhodobacteraceae; genus Rhodobaculum. Next base: position 5,855 of record SLBI01000210.1, read on the forward strand.
GCACGGTGGACGAGACCAACGCGGTTCTGGGCCTCGCCCGGCTGCATGCCGAGGGTGAGACGGATGTGGCGCTGGCCCGCATCCAGAACGACCTGTTCGATCTCGGCGCCGATCTCTGCCGCCCGGACATGGACCGCGACCATGAGGCGGGCTATCCGGTCCTGCGCATGGTTCCTGCGCAGGTGGCCCGGCTCGAATCCGAGATCGACACGATGAACGCGCGGCTGGAGCCGTTGCGGTCGTTCATCCTTCCGGGCGGCACACCGCTCGCGGCGCAGTTGCATCTCTGCCGCACCGTCTCGCGCCGGGCCGAGCGTCTGACGGTTGAACTCGCGGCCGTCGAGCCGGTCAACGAGGCGGCGCTGCATTATCTCAACCGCCTGTCCGACTGGTTCTTTGTCGCCGCCCGTATCGCCAATGAAGAGGGGCGGTCGGATGTGCTATGGGTTCCCGGCGCGAACCGGTGACCGCAACCCGGGCGCGGCGATTTAGCCCTGTCGTCGTGGCGATCACGGCGCTATGACGCGGCCCTATCGAAATCGAGAGACCGAAGGAGTGACACGCCGATGAAGGTTCTGGTGCCCGTCAAGCGTGTGATCGACTACAATGTCAAGGTCCGTGTCAAGGCGGATGGCAGCGGGGTCGATCTCGCCAATGTGAAGATGTCGATGAATCCCTTCGACGAGATCGCCGTCGAGGAGGCTATCCGGCTGAAGGAGGCCGGAAAGGCCGAGGAGATCGTCGCCGTCTCGATCGGCGTGAAGCAGGCCGCAGAGACCCTGCGCACCGCGCTGGCGATGGGCGCGGACCGGGCGATCCTCATCACGGCCGCGGACGACGTTCACACCGACATCGAGCCGCTTGCGGTGGCGAAGCTGCTGGCGAAGGTGGTCGAGGAGGAGGCGCCGGGGCTGGTGCTCTGCGGCAAGCAGGCCATCGACAACGACATGAACGCAACCGGGCAGATGCTGTCCGCGCTGCTGGGCTGGGCGCAGGCGACCTTCGCCTCGGATCTCAGCATCGAGGAGGGCGCCGCGCTGGTCACCCGCGAGGTCGACGGCGGCCTGCAGACCATCAAGGTGAAGCTGCCGGCCATCGTCACCGTTGATCTGCGGCTGAACGAGCCGCGCTACGCCTCGCTGCCCAATATCATGAAGGCCAAGAAGAAACCGCTGGAGGAGAAGACGCCGGAAGATTACGGCGTCGATGTCGCGCCGCGGCTGACGGTGGTCAGCACGGCCGAGCCTGCCGGACGCAAGGCCGGCATCAAGGTCGGTTCCGTGGACGAACTGATCGCGAAACTCAAGGACGAGGCGGGGGTGCTGTGATGGGCGTACTTCTTCTGGCCGAGGTCACCGACGGGGTCCTGAACCTGGACGCGACCGCCAAGGCGGTGACTGCGGCCGCGCAACTGGGCGAGGTCACCGTGCTTTGCGCGGGCGCCCGTACCGCCGATGCCGCGGCCGAGGCGGCCGGGATCGCCGGTGTGGCCAAGGTGCTGCTGGCGGAGGATGCGCGCTACGGTCACCGGCTTGCCGAGCCGACTGCAGCGCTGATGGTGGAGCTTGCCGAAGGCTATTCGCATCTCGTCGCTCCGGCGACGACGGATGCCAAGAACATCCTGCCCCGTGTCGCGGCGCTGCTTGACGTGATGGTGATCTCTGATGTCTCGGGCGTGGTCGACGCCGACACCTTCGAGCGCCCGATCTATGCCGGCAATGCGATCCAGACGGTGAAATCCGCCGATTCCGTGAAGGTGGTGTCGATCCGCACCTCGACCTTTGATGCCGCCGGCGAAGGTGGTCCCGCGCCGGTGGAAACGGTCGCCGCCGCCGCCGATCCGGGCCTGTCGTCCTGGGTCGAGGACAAGGTGGCCGCCTCCGACCGCCCCGAACTGACCTCGGCCAAGCGCGTGGTCTCCGGCGGTCGGGCTCTCGGCAGTTCCGACGATTTCGTGCTGATCGAGAAGCTGGCCGACAAACTCGGCGCCGCGGTGGGCGCCTCGCGCGCGGCCGTCGATTCGGGCTACGCTCCGAACGACTGGCAGGTCGGGCAGACCGGCAAGGTGGTGGCCCCCGAACTCTATGTCGCAGTGGGTATCTCGGGTGCGATCCAGCACCTTGCGGGCATGAAGGACTCCAAGGTGATCGTCGCCATCAACAAGGACGAGGAGGCGCCGATCTTCCAGGTGGCCGACTACGGGCTGGTGGCCGATCTCTTTTCCGCCGTGCCCGAACTGACCGAGAAGCTCTGAGGCTCCGTGGCGCCCCGCCGGGGGCGCCGCCCGACGCGGGAGGAGAGGGGATGCGGATCTGCGTCCATCTCGGCCCGCATCGCACGGCAACCACGCATTTCCAGCAGATGCTGGCCGCTGCCCGCCCCGGCGTGACGGCGGCCGGCGGGCGGCTGCTTCTGCCGCGTGATTTGCGCGGTCCGCGCGCGCTGCCGCTCGAGGCGGCAGTGGCGGGCGATGTTGATGCCGCGGGTCGCTTTCGGCAAGGTGCCCTGCCGGGGCCGAAGGGGCTGTTGCTCTCCGAGGAGAATCTGCTCGGTCCGGCATTGCGGCGCGATCTCGGCCCGTTGCCCTATCCGCTGGCCGCGATGCGGCTGGAACGGCTGCTGACGGCGGCGGCCTGGCCAACGCCGGTGCATCTGATGCTGGCGATCCGGCCGCCGGCGGACTGGCTGGTCTCGGCCTATTCCCAGCGTCTTCTGGCCGGGCATTATCTCCCCTTTGCGGAATTCGCCGCGGGCATCGATCCGCGTTGTCTCGGCTGGGCGGGACTGGTGGGCCGACTGCGCGCATTGTCCGGCGTTGCCGGTTGCATCTGGTGGCGTTTTGCCGAGTATCCACGGCTCCTGCCGGCGATCCTGTCGCAGGCCGTGCCCGTAGAGGCTGCCGGGCTGGTCCGAGCGTCCCCCGGCCGCGCCAACCCCGGGCTTTCGGCGCCCGCTGTGGCCGCCGTTGCAGCGGCTGCCTCCGGCAAGGACCGTGCCGCGCAGCGCGCCCTTGCCGCTGAGGCGCGCGCACGGTTTCCTGTCGGTGCCGCATCGCCGCCGTTCGCGCCCTTTCCGCCTCAATTGCTGGCCGAGGCAGCTGCCGCCCATGCAGAGGATCTTGCGCGTCTCGCCTGCCTCGAAGATGTCGCCTGTCTGCGCGTGGAAGCAACCGCGAGACCGGATCCGGGCACTTGATTTCGCCCCCGGGCTGCCGTAGGTCGCTTACACCTGCAGGGGTATAGCTCAGTCGGTAGAGCATCGGTCTCCAAAACCGAGGGTCGGGGGTTCGAGTCCCTCTGCCCCTGCCAGTTTCGAAAAAGTAATAAGAATCAGGCACTTACACAGTCACAGATCGACCGCTGTGTCGCAGGCCCATGTTGCATGCTTGTGGTGCACCTGGCCCTCCAAGACACACGGTGTAACCTCATCCTCACGATCACGCCCCCCCAGATGCCGGGGCTGAACAACCGACGATGATCGGGGCAGCGCCGCCCGGACCCGATTTCGACATTCATCGGGACGTCCCCCGGGGAGACAGGGGCCAGTTCAGGGTGACATCGCTTGGCCATGGCGACATCCTTTCGACGATGGTCTGCTCGCAG
>SLBI01000139.1 GCA_007126375.1 Paracoccaceae bacterium
CGCTGCGGGGCGCGGCGGACCGCGGCGGCGCGGTGCGCAACCCCAACGCCGCGGCGTGATGCGCCTCGAGATGGGCGATCACCTCCTCCATGCCCTGCGGGCGCGCCGCCGGATCCGGCTGCACCATCCAGCCGATGATCTCGGCAAGCCCTTCGGGAATGCCATCCAGTTCCGGTGGGCGCATCCGGCTCTGCACCGCCGTCGCCGGGTTGTCGCCCATGTCGATCGCGGCCCCGCGCGCCACCCCTGCAGCCACGAGGCCCAGGCTGAACACATCCGCCTGAGCGGTGACATTGCCTTCATAAAGCCCCAACTGCTCTGGGGCGACATAGGCGTATTTGCCGGCGAAGAGGTCGCCGATCAGCGTGGCGCCTCCGGCCTTGGCCGATTTGGCGATGCCGAAATCGATGATCTTGGCGTTCTCGACCAGACCCTCCGGCAGGATCACGTTGTCGGGCGAGAGATCGCGGTGCACCACGCCGGCACGGTGCGCCGCCGCGAGGCCCGACGCGAGCCGGTGCAGCAGGCGCGCCACCTCCTCTTCGGGCATCCGGCCCTGTTCCATCCGATCGTAGAGCGGCACGCCGTCGACGAATTCCATGACCAGGCAGGGCCGGCCCAGCGCCGGATCAATCGTGAACAGGTGGTAGCGGACGATCGCATCATGGGCGAGGCGATTGAGGACCGTCGCCTCCTTCTGGAACAGCGACAGGATCTTGCGGTCATGCGCGAGCGCCGGCAGCACGATCTTTATCGCCACCGGCTCCTCGGTGAAGATGTTGATGCCGCGATAGACCTCGCCCATGCCACCGGTGTTGATGTGCTGGACGATCTCGTAGGTGCCGATGATCTGCGTGCCCGGCGCAACGTCGATCGGCGCAGAGGCGAGCGACGGCCCACCCGGCACGCTGCTGGCGCGGTTGCCGGCGGCGCCGCCGGTTCCGGTTGCCCGGCCCTGCCCTCCGCTGAATGGATCGCGCGATGCCATGGCGCTCAGGTCCGCCTTTCTGCCGAGCCCGGCTCAGCCGCCGACGCGGGCGGCGTTCCAGACCCCGTTCACCAGCGTCTTGCCGGCACAGCGGACCACGACGATCGTGACGTTGTCCGTCGCGCCGCGCTCCAGCGTCATCTCGACAAGCCGGTCGCAGGCTGCCTGCGGTCCGCGACCGGCCAACGTGTCGCGAATCTCGGCATCCTCCAGATGCCCGGTCAATCCGTCCGAACACAAGAGGAAGACATCACGATCGCGCAACTCGCCCACGACCTGATCGAGCCGCACGTGATCGTGCACACCCACTGCGCGGGTGATGACGTTGCGCCGCGGCCAGGTCTCGGCCTGTTCGGCGGTGATCGCTCCGCTGTCGAGCAGTTCCTGCACCTCGGTATGATCGCGGCTTACCTGCGCGAGCCGGCCGTCGCGCATCAGATAGACCCGGCTGTCGCCGGCCCAGAGGCATGCGAAATGCGCCTCATGCACCAGCAATGCGGCCACCGTGGCACCGATCGTCACACCGTCGTTGCGCGCCGATTGTTCCTGGATGGCGCCGTTGGCGCGGGCGATCCGGTCCTCGAACCGGGCCTGCAGATCGGGCGCCGAGGCGGCCCGACCGACCGAGCCGACATGCTCGACGATGCTCATGGCGGCGTAGTCGCCGCCCCAGTGCCCGCCCATGCCGTCGGCCACCAGCCAGACCCCGCTCTCGGGCTGGGCCAGATAACGGTCCTCGTTGAGGGTGCGGACGCAGCCCTCATGCGTGGCCGCTCCGGTCTCGAACCGGAATTGCAGCGCGTTCATCCTGCCTCCGCCCTGTCGCCCCCGCCATCACGTCGCCCGTGCGCCGCGGCTTCCTCTGTCTCGCCGTCTTCCGCCGTCTTCTCGGGCGGAGCCTGTTCGACAGCCTCGGTCGCCGGATCAGGCGCATCGGAAACAGCGCGTTGCGTCACCGGCGCGTCTGCGGACCCATCCGGCGACCGTTCGACGGCCAGCGCCTCCGCCGCGGCGGAAGGGCCTGTCGCTCGGGTGTCAGCCTCCCCGGCGTCAAACGGCGAAGCACCTTCCTCGGTCGCCGGTTCATCGTTCGACGTCACTGCAGGCGGAGAGTCCGGCAGCACGGCCGGCACCGCCGGTTCGGGCAGAACAGGCTGCTGCAGCATCCAGGCGAAGCCGTCCGGTTCCGGCAACCCGCGCAGCGCCAGCACCCGACCGCCGCTCCACCAGTAGCTCCGCCCGGCAGCGGCGATGCAGTGATCGGCGGCGCGGATATCCTCCCACAGCGCCGCCGCCGTCCCATCGGCCGTCTGCGCCCATAGCGCGCCGCGCGGATCGGCGCTGAGCGCGACCGGCAACCCGCCGTCCTGTCCGGCCCCGGCAGGCAGGCGCAACGCGGCCAGCGCCGCCTCGACCTGGTCGAGCAGCGCGCCGTCCCGGGCGGCACGCAACAGATCGGCGCAGGCGGCATGCCAGTCGCGATCGGGGGCGGACAGAACCGGCGGCAGGCAGGCGCCCGGTCCGCCCGGCGCATCGGCAAGAAACACCGCCAGCGGATAGCGCCGCCCAACCCTGTCGGCCGAGGGCAGAAGCGCCCCCGTCACCACATGCCCCGCCATGAGCCCGGGCCCGATCCAGAATCGCCACACAGGCGCGGCGGCCCACACCCCTGCCAGCCCCTCGCCCAGGGTCGCCCGCGCGCCTTCGGTGACGGCAGCGAGCCATGCCTCAAACGGGCGCTGCAGCGCCCTCGGCACGCCGCGGGCAACGAAATCGCCCCGATCCGGCAGCTTGCCGAACAGCGCCGGGCGCGGTGCGCCGTTCATCGGTGCTGCGGATTGCGGCGCATCATGCATGGTTTGTCGGGCCTCCCCTCACAGTCCCCGCGGACAGCGGAAATCCCACAGCGAGCGCAGGAAGAAAGGGTTGAGCGTGGATTGCGAGCGGATATCGTACGCGATGTAACGGCCGCCGATGTTGTAGCGCACAGAAACCGTCGTGCCTGAAGGCCGAGGCCGCCCCTCGTTGATCAGCCGCATCAGCGCCCAGGGTCCCGGTACCCGCGCCGATATCGATGAGGGACCGTCGCGCACCTCGGGCGAGAGCTGGATCGAGGCCGAGCCGCCACCGCCTGCGCCGGGCCATCCCACGGTCTGCGGCACGTTGCCGGCCTGCCGGGTGGTGATGACCTGGCCATTGATCTCCAGCATCGCCGCCTGGACATCGGCGTGCATCGCCGTCTGGCTGACGGTGATGTCGAAATGCGGCATGCTCGAGTCGCCCGGAAAGAAGGCGGTGCGGATGTTGTCGGCATGCTGGAACTGCCGCAACGTCGCCAGCGACAGCCGGTCGCCCAGCGGGGACTCGGTGCGCCAGGACCAGGGGTCGGTGGTGACATCGGCGTGTGCTGCAAGATGCTGCTCGAAGAAGGACTCCATCACCCCGCCCGCAGCGAACAGCCGGGCGAATTCCGCGATCGGAACATCGCGCGAGGCATTGGCGGAAAACGGATACCCGTTGTTGATGATCTGCTCGCAGACCCGCGTCACCTCGGTGTTCAACCTGTCATTGAGCTGGTTGAGCGTGGTGTTGGCCGCGTCGCCCTCGAATTCCTGCGCGGCCTGCAGAATCATCCGCGACATCGCTTCTGGCAGGCGCGAGGCATTGGCCTTCAGCGCGCCGATCTGCCCGGGCAGTTCGTCGGCCGCCTGCCCCGGGGCAAGCGCTGCGGTGCTGAGAAGTTGGTGGATGCGCCGCAGATTCGCCAGCAACAGGTCCACCGGACGCTGGCCGGCACTGCCCTCGAACAGGTTGTGCCAACGGGTGAACCGGGCCTCGATATTGGCACCGGGCAAAGGGGCGCTCGCACCGCGCGACCCGCCGCGCCCCTGTCCCTGCGCACCAAGAGCGAGGTCGATGCCGATGCGCTGCATGCCGGTGGCACGCTGCTGCAGGCGGCGCGTCAGCTGATCGGTCGCGGCCGTGGCCAGCCCGCCGGTGGCCGAGGCCTCGTTCAGACCGGCACCGAAACTGCCCTCGCCGCCGAAATCCTCGGTCAGCCGGGTCTCCTGTGTGATCGCCTCGGCCAGCGCATAGATCGGCGAAAGCCGGCCCGAGGCCGAGGCCGCGCCCAGAGCGGCATATCCCGGTGCATCGGCCGACATCGGGCGCAGCCGCAGATTGCCCAGCGCCGCGTTCCAGGCGTCTTCGAAGTCCTTTGCGTATGTTGCAAGCATCGCCGGACCAAGGGCACCCAGCTGGCCCTGCAGATCGATCTGCTCCGCCCGGTCGCCCAGCACCCAGGATTCCGCCTCGAGCTTTTCCGCCACCGCCGAGAGCCGCGGCAGAAAGAACTGATGGAAGCCGGCGTAGCTGTAGATGGCCGGCACCGTCAGCTCGTTCAGATCGCGCCCGTCCAGCGTCTCGAACACCAGACGGGCCTCGCTGCCGGCTCGCTCCGCGAAGTTGAAATCCGGTATCGTCGGTGTGCCGCCGCTGACCAGCAGATAGGCCTGATCCTCGATCGGGATGCGCCCCAGTTCGAACTCCGCCCGATCGATCAGCGTCCCGTTGAGCGCGAAGCGCGATTCCGTCTGCCGCTCGGTAAGCCGCAACAGGTCGTCGAGGTGCTGCTCCAGCCGCAACCTCGTCTCGCGGAATGCCGGCCCCGGATACTGCACGCGGGCCCAGTGCTGCGCGAACCATTCGCGCAGGAAATCGTCGTCACGCGTGCCGCGCGCCGCATGGCCGATCAGCTTGTAGGCCTTGAGCGACTCATAGAGCGAGACGGTGTCGGCGGTCTCCATGTCGGCGATGACCTGCTGCTCCAGCGCAAGGATCAGCCGGGTGCGGAAGCTGCGTTCCAGCGCATCAAGATAGCTGGCACGCGCCGCGGCATGAATCTCGTCGCGCTGACTGAAGCCGAACCGCTCCAGCCCGGAACGTCCGGCATCCGGATCGCCGAAGCCCATCGGCATGTCGCGCAGCATCTCGAGATCCACCAGCACTGGCATCAGGTCGGCATCGACGATCTCCGAAAGCTGTAGCTCCGAGGCTGCGTTCTGGCGATATTGCGAAAAGGCCGCTTCGGCGGTGCGCACGAGGCCGCGGTTCTGATAGAAACTCGCCCCCCAGATGCCGAGCACGACGAGCGTGGCGATGCCGATCACCCCCAGCGTCCCGTAGCGCAGCGCCGCCTCGCGTCGTACCGCGGCGCGGTCGGTACTGACCCAGCCGGCTTCGGCAAAGATCACCTTGCGCAACAGGTCATGCAGGAAATAGCTGCGGCCCTTGCCCGACATGCCGGCGCCGGCGCCGGCCCCCATCGGCCCGAAGCTGCGCGCCATCGCGCCAAGCACCTGATCGATCGGCGTGCCTTCCTGCGTGCCGGAGGAGAAGTAGAAGCCCCGCAGCGTGGCGCCCACGCGGTAGCGGGTGGAGGCGAATATCTCGTTCAGAAGCGTGCCGATCCGATCCTTCAGCATAGCCAACTGCGCCGGAAACCCGAAGATGGCGATGCGGGCGATGCCGTCGGGCTCCTCCTGCAGACGGTCGGTCACCTCCTCGGAAAGGCGCGCGACCAGTGCGTCGAACTCCTGCGCGAAGAGCGGGACGGTGGGCTCACGCCGGCTGCGGGTGCGGAAGGTAGCGCCCCAGACCTTCTGCCGCCGGGACGCCGAGAAACTGCCGAAATACTCGGTGAAGCCGGCGATCAGATCGGCCTTGGTGAACAGGACATAGACCGGCACGTCGATCTTCAGTATCTCGTGGATCTCGACCAGCCGGTCGCGGATCGCCGTCGCCTCACGCTCCAGCACTTCGGGCCCGCCGGTCAGGACCTCCTGCAGGCTCAGCGCCACGATCACGCCGTTTATCGGCTGGCGGGCCCGGTGCTCCTTCAGCAGGCCGAGCAGCGACATCCAGCTCTCGCGATCGGCCTCGGCGTCGCTGTCCTGGGTGGTGTAGCGGCCTGCGGTGTCGATCAGCACGGCCTCGTCGGAAAACCACCAGTCGCAGTAGCGCGTGCCGCCCGCCCCGGGGACCGCACCTCCGGTCTTGTCGGCCAGCGGAAAGCGGATGCCGGAGTTGAGCAGCGCCGTGGTCTTGCCGGCGCCGGGCGGGCCGATGATCACGTACCATGGCAGGTCGTAGAGATAGGCGCGCGAGCCGGACGCCTTGCGCAACACCGCCAGCGCCTCGGACATCTTCTCGCCCAGCACTTCGGCATCGCCCGGCGCCTGGATCGCGACCTTGTCCTCCAGCGCGCGCTCGGCCCGCCGGCGGCGCCACCACAGGATTCCATAGACCAGGGCAGTGAGGCCAAGGATCGCCGCGATCAGTCCACCCCGCGCCCAGCGCGACTCGAGCGGCCAGAAATCGCCGAAGCCCAGCATGTCGCCGACGAACCAGATCACGAAGGCGAGCGCCACCAACGTGGCGATGATCGATCCCCGGCGCAGATAGCGTGACATGGCGCGGACCTCTCAGAACCGGTCTTCGGCGCGCGCATCCTCGCGCCGCACCAGGAATTCGACACGGCGATTCTCGGCCCGCCCCTCGGCCGTGGCGTTGTCGGCAACGGGTTCGTCCTCGCCCATGCCCTCGACCACCACACGCCCGGGGTCGGAGATCAGCGGCCGGATTACCCCGGCCACCGACTCGGCCCGCGCCACCGACAGTTCCTGATTGTTCTTGAACCTGCCCCGGCCCGACAGCGGCACGCTGTCAGTATGGCCGACGATGCGGATGTCGCCGGGTTCGTCCTCCAGCACCTCGGCGACCCGGGCCGCGACCTCGGCGAAGCTGTCCTTCACGTCGCTGCGCCCGGAATCGAACAGGATGAGGTTGTTGGCGGTGACCGCGATGTAGAGGCCGCGCTGATCGACGGAAAGCAGGCCGGCCTCGATCTCGGCCGCCAGTGCGTCGCGGATACGTTCCAGCTGGGTGGTTTCGGGCACCGGCGGGGCGACATGTTCGACCGGCGCGACGAAGACCGCGGCGACGGAGTTGCGGTCGGGCACCGGGGAATGCGCGATCTTGATGCCCTGGGTCGGGTGGGCAAGGCGCATCGCCTCGGCCACTGCGCGCCCGTCCTCGATAAGGAACATCCGCAGACCGAAATAGCTGCCGCCCAGCACCGCCAGCGCCAGCGCGGCCACCGCCCAGACCGGCAGCAGCGCGCCGTGGCGACGCGCGGCGATCTCCTGCCCCTGCCAGCGCGGCGAGATGTCATCGTCGCCGCGCGGCTTCACCCGGCGCAGCGTCTCGAAGATCTGCCGCCGCACCCGTTGCAACTCCACATCGCCGCCAGCCATCGTGCGATACTGCCCCTCGAAACCGAGGTTGAGGCAGGTCAGCATCAGTTCCAGCAGGTCGAATTTGCGGATCGGGTCGGCCAGCGCCTTCTCGACCTCCTGAAAGAAGCCAACGCCGGAAGTGCGGCGATTGAAGAAGCGTGCGACCATCGAATACTGCACCCAGACATGCCGATCGGCACCGGGCAGGTTCTGGACGATGTCGTCGGCGGTGCCACACAGCGCGTATTTCCCGATCATCGCATCCTGCGGATCGGCACCCGCCTCGGTGGCGCGCCGCTCGTAGCTTTCCAGCTCCTGGGTGACATGGGTCATCAGAGGCATCGCCTCCATGTCCACCACCTGACTGCGCAACCGACCGAACAGCACCAGCAATCCGGCCGCCGCGGCAACCAGCGGATTGCCGCCCGAACCGAAGCCGTCGGTCCGCGCGCGCAACGCTTCTTCCAGCGGTATCTTCCGTGTCGGGGCCTGCTGCCGCACCGGTTCGGGACGCGCCATCTCGGGAAAGAAGCTGTCGGATTGCGCCTGCGCCCCCATCCAGGCACGGCCCTGCCCGGGCGGCGGAGCGGCACCAAAGGGGGTGGCGCCATCGGCCGGGCCGGCGAAAGGAGTGGCGCCTGCCGGCTGGCCGATATTCGCCCCGCCGGCTGGCGGCATGCCCCCGATGACCGTGCGCTGCGGCCCGTCCTGCGATGACCCTGCGGCGCCCGGCATCGGCCGCACCTGAAACGGATCATCCCTTCCGGCCGTACCCCCATGTGCCCCCGGCATCGGCGCTCCGCCGATCACGGTGCGTTGCGGCGGCGGTTTGCGGGGAGGGCCGTCGGTCATGCGACATCCTCCATGATGGCCCAGATCTCCAGCTCCAGATCCGGCCAGTCACCGGCAAAATGCAGCCCGATCGCCGGGGCGGTGGAGAACTCGCGCCACAGGGGCGATCGCTTGTCGATATTGAAATACACATGGCTCGTGACCGCACGGATCTGTCGCGGTGGGGTGGGCATGTGCACGAGGTCGAGCCCGGGCAGGTTGTTGTCGACGATCTGGCTCATCCGCGTGTTCGGCCCGACCTTGCACAGCGCCGGAAACTGCTGCTGGATCTGGGCGAGCGGCTTTTCGGCAGCGACCTCGATCACGAAGGCAGCGTTGCGAAACAGGTTCCGGTCCTCGACCATGGCAATATAGGAATTCGGGACCGGCTGGCGCAGCGCCAACCGGATCGCACGGCTGACGTCGCGGCTGAGCAACCGCTGGATATCGCGCAGCACGGGCTCGAAGCTGGGTTCCAGCGCGTCGTGATCGTAGGGGGGGTATTCCGGGCAGAGCCGGGTCTGGTCGAAGGTCCAGAGTTCGCCCGCGAGCCGCAGGAACTCCTGGTACAGCGCCTCGGGGTGGACATAGCGCGAGCCGCGCAGGTGACGCAGCAGGGCCACTTCGCGGTTCAGGGTGATCAGCATGAAATAGTCGGTGGCGTTGAGCCCGCCGCCGGAACTCGGATCAGAGGCATAGCGGGCGAGAGAGGCGAGCTTGGTCTCGACCCAGCCGACCACCCGCTCGATCCAGCCCGCGACCACCGGATGCGCGCCGGTGATCAGAACGGGCGGCGCAAAGGTCTCGTCGAGATGGATGGTCTTGTCGCGCACCTCGACCACGCGGGCGACGGGGAGGCACTGGAATCCCGGCTTGGGCGTCTTGCGCAATTCCAGTGCGATGCGCGGATGGGCAACCTCGATGTCGTGTTCCAGACGCATGGCCGCGGCGCTGTCGGCAATGCGCTCGCGGTCGAGCGCGTAGCGGGTGGCGCGCGCGCTTTCGTCATCGGCCCCGATCTCGCGGCTGTTGGGCTCCGCCATCGGCACGGTCAGCCAGACGGTCTGCCCTTCCGATCCCTCGGGCACCGCCACCGGACGCGGCAAGGGACCGTTCGCAGGCAGATCGAACGGCAGCCCGTCGGGAAAGAGCCCGGCCGCCTGACGCAACCCGAACAGGTTCTGCTCGGCGAGGTCGCGGTCTATGTCGAGCCGTGCGAAGCCCCAGGGATAGGGGGTGGCATGCCGTGTCCGCTGCAGGACGAGATGCTCTACGTACCGGTCGGCCTGCTGCAGGTGGTGAGGCTGCAGGA
>SLBI01000055.1 GCA_007126375.1 Paracoccaceae bacterium
CCGGCCCGGGGTCACTGCGTCGGCGTCAGCCCGTGGCGGGACAGCAGGGCCTCGGCGAAGGTCTCGGCCTCGGGGCACTGGGTCATGACCGTGCCCCAGGCGCGCGCGGTCTCGGCGCCGATCTTGGTGGTGGCGTCGAGGCCGATCTTGCCCGCCAGCCCCTCGGCCGGGGCGGCGAAGTCAAGGTAGTCCATGGGCGTGTCGCGCAGGAGCACCGTGTCGCGGCCCGGGTCGTAGCGGGTGGCCAGCACCCAGGCGATGTCGTCCCAGGAGCGCACGTCCACGTCGGCGTCGGTCACCACGATCATCTTGGTATAGCTGAACTGGGCCAGCATCCCCCACAGCGCCATCATCACCCGCCGCGCCTGTCCCGGATAGCGTTTGCGGATGCTGGCGACGGCGATGCGGTAGGAGCAGGCGGCGGGCGGCAGCCAGAGGTCGGCGATCTCGGGGATCTGCTGGCGGATGACCGGCAGGGCGAGGTCGTTGAACACCTCGCCGATCACCGAGGGCTCGTCGGGCGGCCGGCCGGTGGAGGTGGAGAGGTAGAGTGGATCGCGGCGGTGGGTCAGGGCGGTCACGCGCATCACCGGGAAGGGCTCGGCGGCGTTGTAGTAGCCCGTGTGGTCGCCGAAGGGGCCCTCGGGGGCGGTTTCGCCGGGATGCACCCAGCCCTCGAGCACCATCTCGGCGGTGGCGGGCACCAGCATCGGCACGGTGCGGGCGGGCACGAGGTCGGTGCGCGCGCCGCGCAGCGCGCCGGAGAAGGTGAGTTCGGACACCGTCTCGGGCAGGGGCAGGGCGGCGGCGAGGAGGAGCGTGGGGTCGGCGCCGAGCACGACGGCGACCGGCATCGGCTCGGCGCCCCAGCTGCGGTAGTGGGCAGCGCCGCCGCGCTGGGCCAGCCAGCGCAGGATCACGCGGTCGGGCCCGATCACCTGGGCGCGGTAGACGCCGGCGTTCATGCGGGCGGTGTCGTCGGGGCCGGTGCCGGCGGGGCGGGTCAGCACCACGGGCCAGGTGATCAGCGGGCCGGCATCGCCGGGCCAGCAGGTCTGCACCGGCAGGCGGGTCAGGTCGGGGCGCTCGCAGATCACCTCCTGCACCGGGGCGCTGCGGACATGTCGCGGCCGGGCCGCCAGCGCCGCCCGCAGCATCGGCCAGCGCGACAGCGCGTCCGAAAGTCCCTCGACCGGCGCCGGCGCCCGCAGCGCGGCGAGGAAGGCGCCCAGTTCGGGCACCTGCGCCTCGGTCAGCCCCAGCCCGGCGGCCACCCGCGCCCGCGTGCCGAAGAGGTTCGCCACCACCGGCATGGCGGCGCGGCTGCCGTCGGTCAGCATCGGCGCATCGAAGCGCAGCGCCGGGCCGCCCGCCCGCAGCGCCCGCATCGCCACTGCGGTCATCTGGTGGGCGCAGGCCACCGGTTCGGGGATGCGCAGCAGATCGCCTTCGGCCGCCAGATGGGCGAGGAAGGCGCGCAGATCGGCAAAGGCGGGCAGGGAGCGGATGGCGGGATCCTCCGGAGGGCGCGGCCGGCGGGTGATAGCAGCCCCGTCGGAGCCCCGGCTTGACCTGTGTCAAGTCGCTCCGGAGGCCGGCCGCGTACACCGGCGCGAGCCCGGTGCGAGGAGCCCGCGATGTCTGGACATGCCCCTGAAATACCTGTTTTTCCCCGGCTGCTGACGCAACCCCTGCGGCTGCTGCCGCTGCAGCCCATGGCGGCGGCGCTGACGCTGGTCGCGCGACGGCTGATCCAGCGGCACCCGTCGCTGATCGCCCGGCTCGGCGGCCACGCCGCGGCGCGCTTCGCCATCGACCCGACCGACCTGCCGCTGACGCTGCTGCTTTATCCCCATCCCACGCATACCCGCATCGAGCTGCACCGCGGCGTGCCCGAGTCGGACGCGCGCATTGCCGGGCCGCTGGCGGCGCTGCTCGGCCTCGTCCATGGCGCCTATGACGGGGATGCGCTGTTCTTCTCGCGCGATCTGGTGATCGCGGGCGACACCTCGGCGGCGCTGGCGCTGCGCAATGCGATCGACGATGCCGAGCTTGATCTGGGGGGCGAGATCGCCGTGCTGGCAGGTCCGTTCCGGCCGGTGCTGCTGCCGCTGATCGAGGCCGCGCAGCGGATCACCGGCGTGGCGCTGACGCGCGCCGACGCGCTGCCCGGGGGCGAGGAGGGGCTGGCATGATGGAACTCGTCTGTCCCGCCGGCACTCCGGCCGCGCTGCGCGCCGCGGTCGAGGCCGGGGCGCATGCGGTCTATTGCGGCTTCGCCGACGAGACCAACGCGCGCAACTTTCCCGGGCTGAACTTCAGCCGCGCGGAACTGGCCGAGGGCGCCGCCTTCGCCCATCGGCAGGGCGCGAAGGTGCTGGTGGCGATCAACACCTTTCCGCAGGCCGGGCGGCAGGCGCTGTGGCACCGCGCCGTCGCCGACGCCGCGGCGGCCGGGGCCGATGCGGTGATCCTCGCCGATCTGGGGCTGGTGGCGCATGCGGCCGAGGCGCATCCGGGGCTGCGCCGGCATCTCTCGGTGCAGGCCGCCGCCGCCAACCCCGATGTCATCAACTTCTATGCCGAGACCTTCGGCGTGCGCCGGGTGGTGCTGCCGCGGGTGCTGTCGGTGGCCGAGATCGCCGCAATCAACCGCGAGATCGACGCCGAGTCCGAGGTCTTCGTCTTCGGCGGGCTCTGCGTCATGGCCGAGGGGCGTTGCGCGCTGTCGTCCTATGCGACCGGGCTGTCGCCCAACATGAACGGCGTCTGTTCGCCGCCCTCCCACGTCGTCTATGCCGAGGAGGGCGCGGCGCTGGCCGCCCGGCTGGGCGGCTTCACCATCCAGCGCAGCGCGAAGGGAGCGCCCGCGCCCTATCCGACGCTGTGCAAGGGCTGCTTCACCAGCGCGGGCACGACCGGTCATGTCTTCGAGGACCCGGCCAGCCTCGATGCCTCGGAGCTGATCCCGGCGCTGGCCGGGGCGGGGGTGACGGCGTTGAAGATCGAGGGCCGGCAGCGCTCGCGCGCCTATGTCAAGGAGGTGGTGAAGAGCTTCCGCGCGGCGGTCGAGGCGGTGGCGACGGGCCGGCCGGTGCCGGCGGGGCAGCTGGCCCGGCTGAGCGAAGGGCAGGCGGCGACGACCGGCGCCTATGCCAAGACATGGAGGTAGGCCGATGGAACTGACGGTCGGGCCGAACCAGTTCTTCTGGGACGCCGCCAGCTGGCGGGATTTCTACGCCCGCCTGGCCGACGAGGCGCCGGTGGGGCGGGTGGTGCTGGGCGAGCTGGTCTGCTCCAAGCGGCTGCCCTTCTACCAGGCCGAGATCCCCGGCGCGGTCGAGCGGCTGCAGGCCGCGGGCAAGGCGGTGGCGATGACCTCGCTCGCGCTGGTGACGCTGAAGCGCGAGCGCGGCCTCACGGCCGAACTTGCGGCGACGGGGCTGGAGGTGGAGGTCAACGACCTGACCGCACTCGCGCATCTGCCCGAGGGCGCGGCCTTCTCGGTCGGGCCGCTGGTGAATGTCTACAACGAGGGCACCCTGGGATGGCTGGCCTCGCGGGGCGCGCGCCGCATCTGCCTGCCGCCCGAACTGCCGCCGGGGCCGCTCGGGGTGCTGGCGGGCGCAAGCCCGATGCCCGTCGAGGTCTGGGGCTGGGGCCGGCTGCCGCTGGCGATCTCGGCGCGCTGCTATCACGCGCGGCTGCACGAGCGGGCCAAGGACAGCTGCCAGTTCGTCTGCGACCGCGACCCGGACGGGCGCGCGGTGGACACGCTGGACGGGCAGAAGTTCCTCGCGGTGAACGGGGTGCAGACGCTCTCGGCCGCCTGCGCCTCGGCCGCGCATGCGCTGCCGGGCCTGCGCGCGGCGGGGGTGGCGGCGCTGCGCCTCTCGCCGCAGGCTGAGGGGTTCGTCGAGGTCTGCCGGCTGTTTCGTGACCTTGCCGACGGGCGCATCGACGCGGCCGAACTGGATGCCCGTGCCCGCCCTCTTGCCCCCGGCGGCGCGTTCTGCGACGGGTTTCTCACCGGTGCTGCGGGGGTGGCCTGGTCCGGCGCCTGAGCCCGCAGCCCCGCAAGGGGGGCAGGTGGGCGGAACGGCATCGCTGACGGCGCTGGCCATGCTGGCCTTTGCAGCCAACTCCGTGCTGGCGCGGCTGGCACTGGGGACGGGCGAGGCCGAGGCGCTGGGCTATACCGGCCTGCGGCTGGTGTCCGGGGCGCTGGTGCTGGCGGTGCTGGTGGGCAACGGCCAGTGGCGTCGCCCCGAGGGCAGCAACGCCGGGGCGGCAGCGCTTCTGGGCTATGCGCTGACCTTCTCGCTGGCCTATCTCATGCTCGATACCGGGACCGGGGCGCTGATCCTGTTTGCCAGCGTGCAGGCCGGGATGATCGTCTGGGCGGTGCATCGCGGCGAGCGGCCGGGCGCGATGGAGTGGCTGGGCTTCGGGCTGGCGCTTGCCGCCTTCGGCGCCCTCGTCGCGCCGGGCGTGACGGCACCGCATCCGCCGGGGCTGCTGCTGATGGTCGGCGCGGGGCTCTGCTGGGCGGCCTATTCGCTGATCGGTCGGGGCTCGGCTGCGCCGCTGAAGGATACAGCGGGCAATTTCCTGCGCTGTGTGCCGCTGGGGCTTCTGCTGCTGGCCGCGGGGCTCTGGCGCGAGATGCCGAGCGCCTTTGGCGCGGGGCTGGCGGTGGCGTCGGGCGCGGTCGCCTCGGGTCTCGGCTATGCGCTGTGGTATGCGGTGCTGCCGCGGCTGGCGCGGGCCAGCGCGGCCTTCGTGCAGCTGACCGTGCCGGCGATCGCGGCGGCGGGGGGCGTGCTGCTGCTGGGCGAGCCGCTGACGGCGCGGCTCGTTCTTGCTTCGGCCGGTATCCTCGGCGGCGTCGCGCTGGCGCTCGCCGCGGCCGAGCGGCGCCGGCGCGGCTGAGCCGCTCAGCCCGCCAGCCCGTCGCGCAGCGCCAGCACCCGCTGCATCGACCGGATCACCGGCTTCTCGATCAGCTTGCCGTCGAGCACGACGAGCCCGGTCGGGCTGGCCGTCCAGGCGGCGATGACCGCTTCGGCGCGTGCGACCTCCTCGGCCGAGGGGGTGAAGACGGCGTTGACGGTGGCGAGGTTCGACGGATGAATCGCCGCCTTGCCGGTGAAGCCGAGGGCGCGCGCAGTCGCCGTCTCGGCCTCGACTGCGGCGAGGTCGCGGAAGGCCAGCGCCGGCACGTCCAGCACATCGACCCCGGCGAGGCGGGCGGCATGCACGACCCGGCTGCGCGCAAAGAGCAGCGGCTCATGCGCCACCGCGACGCCCAGCTCGGCGGCCAGATCGACGCCGCCGAACATCGCGAAGACGATCCGCGGGCTTGCCTGCAGGATCGGTGTGACGTTCTCCAGACCCTCGACGCTTTCCACCAGCACGGCCAGCCCGAGCGGCAGGCCGGCCTCGGAAAGGAGTTCGTCGGCAAGGCGCACCTCGGCGGCATGGGCGACCTTGGGCAGGAAGATCACGCCCGCCGGCGGGCGTGCCTCGATCGCCGCGAGCATGTCACGCAGCCCCTCGGCCGAACGCAGCGAATTGATCCGCAACACACGCTCGGGGCCTTGGTCCCCGGCTGCGGCAAGAAAGGGCAGGGCCATCGCCCGTGCTTCGGCCTTGGCGCCGGGGGGCACGGCATCCTCCAGATCGAGACAGACCACATCGGCCGGCGCGGCCAGCGCCTTGGCATGGACCTCCGGCCTGTTCGCCGGCGCGAACAGCAGGCTGCGGCGGGGGCGCGGGGCGGGCGTCGGGTCGGCTCGGGTCATGCGGCGGCTCCTGTGGCTCGCGGCCTACCCTCGGCGACGGGCGGGGCAGAGGCAAGGCCGGGCACCGCAGGATGGCGCGGGGGTGTCTGGACAAGCCGGGCAGGGCGCCTAGCTCCCGTGGGCCCGGGGCGTCGCCCCGTCACAGGACAGGCAGGAGCGATCATGAACATCCACACGCCCGACCGCGACCGGAAACCTTCGGAGCAGGAGGCCGCCGCCGCCCTGGCGTTGCTGCGCCGCTGGGCCGGCAAGGCCTCGGACGACGAGATCGCCGGTCTGGATGCGCGGTTGCTGGCGCTGGTGCCGGGTTGCGCGGCGGAGCCGGGGTATCCGGATTTCAGCCGGGTCTATCCCGAGGATTTCCGCGCGGATGCCGCCTACAAGGCGGGGCTGCCGGATCTGCAGAACGGCCCCGCCAGCCTGATCCGCGGCGCGAAGGCGGCGATCCAGCATGTCGGCATCTCGAACTTCCGCCTGCCGATCCGGTTCCACACTCGTGACAACGGCGATGTGACGCTGGAAACCTCGGTCACCGGGACGGTCAGCCTGGAGGCCGAGAAGAAGGGCATCAACATGAGCCGGATCATGCGCAGCTTCTATGCGCATGCCGAGCGCACCTTCAGCTTCGAGGTGATCGAGGCCGCGCTGGACGACTACAAGTCCGATCTGGAGAGCTTCGATGCCCGGATCCAGATGCGCCTTTCCTTTCCGATGAAGGTGCAGGCGCTGCGCTCGGGGCTGTCCGGCTGGCAATATTACGACATCGCTCTGGAACTTGTGGAACGCGACGGGGCGCGCCGGCGGTTCCTGCATCTCGACTATGTCTACTCCTCGACCTGCCCCTGTTCGCTGGAACTGTCCGAGCATGCCCGGTCTGCCCGCGGCCAGCTGGCGACGCCGCATTCGCAGCGTTCGGTCGCGCGCCTCTCGGTCGAGGTTCTGCCGGGCGCCTGCCTGTGGTTCGAGGATCTGGTGGAGCTGTGCCGGACGGCGGTGCCGACCGAGACGCAGGTGATGGTCAAGCGCGAGGACGAGCAGGCCTTCGCGGAACTCAACGCCGCCAACCCGATCTTCGTCGAGGATGCGGCGCGGCTCTATTGCGCGGCACTGCGGCGCGATGCGCGCATCGGCGATTTCCGCGTGGTGGCCAGCCATCAGGAGAGCCTGCACAGCCACGACGCGGTGAGCGTGCTGACCGAGGGGCCGACCTTTGCCGCTGACAGCCTGGACCCGCGGCTGTTCGCCTCGCTCTTCCACGTCGGCTGAGGGCGCCGGGGATCGGCGGCAGCGCGGATCCCTCGCCCCGGCAGCATGCAGGGTGTCGCCGGGCTGCGGCGACGGCGCCGGTGGTCGCGCGCGCCGGCGGTGCCGCACCGGAGGGCGCAGGATGCCCGCAGGCAGCGCTGTGGGTCCGGGCGGAGCAAACATCACATGCCGGCGTGACCGGCCCCGATCACCGGAAGGCCCGCCACACCGGAGCATCCGGCCGGGCCGATCACGACGCTGCGGCGGGCCGAAGGCAGCGCCGCGTCTGCCTGCGGTCCGTCTAGACTTGACGCTATCATGGGATACTTTAATGTTTCATCGATAAAAATGACATCCCACGAGGAAATCATGCGGATTGCGGTCTTCACCGATGCAGAGGGCGCGGGTCTCGGCCTGGTCGATGACGACGAGATCGCGGTGATGACGCGCGATGACCCCGGCGCGGCGCTGCTGGGACTGATCGAGGCGGGGGCCGCCGGGCTGGCCGATGCGCGGACGCAGGCCGCCGGGGCCGCGCGCGTCGCGCTGGGCTCGGTCCGGCTGGGGCCGCCGGTCGTCTCGCACCAGCGCCCGGTGATCTGTGTCGGCAAGAACTATCGCGCCCATGCCGAGGAGTTTCACGGCAGCGGTTTCGATTCCACCGGCAAGGCGGCGATACCGGAGCATCCGGTGATCTTCGCCAAGCTGGGTTCGTCGCTGATCGGCCAGGGCGCGCCGATCCGCAGCGGGATGGACCCGACCGGAACGGTGGACTACGAAGGGGAACTGGCGGTGGTGATCGGCCGGCGTGCGCACAAGGTGTCGAAGGCGGCGGCGCAGGAGGTGATCTTCGGCTATACCCTGTGCAACGATGTCACCTCGCGGGTGCTGCAGCAGACGCACAACCAATGGCTGATCGGCAAGAGCCTCGACAGTTTCTGCCCGCTGGGGCCGTGGATCGTGCCGGCCGGCGAAGTGCCCGACGTCACCGCGCTGGAGCTGGTGACCACAGTGAACGGCGAGGAACGCCAGCGCGCGGCGCTGTGCGACCTGATCTTCGACATTCCGGCGCTGATCGAGACGTTGAGCGCCACGATGACGCTCTACCCCGGCGACATCATCGCCACCGGCACGCCCGCGGGCGTCGGCATCGGCTTCGACCCGCCCCGCTATCTGCGCCCGGGCGACCGGGTGGCGGTGACCGTCCCGGGTATCGGCACGCTGACCAACCCGGTCGCCTGAGCGCGACCGCTTCAGCCTGATCGGACAGGACATGAGCACACCGGAATTCACCGTTACCTGCGTTGCCACCGACCGGACGCGGCCGCTGGCCACCGGCGAAGTGGCGGTCGAGGGGGCGCGGCTGCGCCTCGACTTCGCCGAGCCGGAGGCGATCTTTCGCGAGGCGCTGAACAGCGCAAGCTACGGCATCTGCGAGATGTCGATGGCCAGCCACATCGTCACCACGGCGCGGGGCGATTGCCGCTACATCGCCATTCCGGTGTTCCTGTCGCGCGCCTTCCGCCATTCGGCGGTCTTCGTGCGCGCCGACAGCGGCTTCACCACGCTGGCCGATCTGAAGGGCGCGCGGATCGGCGTTCCCGAATACCAGCAGACTGCGGCGATGTGGGTGCGCGGGATGATGCTGGACGAGGGGGTGCGCGCCGCGGACGTGACCTGGCATGTCGGCGGGCTGAACGAGCCCGGCCCGGGCGAGCGGATCGCGCTGTCGCTGCCCGAGGAGATCGTCGTGCACCGGCTGACGGGCGATGCGACGCTGAATGCCATGCTGCTGGATGGGCGGATCGACGCCATCGTCTCGCCGCGCGTGCCGGCCGGGATGAGCGGACCCGCGCCGCGGCTGCGCCGGCTCTATCCCGATCTGCGCGCGGCCGAGATCGCCTATTACCGCCGGACCGGCTTCTTCCCGATCATGCATGCGCTGGCGCTGCGCCATGACGTGGCCGAAGCGAATCCCTGGCTGCCGGCGGCGCTGTTCCGCGCCTTCGCGACCGCCAAGCAACGGCGGATCGAGGAACTGGCGATGACCAACGTGCTGCGGGTCTCGCTGCCCTGGATCAGCCATTGCCATGCCGAGGCGATGGAGATCACCGGCGGCGACCCCTGGCCCTATGGCTTCGAGCGCAACCGGGCGGAACTGGAGGCGATGACCACCTACATGCAGTCCGACGGGACGGCGGTGCGGAAGGTCGCACCGGAAGAGCTTTTCCACCCTTCGACACTGACACTGAACGAATAGGGACGGGCGATGAACGATGTGGACATGGCGGCGACGACCGGGATGGAGCGGGCCGGCATCGGGCATTCGGTGCCGCGGTCGGAGGATCTGCGCCTGATCACCGGGCGGGGCCGCTATGTCGACGACATCGCCGCGGCGCGGGAAACCTGGATGGTGGTGGTCCGGTCGCCCCATGCCGCGGCCCGCATCCTGTCCGTCGACACGGCCGAGGCGGCGGCGCATCCCGGCGTGCTGGCAGTGCTGACCGGGGCCGAGCTGATCGCCGACGGGGTGGGCACGCTGCACACGATGGTGCAGCGCCACAAGCGCGACGGCAGCCCGATGGAGCGGCCGCCCTATCACCCGCTGGCCGTCGAACAGGTGCGTTTCGCCGGCGAGGGCGTGGCCGTCGTCGTTGCCGAGACGCGTGCTGCGGCCACCGACGCGGCCGATCTGGTGATGGTGGAATACGAGGAGATCGACGCCGTCGGCAATGCCGACGCGGCCGTGCAGGAGGGCGCGCCGGCGGTCTGGCCGGGTCTGGCGGACGACAATGTCTCCTTCGTGTTCGCGGTGGGCGACGCGGAGCGGGTCGAGGCCGCCTTCGCCGCCGCCGATCACGTCACCACGCTGGACTTCCGCATCAGCCGCGTCTCGGCCAACCCGATCGAGCCGCGCAACGCGCTGGGCAGCTACGACCCGGTCGAGGAGCGCTATACCCTGACGGCCGGCGTGCAGATCCCGCACAAGATCCGCAGCGAAATCGCCGAGAACACGCTTGGGATCGCGCCTTCGCGCCTGCGCATCATCGCGCCCGATGTCGGCGGCGCCTTCGGCATGAAGGGCAGCCCCTTTCCCGAGCACATCCTCGTGCTGTGGGCGGCGAAACGGCTGGGCCGGCCGGTGCGCTGGACCGCGACGCGGTCGGAGTCGTTCCTCTCGGATTTCCACGCCCGCGACAACCACAGCACCGTGTCGCTGGCGCTGGACAAGTCGGGCCGCTTCCTGGGGCTGAAGGTGCGGACGCTGGCCAATCTGGGCGCCTATCTCGCCTTCAACACCCCGCATTCGCCCACCAACAACCTCGGCGGGCTGTCGGGCGTCTACACCACGCCCGCGATCCATGCCGAGGTGCAGGGCGTCTTCACCCACACCCAGCCCACCGCCCCCTATCGCGGCGCCGGCCGGCCCGAGGCGACCTATGCGATCGAGCGGGTGATCGACCTCGCCGCCGCCGAGATGGGCATCGACCGGGTGGAGCTGCGCCGGCGCAACCTGATCCCCGCCGATGCGATGCCTTACGATACCGGTTTCCTCTTCGTCTACGACACCGGCGACTTCGAGCGGAACATGGATATCGCGCTGGAGGCCGGCGACGTCGCCGGTTTCGAGGCGCGGCGGCAGGCCTCCGAGGCGCGCGGCATGCTGCGCGGCATCTCGGTGGTGAACGCGATCGAGATCGCCGGCGGGCCGTTCCGCAACACCAACGAGGAAGGCGCCGAGATCCGTTTCGACAGCGGCGGCGGGGTGACGCTGCTGATGGGCACGCAGAACCATGGCCAGGGTCACGAGACCGCGTTTCGCCAGATGGCGGTCGAGTTTCTGGGCGTGCGGCCCGAGAGCGTGCGCGTCGTCTCGGGCGACACCGACCTCGTGCGCCACGGCCGCGGCACCTTCGGGTCGCGCTCGGTCATGGCCGGGGGGCTGGCGCTGCGCCGCGCGGCCGACAAGGTGATCGCGCGCGCCCGCGACCTGGCCGCGCATCTGCTGGAGGCCGAGCCGGAAACGGTCGAGTTCGACGCCGGCAGCTTCCGCGCGCGGGGCACCAACCGCACCGTCCGTATCGAGGAGGTGGCGCGCGCCTCCTACATCCGCGGCAGGTTTCCCACTGACTGGGACATGGGACTGGGCAGCGAGGCGATCGTGGTGCCGCCCGAAGCGAACTTTCCCAACGGCGTGCATGTCTGCGAGGTGGAGGTCGATCCCGGCACCGGCCGGGTCGCCATCGTGTCCTATCTGGTGGTCGACGATGTCGGCACGGTGGTCAATCCGATGCTGACGAAGGGCCAGATCCACGGCGGCGTCGCGCAGGGCGTCGGACAGGCGGCGGGCGAAGAGGTGGTCTACGACTCCGGCACCGCGCAACTGCTGACCGGGTCCTTCATGGACTATCCGATGCCGCGGGCCTCGGACCTGCCGATGATCGGCGTGATCTCGAACGCCGTTCCCAGCACCAGCAACGCGCTGGGCATCAAGGGCGCGGGCGAGGCCGGGACGGTGGGCGCGCTGCCGGCCTACATGAATGCGGTGATCCACGCATTGTCGCCGCTGGGCGTGCGCCATCTGGACATGCCGGCGACGCCGTTCCGCGTGTGGCAGGCGATCCGGCAGGCGCAGCGGGACGGCGCCGGCTCCTGAGGGCAGGTGCGGCGCCGGGGCGCCGCCTCGGACCGCTCAGAGATGCAGGGTCTTCATCTGCGCCTGCGGGTAGCGGGTTCCCGCCGCCGCGCCGGGTGCGAAGGCCGATGCCAGCGCGTCCAGCGTCGTCTGCGACAGCTGCAACTCGGCCGCGCTCAGGTTGATCTCCAGCCACTTGCGCCGCTTGGTGCCCGGGATCGGCACGATGTGATCGCCGCGCGTCAGCACCCAGGAGAGCGCCAGTTGCGCCGGCTCGCAGCCCTCCTCGGCGGCCAGCCGGCGCAGGGTTGCGGCCAGCGCCGCATTGCGCGCCATGTTCTCGGGAAAGAACCGCGGATGGTCGCGGCGCCGGTCGTTCGCCTCCAGCGCGTCGGGCGTCTCGATCGCGCCGGTCAGGAACCCGCGACCCAGCGGCGAGTAGGCGACGAAACCGATGCCGAGGCTTTCGCACAGGCCCAGAAGTTCGTTCTCCACGTCGCGGGTCCAGAGCGAATATTCGGTCTGCAGCGCGGCGACGGGATGGGTGGCGTGCGCCCGGCGCAGCGTCTCGGGCGCGGCCTCGGACAGGCCGAGATGCCGGATCTTGCCCTCGGCCTTGAGGTCGGCCATGGCGCCGACCGTGTCCTCGATCGGCACGGTGGGGTCGATGCGGTGGACGTAGTAGAGGTCGATCACATCGGTGCCCAGCCGCTTCAGGCTGGCCTCGCAGGCCTGCCGCACATATTCGGGCCGGCCGTTCACCGCGGTGGTGCCGTCGGGATTGCGCAGGTTGCCGAACTTGGTGGCCAGCACCACGCGGTCGCGACGGTCGGCGATGGCGCGGCCGATCAGCTCTTCGTTCCGGCCGAAGGCATAGGCGTCGGAACTGTCGATCAGGTCGATCCCCAGATCGAGCGCCCGGTGCAGCGTGGCGATGGCCTCGCCTTCGTCCGGGGTGCCGTAGATCGGCGTCATCCCCATGCATCCCAGCCCCATGGCCGAGACGTTCAGCTGCCCCAGATTGCGTCGCTTCATGGCATGTGCTCCGGCTCTGCGCGGTTTCGACGGGTGTGGTTCATCGCTGCGTGACCGTTCCGGTGTCAGCCGGCACGGGCGAAGAGCGCGGCCAGCGCCGCGGGTGATGCCGCGCCGCCGGCCAGCGCGAGTTGCAGCAGCAGCCGCGCCTTCAGCGCGCCGAGCGCGCCGCCATGGATCAGCCCGCGACCCAGCAGATCGCTTTCCGATCCCGCAAAGCCGTAGGTCCGGGCGAACACCGGCCCGCCGGCGACCCGGGTGGACAGCACCACCGGCATCTGCCGGGCCAGTGCCTGCAGCGGATCGGCCAGCGACTGCGGCACGTGGCCGGCCCCCATCGCCGCGAGCACCGCGCCGCGAAAGCCCGCCTCCGCCAGCTGCTGCAGCAGCCGGCCGTCTTCGCCCAGCCCGACCGTCAGCAGCGCCACCGGCGGCGGCGTGGCGCCGGCCGGAAGGGACAGATGCAGGCGCGGCGGGGCGGGGAACGCCTGCCGGAAGCGGCCCTCGATCACATGCCCCAGCGGCCCGAACGGATCCGACACGAAGGCCGCCGGCAGGCCGGTATGGACCTTGCGCACATGGCGCGCGGCATGGACGGTATCGCCCAGCACCGCCACGACGCCGGTATCGCGCGCGCCGCTGGCGGCGACCGTCACCGCGGCCAGAAGATTCGCCGGTCCGTCGGCGCCGGCGGCCTCGGGCCCGCGCATCGCGCCGGTCACCACCACCGGGCGGCCGGCCTCCAGCAGGCAGTCGAGCACGAAGGCGGTTTCCTCGATCGTGTCGGTGCCCTGCACGATCACCGCGCCGTCGGCCCCCGCGGCCAGCGCCGCCGTCACCCGCCCGGCGACCATCGCCAGATCCGCCAGCGTCAGCGAGGCGCCGGGGATCTGCAACAGCGATAACGCCTCGATCCGCGCCACGTCGGCGAGGCCGGGGACCGAGGCGAGCAGCGCCTCGGCCGACAGCGACGGCAGGATGCCGCCGCCGGGGGCGTGCGTCATCGCGATGGTGCCGCCGAGGGTGAACACCGCGACCGACGGCAACCCGGTATCCGCGGGCCCCGCGGTCATCCGCTGGCCTTGTCGCGTGCGCCGGCCGCGCGCTGCAGTCGCCCCACGGCAGACATGTCCGCTCAGCCCTCCGGCGCCCGCGCGTGCCAGTCGGTGTCGCGCTGATAGGCATCCGCCGCGCGCAGCAGCACCGCCTCGGCAAAGGGCCGCCCGACCAGCTGAAAGGCCGCCGGCAGGCCGTTCGGGGTGAACCCCGCGGGCACGCTGATCGCCGGCAGGCCGAGGAAGTTCAGGCTGCGGGTGAAGCGCGTGAGGGCGCCGAGCCGGGCGGCGATGGCCTCGGGCGTGTCCTCGGTCGTCTCGGCAATGGTCGGCACCGGGATGGCGAAGGCGGGAACATGCAGCAGGTCCACCCCGTCGAAGGCGGTGGCGAGATAGGCGTCCAGCACGCGGCGGCGCAGGCGCAGCGCATCGAGATAGGTCACGGCGGGAACGAACAGCCCCGGCTCGATCCGGCTGCGCACCACCTCGGCATAGTCGTCGCGCCGGGCGGTCAGCCAGGGGCGATGCACGGCCGCGGCCTCGACCGCCATCACCGTCTGGCCCAGCGCATTGGCGGGCTCGAGGTCCGGTGCCGGACGATCGACCAGCTCCGCCCCGCGCCCGCGCAGGACCGTGAGGCTTTCCTCGAGCAGCCGGGCGACGGCCGGATCGGTCGGTGCCGCGTGCCAGGCGCGCACGACGCCGATGCGCAGCCCATCCAGCCGCCCGGTCAGCGCCGCCCCGTAATCCGGCACGGGCCGGGCGGCGCAGGTGGGGTCGGCCGGATCGGCGCCGGCGATCGCCGACAGGAGATGCGCGCAGTCGCGCGCAGTCCGCGCCAGGGGCCCGACGCAATCGAGCGAGACCGACAGCGGCCCGACCCCGTGACGGCTGACCCGGCCCCAGGTGGGTTTCAGCCCGACGACGCCGCAGGCCGCCGCGGGATGGCGGATCGATCCGCCGGTGTCGGTGCCGAGCCCGCCGAACACCATCCGCCCTGCCGCGGCGATTGCCGGACCGCTCGACGATCCGCCCGAGACATGGTCCGGGTTCCAGGGGTTGCGGCCGTGGCCCCATCGCCGGTTGAAGCCGGTGGGGCTGAAGGCGAATTCCGAAAGCGCCAGCGTGGCGACATCGACCGCGCCGGCGGCATCGAGCCGCGACAACACGGTTGCGGTGGCATCGGGCACGAAATCCGCCCGTATCGGAGACCCGAAAGTGGAGCGCACCCCGGCCCGATAGAACAGGTCCTTGTGCGCGAGCGGCACGCCATGCAGCGGTCCGCGCAGCCGGCCGGCGGCGCGGTCGCGGTCGCAGGCGCGCGCGGTGGCCATCGCGGCATCGCGGCGGATCTCGATGACGGCGTTCACCGCCGGTCCGGCGGTTTCCAGCCGGTCGCAGGCGGCGGCGGTCAGAGCCTCCGAGGTGACCTCGCCGCGCGCCAGCGCCGCGGCGGCATCGGTCAGGGAAAGCGCCAGGTCAGCGGTCATCGCCCGCCTCGGCCGCAAGGCGTTCCAGATGGGCGGCGAAGGTGCCGGCCTCGTCCTCCGGGGAGAGATCGCGGGCCGCCGCCGCGATGGTCGCCATCAACCCGTCGAGCAGCGCGGCATGACGCGCCAGCGCGTCATCGGGGATTGGCGTCGCGCCCGTCAGTTCCCGCATCTGGCGGCGCATCTCTTCGACGCTCATCGCCTTCTCCTGTTTTTCGGCGCCGGTCAAAGCCCCGCCGCGCTGCGGCGGGGCGCGCCGATTTCGGCGGTGTGGAACCACCACCAGTCCCCGGACGGCGCCTCCTGCGCGGCGATGCGGCTGCGGGCCGTGGGCATGGCGGCAACGCCGCCGAAGCGGCGGGCGAGGTGATCCATCTCGAGGAACTGTTCGCGCTGGATCGCGTCGACGGTCGCCTGCTCCAGCGTGGTCGCGACGAAATCGGTGCCGTGGCAGGCCTCGTGCACGATCGGGCCGTTGCCCAGCAGATCGATCACGTCGCGCCGCACATCGGCATCGACGATCAGGTCCAGCCGCGGATAGACCGGCATCGGCTGCAGCGCCACATCGAGACCGACGCGCCAGATCGGCTGCAGCGCGTGGCGCGACTGCGCATAGGTCCGGCCATAGAGGTCGTGCGTGTGCACGATCGCCTGAACGTCATGGCGTTCGGCCAGAAGCTGGGCGTGGAAGAACTTGTAGCCGGGCGGTTTCGGCCCGTCGATCCAGTTGCCGCGCAGATCGCACAGGCACATGTCGGCGGGTTCGACATGGGCGAAGTTCTTGGCCGCGCTGATTGCCATGCGATCGTCCTGCGGCAGGCGGTGGCTGACATGTTCGAGGAAGGCCACCAGCGTGTCGCGTTCCCACAGTGTCTTGCAGGCGATGCTGCAGGCTTCGAGGATGCGCTGGCGTTCGTCGCCCGCGTCGAGGGTGGCGAGGCGGGCCGCGGGGTGGGGCAGGGGGCCGGGGTCGAGCGAGCGGAAGAAATCGACGTAGTGGTCCCAGCCCGCGAACTGGCGCCACATCTTGCGGGAATCCTCTTCATGGCAGAGCGAGTCGATTTCCATGCCGGCCGAAATGCTGTTCTGCTGGGCGAGGTATTCCAGGTGATAGGCCGCCATCAGCGCGTGCAGCAGCGTCGCGCCGCGCACCCATGAGGCGACGCCGGGCTGCTGCACCGCCACCTGTCCGGCCAGATGTCCGGCGAGGTCCTCGGCCGCCGCCGGCGTATCGGCCAGTTCGGCGGCGCGCCAGTCGCGCAGCGCATAGGCGACAAAGGCTTCCATGTGCGTGAGCGGCTGCAGCTCCGCCCCGGCGATGGCGGCGGCCATGGCGAAGCGCGGGGCGAAGCTGATGCAGGCGCCGGTCTCCGCGTCGCGCCGGTAGAGCGCGAGATCGGCCAGCGCCTGCCGCGGCAGTTCGCCGGCGCCTTCGACGATGCTGCCGTTCGGATGGACCACCAGCATCTGCCGCCCGGTGATGCCGCGTGGCAGGCAGTCACGCCCGAAGCGTGGCGTCATCAGGATATGCTCGCTTCGCGGGATGCGCAGGCTCAGATGCCCCCAGAGATCGATCATGCGGTGCGCCGCCAGGACGCGGCAGGCCATCGCCAGATCCTCGCGAATGTCGTGTCCCAGCATCCACGCCCCTCTCCGGAGTGCCGGCCCGACGCGGGCAGCCTCTGCTGCCGGTTGCGGCATTGCGGCAGCCAGCTGGCTGTTGAAAATCGAGAATATTGTATTGTATCGATGATCTTTGTGTCAACCGACGCTGACCGATCCCGTCGGTCATGGCTTCGGGGTGGCGGCCGCAACGGACAGGAGGTTCCGATGGCGCATGACATGCTTGCGGAGACGCTGCGCGACCGGATGCCGCGGTTGTTCGCCGCCGGGGTCGATCACAACGACATGCAGGCGCTGCTGCAGCGCATGGCCGGTATCGGGGACTGGCCGCGCGCCTGGGAGCATCTGGCCGCGGACCGCGAAGCGATGGGCGAGGCGGCGCTGGCGGAGGGGCGTTCGGTCTCGGCCGGGGCGGCGTTTCAGGCGGCGGCGCTGCACTATCACTTCGCCCAGTTCGTCCATTTCGCCGACATCGCGGACAAGCAGCGCCTGCAACGGCGTCAGGCCGCTGCATATCTGCGTGCCGCGCCGCACCTGCGCCCGCCGGCGCAGCGGATCCTGGTGCCGTTCGAGGGCATCCGCATCCCTGGCAACCTGCGGCGGCCGTCCGGGATTCCGGGCGCTGCGCCCTGCGTCCTGCTCAACCCCGGCGCGGATTCGACGAAGGAGGAATTCCACACGCTGGAAAACGAATTCCTGGCGCGCGGGATGGCGACCTTCAGCTATGACGGGCCAGGCCAGGGGCTGACCTGGACGGAGATGAAACTGCGCCCCGATTACGAGGCGCCGATCTCGGCGTTGATCGACAGGCTGCAGGTTGAGGAGGGGATCGATCCGAACCGGTTCGGCATCTGGGGGCGCAGTTTCGGCGCCTATTGCGCGTTGCGGGGGGCGACCGATCCGCGGTTGCGCGCCTGCGTCTCGATCGGCGGGTTCTACGACATGGGCGCAGTCTGGCACCGCATGCCGCGCGGCACCACCGAATCGCTCGGCCACGCTTTCGGCACCAGCCCGGAGAACTGGCCGGCCGAAGCGCGACGTTACACGCTGCAGGGTGTGCTGGGGGCGGTGCGCTGCCCGGTCCTGATCGTTCACAGCGGGCAGGACAACGTCTGCCCGGTCGGGGAATCGCAGCGTATGATCGATGCCCTGGGCCCGGAGGCCGAATTGCGCGTCTTCGCCGAGGGCAACCATGTCTGCGACAACATCGCCTACAGGGTGCGCCCGCTCATGGCCGACTGGCTGGCGGAACGGCTGGGGGTGGGCTGAGCGGACGGGCCGAACCGGTGCGCGGCCGAAGCCGTCGGGCCGCTCGAAACTTGACAGAAGGCAAAATCATCGAGAATAAGATGAATCCTATAGCATAGCTGCCATGCGGTAGTGTGCCAGAGAAACGGGAGGAACGTTCCAGATGACGCGACCGATCACCGCCATAGCCCTTGCCGCCGCGGTCGTCGCCGCCCCGGTGACCACCGCCACGGCGCAGGAGACGCTGCGCGCGCAGACCGCGCTTCCCACGCAGCACACGCTCTCGCAGAGTTTCATCAAGCACTTCATCGACGTCATCAACGAAGAGAACGGCGCGGTGCAGGTGAACCTTCTGGGCGGCCCCGAAGTGAACCCGCAGGACCGCGCGGTGCAGGCGCTGGACCGCGGGCTGCTCGACATCCTGTGGATTCCTGCCGCCTTCATGACCGGTCAGGTGCCCGAGGCGCAGTCGATGATGCTGCAGAACATCGGCATCGACGCGTTGCGCGAGAATGGTGCCTTCGACCGCTATGACCGGATCTTCAGCGAGAAGGCCGGCGCGCGCCTGCTGGCCTGGAGCGAAACCAGCGCGGGCTACTACCTTTATCTAACCTCCGAGCCGGCGACGGACGACAGCGGCGTGATCAGCCTCGAGGGCCTGTCGATGCGCTCCACCGGCGCCTACCGGCCGATCATCGAGGCGCTGGGCGGCTCGCCGGTGGCGATCCCGTCGGGCGATGTGCCGCAGGGTCTCGACCGCGGCGTGATCGACGGTTTCGGCTGGCCCACGGTGGGTCTGGTGTCGATCGGGTTGCAGGACCGGGTCAGCCACAGGGTGGAGCCCTCGTTCTATCATCTCGCCAATGTGGTGCTGATCAACGAGAGGAAGTGGAACGGCCTGAGCGACGAGGCGAAGGAGCAGTTGACCCGCGTCGCCATGCAGTACGAGCACAGCTCGAACGAGGAGATGGACACCCAGGGTGCGGCCGATGTGGCGGCTGGAGATGCCGCCGGCATCTCTGCCGTGCGGATGGAGGGCGCGGCGGGCGATCGCTATCTGTCGACGGCCTTCGAGGCGATGTGGGCCAACGTGCGCGGCAACATCGGTGACGAGATGACCGAGGAGCTGCGCGCGCTGATCTATGATGCCGACTGATCCGCAGCGGGTCTGAACCGCCCGGGCGTGCGCGGCCCCCGTCGCGCGCGCCCGTTTCGTCACAGTTCGACAACCTGACGGTCTGACCATGCTGGCACTCATCGGACGGCTCTACGGCGGCCTTATCGTCGGCCTCGCCGGACTTGCCGCACTGCTGATCGTCTTCGCGGTCGCCCTCGTGATCCTGAACGTCGGGTCGCGCGCCCTGGGCTATGGATCGTTCCAGGCGACGATCGCGATCGTCGAATACGTTCTGCTCTACTTCACCCTGTTCAGCGCGCCCTACCTGCTGAACACCCGCGGTCACGTCATGGTCGACATGGCGGTGAAGAACCTCTCGGGGCTGCCGCGCCGGCTGCTGGAGTCGCTGATCTACCTGATCGGCATGGCGGTCTGCATCATCTTCGCCGTCGTCAGCGTGCTGATCATGCAGGATGCGATCCGGCGGGGCTATTTCGACGAACGCTCCATCGACTTGCCCTACTGGCTTCTTCACGCCGCCTTTCCGCTTTGCTTCGGGCTGATGACGATCGAGTTCGCCCGCTACCTCCTGACATCGCGAAGCCTGTTCACCAAGACCGCGCCGCGCGAGGGCCTGTGATGGTCATGGAGTGGTATCTGGCCCTCGGCCTGCTGATCTCGCTCGTCATCGGGCAGATGCTGCTGGGCGTGCCCGTGGCCATTGCCTTCATGGCGGCGAACCTGCTGTGCGCCTACATCCTGATGGGCGATCTCTATGCCTTCTATCAGGTGGTGGACAACTCCACCTCGCTGATCACCCGCTTCCAGCTGGCACCGGTGCCCTTCTTCATCCTGATGGGGGCGCTGTTCTTCTATTCCGGCATCGCCCAGCGCGTCTTCACCACCCTCGATCTGCTGCTCGGCCGCATCCCGGGCCGGCTCTGTTACCTGACTCTGGGCGGCGGGGCGATGTTCTCCACCCTGACCGGATCGAGCATGGCGAACACGGCGATGCTGGGGTCGATGATGGTGCCCGAGATGCAGCGGCGCGGCTATCACTGGCGGATGTCGCTGGGGCCGATCCTTGGTACCGGCGGACTGGCGATGATCATCCCGCCCTCCACGCTGGGCGTGCTTCTGGCAACGGTGGCCGAGATCGACGTCGGCCGGTTCCTGATCGCTGGCATCCTGCCCGGCATCGTGCTGGCCATTCTCTATGCGGCGGTGATCTCCGGGCAGGTCTGGTGGAACCCGGACAACGCTCCGCAGTATGATATCGAACCAGCCTCCGCAGCCGAGAAATGGCGCGCGGTGCTGGTCAATCTCGTGCCCATGGGGTTCGTCGTCTTCATGGTCGTGGGGCTGATCCTGCTGGGGGTCGCCACGCCGACCGAGGCCGCCGCTTTCGGCGTGCTGTCGATCCTGATCCTGATGGCCGCCTTCGGGGCGCTGTCGATTCAGGCAATCCGCGAATCGCTGCTCTCGACGGTGAAGGTGGCGGGGATGGTCTTCTTCATCATCCTCAATTCAAGCATCTTCAGCCAGCTACTCGCCTATTCCGGGGCAAGCTCGGGCCTGCTGCGCTTCGCCGCCGCGTTCGATGTCAACACCGTCACGGTGCTGCTGATCATGTTCGCGGTGTTGCTGTTTCTCGGCATGTTCATGGATCCGGTGTCGATGATCCTGATCACCACGCCGATCTTCTTTCCGCTTGCGAGAACGATGGGGATCGACCCGCTGTGGTTCGGCCTGTTCGTGCTGGTCTGCCTGGAGATGAGCCAGACGACGCCGCCCTTCGGCCTGCTGCTCTATGTCATGCTCGGGGTCGCTCCGGCGGGAACCACACTGCGCCGGGTCGCGATCGCGGCCGCCCCCTATCTGTGCTGCGACGCGCTGTTGCTGGTGCTGATCTTCGCGTTCCCGGCGTTGGTGACGTATCTGCCGGGGCTGTTGTAGCCGGGCAAGGCGAGGCGAGTCATTGCTGCCGACCGCAGACACGGTCGGCCGACGTCAGATCGATGCGAACCGAGTGCAACCGATGCAACCATCGTCATTTGCAACCCCCTCCGCAGCAGGAACGCGCCGCGTGCCGGATGCGGCGGCCGTGCTCCCGCGATGACCGGGACGACGGAACGCGCGGCCTTCCTCCGTCCGGGCCCGTCGGGCGTGCGCGCGGCGGTGGTGCTGCTGGCCTGCATGGTGCTGTCGGTGAGCATGCGGCTGTCGGGTGCGCCGCCGGTGATGGCCGACAGCATGGCTCTGGTGCTGCTGGCGATCGGCTTCTGGGCGCTGGCGATCCTGCCCGAGCCGCTGACCGGTCTGATCTTCCTGCTCGGCGCGGTCACCCTGACCGGGCTTGGCCCGACGGTGGTGTTTTCGGGATTCACCAGTTCCGCCTTCTGGTTGATCTTCGCTGGCACGGTGCTGAGCGCCAGCGCCACGCACACCGGCCTGTCGCACTGGCTGGCGGCGCGGTTCGTGACGCAGCGGTTCGTGGCGGTGGGCTACGGGGCGCGTGTCGGCCTTGTCGTCGCCTTCTCAGCCGGGCTGGCGCTGATCCTGCCTTCGACGCTGGCGCGCGTGGCAATCCTGCTGCCGCTGGTCCTGGCTCTCTGCGACCGCGTCGGCCATGCCGCCGGCGGTCGCGGGCGGGTGGGGATGGTGCTGGCGGCGGCGATCGGCACCTACATCGTTCCGATCACCTTTCTGCCGGCCAACCTGCCCAATGTCGTGCTGGCCGGCTCGCTCGAGTCGGTCTACGGCGTCACGCCGACCTTCGGATCCTATCTGCTGCTGCATTTTCCGGTCATCGGGCTGGTCAAGGGTGTGGCGCTGGTGCTGATCCTGACGGCGATGTTCGCCGAGCCCGCCCGGCCCGGGGCAGGACCGGCCGAGGCCGAGGCCGCGGCGGGCCGCCTGTCGCAGCCCGGGCGCCGGCTGATGCTGGTGCTGGCGGTGACGCTGGTGCTCTGGACCGCGGATTCCCTGCACGGTGTCTCGCCGGCCTGGATCGGCCTCGGCGCCGCGGTGCTGTGCCTCATGCCCTTCATGGGCATCCTCGCCGTGAAGCAGATGCCCTGCGAGACGGCCTTTCCGATGCTGCTCTATCTCGGCGCCGTGCTGGGCATCGGCGGCGTGATGACGCAGTCTGGCGCGGGTGCGGCGCTGTCGGGGCTTCTGGTCGGCAGCCTGCCGCTGGCCGAGACCGGGAACGCGATGCGACTGGTGCTGATGACCTTCGCCGCGGCGGCAACGGCGCTGGTTACCACCATGCCAGTCGCGCCGGCGATGACGGCGCCGTTCTTCGGCGACATCGCCGCCGAGACCGGCTGGTCGGTCGAGGCCGTGGGCATGGCGCAGGTGCTGGGATATGCCACGCCGCTGCTGCCCTATCAGTTGCCGCCGCTGATGCTGGCGGTCGCCATGACCGGCATCGCCATGCGCGACGCCACCCGCGTGCTGCTGGTGCTGGCACTGGTCACGACGCCGGTCACGCTGGGGCTGGCACATCTGTGGTGGCAGGCGCTGGGGTGGTACTGAGCGGTGCCCGGCCGGGCGACGGCCTGGGACAAGCGAGTGAGGGCCGGGGCCGGCCCGTGGAGGGGAAGGAAACGCATGACGACGGTATCGCTGACGGTGAACGGCAGGGCGGTTTCGGCCGAGGTGGAGGGACGCACCCTGCTGGTGGATCTGCTGCGCGACAGGCTCGGCCTGACCGGCACCCATGTCGGCTGCGACACCAGCCAGTGCGGTGCCTGCACCGTGCATGTCGACGGGATGGCCGTGAAATCCTGCACCATGTTCGTCGCCGAGATCGACGGCGCCACGGTGACCACGATCGAAGGGATCGCGGGGCCCGACGGCGCCCTGTCGCCGTTGCAGCAGGCGTTTCGGGAACAGCACGGCCTGCAGTGCGGCTATTGCACGCCCGGAATGATCATGGCGCTGACCGCGCTGCTGCAGGAGACGCCGAAACCCACGGAGGCCGAGATCCGCCACCACCTCGAGGGCAACATCTGCCGTTGCACCGGCTATGTGAACATCGTCAGGGCGGCGCTGGCGGCGTCGGGGCAGCTGGCCCCCGACACCGGCGCGGCCCATTGAGGGCAGGAGACCGGACATGCATGCATTCGATCTCGTCGTTCCCGCAAGCCTCGAGGAGGCGGTTGCACAGCTGGCCGAGGAGGAGGCACAGCCGCTGGCGGGCGGGCAGACGCTGATCCCGACGCTGAAGGCCCGGCTGGCGGCGCCGTCGAAACTCGTCAGTCTGCGCGGAATTGCAGCGTTGCGTGGTCTCGCGCAGCAGGGCGGCGAACTGGTCATCGGCGCGATGACCACCCATGCCACCGTCGCCCGCGAGGCGCGTGCGCCGTTCCCGGCGCTGGCCGCGCTGGCCGGCAACATCGGCGATCCCATGGTGCGCAACCGTGGCACCATCGGCGGCAGCCTTGCCAACAACGATCCCTCGGCCTGCTATCCGGCGGCGGTGCTGGCCACCGGTGCGACCGTCGTCACCAGCGCGCGCGAACTGGCGGCCGATGAGTTCTTTCAGGGCATGTTCACCACCGCGCTGGAAGAGGGCGAGATCATCCGGCAGGTCCGCTTTCCGATCCCGGTTGGCGCGCATTACGAGAAGTTCTGGCAGCCCGCCTCGCGCTTCGCGCTGACCGGCGTGTTCGTCGCGCGGTTCGACGCTGCCGTGGGCGTGGCGGTCACCGGCGCCTCGGAAAACGGTGTGTTTCGCTGGCACGCGGCCGAGGCGGCGCTGGCCGAGGCGTTCGCGCCCGCCGCGATCGCGGCGCTGGATCCGCCGGACGAACCGATGATCGCAGACCTGCACGGCAGCGCCGAGTACCGGGCGCATCTGGCCCAAGTCCTCACGGCGCGCGCGGTCGCCGCCATCGGGGCATGACGGTGCGGCGCGCAGGGGGTGCTCGGGCAGGTCGGGTTCGGGCTGTGGCCTTTCTCGCCGGCCGGCCCTGCGCTACTGAGCGTCGGAGGTGGCGGTTCCGGCCGCCGGCGTGCCCGATGGCGGCACCTGTTTGCCGGGTCCGGCGGGGCGGGGGGGATGCACGGTGTGCGGTGATGGAGCGAGGCGGATGAGGAATTCCGAGCAGGGGACCGTCATCGTCGAGGGCGCGCGCGGGTCCATTGGCCAGTCGACGGTCGAGACCGTGTACGACGCGCTCAAGGGCGACATCATTACGGGCAAGCGAAGGCCGGGGGAGTTCCTGCGGATCGACAGGATCAGCCGGGCCTACGGTGTCGGCCCGACGCCGCTGCGCGAGACCCTGCAGCGCCTGACGGCCGAAAGCCTCGTCATCGCCCGCGGCGGACGCGGGTTCCAGGTCGCACCGCTGACCGTGGCCGAGTTCGAGGATCTGAATGTCGCCCGCACGGCCATCGAGGTTGCCGCCTTGCAATTGTCGATCGAACACGGCGCCGAGGACTGGGAGGGACGGGTCGTCGCTGCCGGCTACATCCTGCAGAAATGGGACGGGCAGATGCTGGCCCGCGTCGTCGATGCGGTCGAGCGCTGGGAAGCCGCCAACGCGGAATTTCACGCCGCGCTCCTGTCCGGGTGCCCCTCGGTCTGGTTGCTGCGCGTGCGGCAGGGGCTGGCCAGCAAATGCGACCGATACCGCCGCGTCGCCGTGGTCAGCGCCGATGCGCCCTATCACGAGGATGTCGCGCGCGAGCATGGCGCGTTGCAGGAGGCCGCGTTGCAGCGCGATGCAGGCCGCGCCTGCGCGCTGCTGGCCACCCATTACCAGCGGACGGTCGATGTCTTTCGCAGCCAGGTGGAGAGTGGCCGGATCGAGACCGGCTCGGACGCCTGAGGCGGGTCCGCGGCGCGGACAGACCATCGCTCGGGCGGCCGTCGGCACCGCCCGGCACTGATCCTGCCCCGGACTGTTGGGCACCCATTGCATGGCTTTCGAGCCAGGGAAAGGAGTGTCCGATGGCGAGCAGGAAACCCCGACCTTGTCCGGAGTCGTTCAAGCGGCAGGCGGTTGAGCAGGTGTCGATGCGCGGCCTGCCGCTCTGGAAGGAGACCCGCACCGCGCTCGACGCGTGGCTGTGCAGGCGCGATCCGGAGGGCGACGCGGCGCTGTTCCGCAATCGCAGCAGCAGGGCGATGACGCGGTCGGGATTCGAATACACCCTGGCGCGGCATGTCAAAACGGCCGCGAAGACCGGACCGGGCATCGCAGAATAGCGGGTGACGCCGCATGTGCTGCGCCATTCCTGCGCCATGCACACGCTGCAGGCGACGGGCGACGTCCGGAAAGTGTCGCTCTGGCTCGGGGCCTCGATCCAGAGCACCGAAACCTGTCTGCGCGCCGATCCCACCGAGAAGCCGGAGATGATCGCGGACATGATGATGCCGAAACTGAAACCCGGCCGCTTCCGCCCGCGCGACAAGCTGCTGGCGATGCTCGCCAGCAAGTCCCGTCCGTGATCATGCGGACTGAGAACCCAGAGAAACCAAGGCGGCGCAACATGCGCCGCCCGAAACTCCGCATGCCCGTCGGCTCAGCATATTGCCGGATCATGCAGGCCTATACCCTGCTGCTGCGGCGGAAACACGTCGAACACCCCGAGCATGTTGACGACGGCAAGGTGATCGTCATGCGCTCGAACCTGCGCCGGTGATCGGACGGGTACGAGTTCACCTGCTGGAACGGACGCATCCTCCGCGGCGCACGCGACCATTGTTCTCGAAGCAATGGCGAACAAGGTGTCGTTCGTCGCCGCTCGAAGCGCAACCGCCCGAGTGTCCGGTGAAACGGGGGCAAGACCACGGGCGTGTGCTTCGCGGCGGCCTGTCCGAAGGGCTTCTTCGGTTTCTCGTGAATGGCGGCGTCTGGTCGGATACCAGACCGCGGCCTCGATGGACGGCATCTCGCCGGTGGCGGGGAACTCCACGAACGGGAAACCGGTGGCGAACGGCGGTCCGGCCACGAATGTGAGGAGGGTGGCGAGCCGAGGGGGCATGGGTGTTCTTTCGTTGTGGTGGGTGTTGTCTCGCGGGCAGCCTCATTCGCCCGCGGCGGCGCGCGCGATGGCGCGGAAGGCCGCGACGGTCTCGTGATCATTGTCGTCGAAGAGTGGATCGGCGCTGGTCTTGACGATGACCACCTCGCGGGCCGGATCGACGTAGATGAACTGCCCCCAGACGCCGATGGCGAGGAAATCGCCCTGCGGGTCCTCGGG
Source organism: Paracoccaceae bacterium (assembly GCA_007126375.1). Lineage (GTDB taxonomy): Bacteria > Pseudomonadota > Alphaproteobacteria > Rhodobacterales > Rhodobacteraceae > Rhodobaculum. The sequence goes on from SLBI01000055.1 coordinate 26,472, forward strand.
GATCCACCATTTGAAGCCGTAGCCGAAGGTCCAGTGGCTGGCCGGGTTGTCGCCGGGTTGGAGATGCGGGGCCGTGGGCGCGACCGAGGCCGCGACCCAATCCGCCGGCACGATTTGCCGTCCTTCGCGCGCGCCGCCTTCGAGGTAGAGCCGCCCGAAGCGGGCGTAGTCGCGCAGGGTGGCGTTCAGGCAGCACAGTGCGAATTCCCGGCCGGTGCGGTCCGTGCTCCAACTCGCGTCGGCCTCGGCCCCCATCGGCCCCCAGAGGCGGCTGGCGGCGTAGTCGGCCACGGGAGTGCCCGTCGCGGCCTCCAGCACCAGCCCCAGCGCCATCGAATCGGCGCTGACATAGTCGTTGTAGGTGCCCGGATCGCGCACCCGTTCGAGCCCTGCCAGCGTCTCCTCCGCCGGCACGCCCATCGCCATGGCGCGGATGAACAGCATGTTGATGTCGGAAAGGGGATTGTCGTAGTCCTCGTCAAACGCCACGCCCGAGGACATTGTGAGCGCGTCCTCGATGGGCACATCCGCATAGCCCGAGCCGGCGAGCCCCTGGAGATACTGGCCGATTGGGTCGCGGATGCTGGCGATATGGCCCTCCTCCACCGCGATGCCGATCAGCGCCGACAGCAGAGATTTCGCCATCGACCAGGAGGTGAATGGCGAGGTCTCGTCGGCGCCCTGCCGATACTCTTCATGCGTGATCGCGCCCCGGTGGACGACCAGGAGGCCGGTGGTCTCGCTGTCGTCGAGGAATGCGGCCAGCGAGCGCTCCTCACCCTCGAAGGCGTAGCTGCTCGGCAGTGGGCGTTCGTTTACGAGGAACGGCCACGGGTCGTCA
>SLBI01000257.1 GCA_007126375.1 Paracoccaceae bacterium
CCATGCGGGTCTCGGCTGAAGTGGTCCGCTCACCCAGCGCGGCGGCGCCGGCAGCGGCGGCCGCCGGAAACAGCAGCATGCAGACGAAAGCCGCCCCGACTGCGGGCGTTTGCGATGGGGAAACGGGCATGGCAGGGCTCCTGTTGCGGCCGAATTGAACGGGGTCGAGGGCCGGCCGGCGGCATGTGACGGGGGCGCGTCTCACCGCCATGGGTCTGCCGGCCATTGCACCCGCGCCGGGGTCAGTGCGGGCGCGCGGCCCGCGTTCATGCAGGTGCCGGATACCGGCCGGCCGGCGCCGGTCACCCGGCGCTCGTCGTCGACGGGGTCGCCGCCACGGATCGCGCCGCCGGCGAGATCGGCGAGCGGCGCTGCGGTGCGAGGCGGTGCGAGCACTCCGGGCATCTCCTTTGGGGCGGGTTGCCCCGGAAAGCGACGAGCCGGCGCTGCGGACCCGCACGCAGGGGCATTGCCCCAGGATCATGGCGCGATCCCGACCGGAATGTGGGAAACGATAGCCATCTGTTCCAACTCCGTAAAGCGGCTGCGACGTGCACGGACGACCACGTCTGCATGATCCGCCACGGCCGGCCGCTCACCGTGCCGCGAGCGCTGGCCGCGCCTTCGCCCGGTCCCGTCCTTCCGTCCCGCACTTGTCTCGATCGGGACGATATGCGCTGATGGCGCTGCGGTGCCGCCCGGCGCGCGCCGCATCGCCGGAGGGCCAGCGCATGTCCGGTTTCGAGACATGGGACGAGATCCGCATCGCCTATCACGTCGCCCGCGCCGGCACGGTCAGCGGTGCGGCCGAGGCGCTGGGCGTGCATCATGCCACGGTGATCCGCCATGTCGATGCGCTGGAGGCGCGGCTGGGGCTGCGCCTGTTCCAGCGCCATGCCCGCGGCTATACCCCGACCGAGGCCGGCGCGGATCTGCTGCGCACCGCGCGGGCGGCCGACGAACGCTTTGCCCAGCTTGCGGCCCGAATGGGCGGCGGCGGCAGCGCGGTGGCGGGCGATCTCTTGGTGACCACGATCCCGGATCTTGCGGGCCTGCTGGTCCCGGCGCTGGTGCGGCTGCAGGCGGTGCATCCGGAGCTGAGGCTGCGGCTGTCAACCGACACGCGGCTGGCGCGGCTGCAATACGGCGAGGCGCATGTGGCGATCCGCGCCGGGCCGCGGCCCGAAGAGCCCGACAATGTGGTCCAGCCGCTGGGGGCGCTGCAGATGGCGCTCTGGGCCGCGCCGGCCTATGGCGCGGAGGCGGCACTACCGGCGGATGCCGCCGGGCTGGACGGTCACCGCTTTGTCGGTGCCGAGGCGCCGCAGAGCAGGGTTCCGGCGCTGCGGTGGCTGGAACAGACGGTGCCGGCGGCGGCAATCGTCTTTCGTTCGGCCGATGTCGCCGCGCGCGAGGTGGCGCTGCTTGCCGGCGCCGGGCTGGGCTTTCTGCCGCCGTGGCGGGCGGCGCAGCTGGGCGGGCTGACCGAGGTGCTGCCGCCGCGCCCGGAATGGGCGGCGCCGCTGTGGCTGGTCACCCATGTGGACCTGCACCGCGCGCCCAAGCTGCAGGCGGTGCTGGCCCATCTGAAGGCCGAAGCGGCGGGCTGGGGCCTTGGCTGACAGGCCCGCGGCGCGCTTCTCGGCCGCCGCGGCCGGGCATCTGGCGATGCTCGGATACGCCACGCTGGTCGCCGGGTCGTTCTCGCTCGGCGGGCTGGCCGCGGCCGAGATCGACCCGCGGGTGCTGACCGTGCTGCGCTTCGCCCTCGCGGCCGGGGCGATGGCCGGTCTGGTGCTGGCCGGGCCGGGGCTGCGCCGCGCCGATCTTGCCGCGCCCTGGCGCTGGCTTCTGCTGGGCGGGCTGTTCGGGATCTATTTCGTGCTGATGTTCGCCGCGCTGAGGACGGCGCCGCCGGTCTCGACCGCGGCGATCTTCACCCTGACGCCGCTGATGACCGCCGGCTTCGCGCTGGTCCTGCTGGGGCAGAGGCTGACCGGGCGCATGGCGGTGGCGATGGCGGTGGGCGCGGTCGGCGCATTGTGGGTGGTGTTCCGCGGCGATTCCGGCGCCCTGCTCGCGATGCGGATCGGGCGGGGTGAGGCGATCTTCCTGATCGGCTGCGCCGCGCATGCGCTGTTCACCCCGCTGGTGGCACGGCTCAACCGCGGCGAGCCGGCACTGGTGACCACCGCGCTGGTGATGGCGGGGGGCGGCGTGCTGACGCTTGCCGTATCGCCGCATGCGATGGCGGCCACGCCCTGGGCGGAACTTCCGCCCATCGTCTGGATCGTCGCCGCCTATCTCGGCCTGGTTGCCACCGCGGTCAGCTTCCTGCTGCTGCAATTCGCGGCGCTGCGGCTGCCCTCGGCCAAGGTGATGGCCTACACCTATCTGCTGCCGAGCCTGGTGATCCTTTGGGATCTGGCGCTCGGCGGGGCGCTGCCGCCCGGGCTCGTGCTGCCCGGGGTGGCGCTGACCGCCCTCGCGCTCCTGCTGCTGCTCAAGGAGGAGGGACGCCTGCGCTAGGCCCCCTGCGCCTCGGGCGGCACCGCCGCGGCGCCCTCGGCCAGCTCGGCGGCGAGGAAGCGTTCGAAGGCGTCGAGCTCCACCGGCTCGAACTGGCCGAAGGCCTGCATCCAGACGCTGGCGGCGCGCAGGCTGTCGGGCTCCAGCCGGCACCACTTGACCCGGCCGCGCCGTTCCTGGCTGATCAGCCCGGCCGCGGCCAGCACGCCCAGATGCTTCGAGACCGCCGCCAGCGACATCGGCAGCGGCGCCGCGACATCGGTCACCGCCATGTCGTCCTCGAGCAGCATGGCGAGGATCGCCCGCCGGGTCGGATCGGCGAGGGCGGCAAAGATGGCGTCGAGCCTGGCATGGGAGGGGGCGCGCATACCCGGCCGATAGGCGCCGCCGCCCGGTCGGTCAACCGCCGGGTTGAACATGCCCCGTCGCCGCAGGGCAGCGAAGGCGCCGCCAGGCGGGCTGCCGGCCTCCTGGAATACCGTTTTAATTCAGGTGCTTGTGGATGGCCCCGCGGGGCGGTTCCGCGCTTGACTCCTTGTCACCCCCTCACTAGGTTCCGCGCGACTGTCCGGAAGGGGCTGGTCCGGCCATGGCGGGTGAGAGCGAGGAGGAGCGGCTCAGGCGGCTCGGGGAACGCCTCGCCGCGCATCGCAGGGCGCAGGAACCACCCGGCCGGATGGCCGAGGAACACACCCAGGCCCAGTTCGCCTGGCGGATGGTAACGGAACTCGTGGCCGGCCTGCTGGTCGGCTTCGGCATCGGACTGGGGCTTGACGCGCTGTTCGGCACGCGACCCTGGCTTCTGGTGATCTTCACGCTGCTCGGCTTTGCCGCCGGGGTACAGACGATGCTGCGAACCGCCCGCACGATGCAGCGGACGCAGGACGAGGCGGGGCGACAGGAAGGGAACGGGCAGGGTGGCTGACGAACCGGGATTCGTGATCAGGCCGATGGACCAGTTCATCGTGACGCCGCTTTTCGGCGACGATGCCGTGCACTGGTACACGCCTACCAACGTCACGCTCTGGATGGCGCTGACCGTGTTCGCGGTGGCGGGGCTGCTGATCTACACCACCCGGGGGCGGGCGATCGTGCCCAGCCGCGGGCAGTCGATGGCGGAACTCAGCTACGGCTTCATCTACAAGATGGTCGAGGATGTGGCGGGCCGCGACGCCGTGCGCTTCTTTCCCTACATCATGACACTGTTCATGTTCATCCTTTTCGCCAACCTGCTGGGCCTCATACCCTGGGCGTTCACGACCACCTCGCACATCGCGGTCACGGCGGTGATGGCGCTGGCGGTGTTCCTCACCGTCACCCTGCTTGGCTTCATCCTGCACGGGGCTGGCTTTCTCAGGCTCTTCTGGATCTCTTCCGCGCCGCTGCCGCTGCGCCCGGTGCTCGCGCTGATCGAGGTCATCTCCTACTTCGTCCGGCCCGTCAGCCATTCCATCCGTCTTGCCGGCGCGATGATGGCCGGCCATGCGGTGGCCAAGGTGTTCGCCGGGTTCGCCGGCGCGCTCGGCGTCGGGGCGGTCATTCCGATCGTTGCGGTGACGGCGCTCTACGGGCTGGAACTGCTCGTGGCGGTGATCCAGGCCTATGTCTTCACCATCCTGACCTGCGTCTATCTTAAAGACGCCCTGCACCCGCATCACTGACCGGGTGCGGTCCGTCCATCACCAGCTTCCATCAACAGGAGAACGATCATGGAAGGCGATATCGTCACAATGGGCGCCTACCTCGGCGCGGGTCTTGCCTGCCTCGGCATGGGCGGCGCCGCCATCGGCGTGGGCCATGTCGCCGGCAACTACCTCGCCGGTGCGCTGCGCAACCCCTCGGCCGCCCCCGGGCAGACCGCCTTCCTGTTCATCGGCATCGCCTTTGCCGAGGCGCTGGGCATCTTCTCGTTCCTCGTCGCCCTGTTGCTGATGTTCGCCGTCTGATGCGCCAGGCCGGGACGGCGGAACATCCTTCCGTTCCGGGCGAACGCACAAGGGCGGCATAGGAGACCGGCATGGAAAGCCAAGTGGACGAACTGGAGGCCGCCCGCGAGAGCGTGGGCATGCCCCAGCTCGATTTTTCCACCTTCCCGAACCAGATCTTCTGGCTCGTGGTCGCGTTGGTGGCGATCTACCTTCTGCTCAGCCGGGTGGCGCTGCCGCGCATCGGTGCGGTGCTGGCGGAACGGCGGGGCGCGATCACCAACGACATCGCCCGGGCCGAGATGCTGAAGCAGCAGGCCGAGGAAGCCGAAGCGGCCTATCAGAAGGCACTGACCGATGCCCGTGCCGAAGCGTCGCGGATCATCGACAAGACCAAGGTCGATATGCAGGAGCAACTCGACATCGCCCTGCAGAAGGCCGATGCCGAGATCGCGGCGCGCGCCGCCGAATCCGAGCGCCGGCTGGCCGAGATCCGCGACAGCGCCGCGGCGGCGGTGGAGGAGGTGGCGCGCGACACCGCCCGCGAGGTTGTCTCGGCACTGGGCGCGAAGGCGGACGGCCGGAGCATCAACGCCGCCGTGACCGCGCAGCTGAAGGGAGGGGCGGCATGATCCGCAGCGTCGCATCCGGCATCGGCCTGCTCGCCGCTGCGCCGGCTCTGGCGGCCGTGGAGGGCAAGCCCTTCCTGTCGCTCTACAACACCGACATCGTGGTGGCGATCGCCTTCCTGCTCTTCATCGGCATCCTCGTCTACTACAGGGTGCCGGGCATCATCGGCGGGATGCTCGACCGGCGTGCGGAGCAGATCCGCAGCGACCTCGACGAGGCGCGCCAGCTGCGCGAGGAGGCGCAGCAGGTGCTTGCCGGTTACGAACGCAAGCTGCGCGAGGTCAAGGATCAGGCGCAGCGGATCGTCGAACGCGCGACCGAGGAGGCACGGGACGCCGCCGCCCAGGCGGAGCGGGACATGGCCGCCCGGGTCGAACGCCGCATTGCCGGCGCCGAAGAGCAGATCGCCGCCGCCGAGGCCGAGGCGCTGCGCAGCGTGCGCAACCGCGCCGCGGCCGTGGCGGTTGCCGCCGCCGCCGAGGTCATCGCCAGGCAGATGTCCGAGGAGGAGGCCGGTCGGCTGATCGATGCCGGCATCGGCGAGGTCGAGGCCCGCCTGCACTGAAGCCGCCGGACAGCCGGCGCGAGGCCACCGGCCGCGGGTGGAAATCCGCGGCCCTTGTCCGTTCCTGCGCCCGGGTCGAAAAGGGGCATCTCGGATAAGGTTTGCCTCGGCACCACGATTCGGCTTATGCCACGGGGGTCCGGTCCGGCCGGGCGCCCCGAGACATGCGGAGACCGGCGTCGACGCCGGCCCCCCGACCGGACCGAGCGAGGCAGATCACAGGCAGATCGAGAGGACCCCATGCGCAACACCCTGACGGCTGCGGCACTTGCCGCGCTCGCCCTGACGCTCGCCCCCGCTTCGGCCGAGGCGCGCACCATCGAGACCGCCTGCAACGCTTCGGATCGCGCCGGTGCGACCCGCAGCCTCTGCAACTGCGTCCAGCGTGTCGCCGACGCCCATCTCACCCGGCGTGACCAACGCCAGGCCGCGCGTTTCTTCCGCGATCCGGAGCGGGCGCAGCAGGTCCGCATGTCGCGCGACGATCGCGACCGCGCCTTCTGGCAGCGGTATCGTGCCTTCGCCGAAACGGCCGAGCGGCACTGCGTGCGCTGAGCGCCTGCCTGTTGCCTTGGCCGTGCCGCAGAATATCGTGGTGCTGACCGGCGCGGGCGTCTCGGCGGAGAGCGGGCTCGGCACCTTTCGCGACACCGGCGGGCTCTGGACCCAATACGATCTGGCGGAGGTTGCGACCCCCGGCGGCTTTGCCCGCAACCCGGCGCTGGTGCATGATTTCTACAACGCCCGCCGCGCCAACATGCGCGCGGCGGCGCCCAACGCGGCGCATGTCGCGCTGGCACGGCTGCAGCGGGACTGGCCGCGCGCCCGCACCGGGGGGCGCGTGACGCTGGTCACGCAGAACATCGATGACCTGCACGAACGCGGCGGGGCGCCGGCGGTGATCCACATGCATGGCGAACTGAACCGCGCCCTCTGTGCCGCGTGCGACGCCCGCTGGGAGGCCCCCCCGCGAACCGATCCCGCCGATGCCTGCCCCGGCTGCGGCGCCGCGGCCACGCGCCCGGATGTCGTCTGGTTCGGCGAGGTTCCCTATCACATGCCGGTGATCGGGGCTGCGCTGTCCACGGCCGATCTCTTTGTCGCCATCGGCACCTCGGGTGCGGTCTATCCCGCCGCGGGGTTCGTCGCGGAAGCGACCGCGCAGGGGGCCGACACGCTGGAGATCAACCTCGACCCTTCCGATACGGCCGCAGCCTTCGCCGCGCATATCCACGGCCCTGCCTCCGCCACCGTCCCGGCCTGGGTCTCCGGCCTGTTCGAGGCCGCGAGGGCTCGCTGACACGGCCGGGCCGGGCCGGCGCCATCGCCCCGGGGGCCGGGGCGTTGCCCCCGGGGCGCCGGCCAGTCGGATTTCCCCGCCATCCCGGCAATTTTCCCCCTGCTTCCCGGGCCGCGCTGCGTTAGGCTTCGCACATCCGCCATCCCGAGACCGTACGCGTCGCCCGTGCAGATCTATCTCCCCATCGCCGAGGTCACCGCCAATGTCTTCGTGCTGCTCGGCATCGGCGGGGTGGCCGGTCTGCTGTCGGGCATGTTCGGGGTCGGCGGCGGGTTCCTGATCACGCCGCTGCTCCTCTTCATCGGCATTCCGCCGGCGGTGGCGGTTGCGACGGGGGTGAACCAGGTTGTGGCCTCATCGGTGTCTGGCGTGCTGGCGCATTTTCGCCGGCGCACCGTCGATCTGGTCATGGGCAACGTGCTGCTGGCGGGGGGGCTGGCCGGTGCCGGCCTCGGCATCTGGGTGTTCGGCCTGCTGAAGCGACTGGGCCAGACCGAACTGCTGGTGCAGCTTTCCTATGTGCTGCTGCTCGGCCTGATCGGCCTGCTGATGCTGCAGGAGAGCCTTCGCGCCATCGCCCGTTCCCGCCGCCCCGACGCGCCGCGGCGCCGGCTGCATCAGCATCTCTGGGTGCACCGGATGCCGCTGAAGATGAAGTTCCGCACTTCGGGCCTCTACATCTCGGTCATTCCGCCGCTGATGGTGGGCGCGCTGACCGGGGTGCTGGCGGCGATCATGGGGGTGGGCGGCGGGTTCCTGATGGTGCCGGCGATGATCTATCTGCTCGGCATGCCGACCAAGGTGGTGGTCGGCACATCGCTCTATCAGATAACCTTCGTCGCCGCCGCCGCCACGGTGATGCATGCCTTCACCACCGGGGCGGTGGACATCATGCTGGCGATCGTCCTGATCGTCGGCGGTGTCGTGGGGGCGCAGGTCGGGACGCGGCTGGGGGTGCGGCTCAATGCCGAGCAGATGCGCATCCTGCTTGCGGTGATGGTGCTGGCGGTGGCGGGCCGTATCGGGCTCGATCTCGTGCTGCCGCCCGACGAGCTCTACTCCATCGTCGTGACGGGGCGGCCATGAGGGCGGCGGCGTCTGCCATCGCGGCGCTGCTGCTCCTGGTCGCAGCAGCGGTCTCGGCGCAGGAGCGGCCCGTGCTGCCGCCGGCCACGCCGGTGCCGGAGACCGGCGAGCAGGTGCTTGCCGGTCTCAGCCAGACCAACGTCGCGCTGACCGCCGGTTTCGAGGGGCTGGAGCTTCTGGTGTTCGGGGCGGTCTGGCGCAGCGCCCCGGTGCCGGAGGATGCCGAACCCCTGCAGGTGATCGTCACCGTCGAAGGACCGCCGCAGCGGCTCGCGGTCTGGCGCAAGGCACGCCGCGCCGGCATCTGGATGAATGTCGAGCAGGTCCGCGTCGCCAGCGCGCCCAGCTTCTATGCGGTGGCGACCAGCGGCCGCCTCGCGGGGTCGCTGTCGGCCACCGAGGATCTGCGGCATCGGGTGTCGATTCCCCTCGCGATCCGTGCCTTCGGAACGCTGGCCGGGGCCGCGGATGCGCCGGCCTTCACCGACGCGCTGATCCGGCTGAGGACCGACGCGGGTCTCTACCGCGTTGCGGAAGAGTCGGTGGAGCTGACGCGCGAGACGCTGTTCCGCACCACGGTGGCGCTTCCGGCCGCGCTGACCGAGGGCGAATATCTGGTCCGCGTCCTGCTCAGCCGCGGCGGGCAGGTACTGGACGTGACCGAGACGGCGATCGCGGTGCGCAAGGCCGGGCTCGAGGGCTGGCTCGCCGCCCTCGCCCGGGATCAGCCGATCGCCTACGGGCTGCTGGCCGTGGCGCTGGCGGTGGCCGCGGGCTGGGGCGCCTCCGCGGCCTTCCGCTATCTGCGCAGTTGAGCCCGCGCGCCGCGACGCGTCAGCCGCGGCCGATGAAGGGCATGGCCGTGGCCATCACCGTGAGGAACTGCACATTCGCCTCGGCGGGCATGCGCGCCATGGTCAGCACCGCCGCGACCACCGGATCGAGCCCCATCATCGGCTCGGGCCGGGTGCTGCCGTCGGCCTGTGCCACCCCCTGTCCGAACTTCGCGGCCAGTTCCGTGCGGGCATTGCCGATGTCGATCTGCCCGCAGGCGATGCCGAAGGCCCGGCCGTCGAGCGCGATGGATCTGGTCAGCCCGGTGACCGCATGCTTCGTCGTGGTGTAGGCGACCGAGCCCGGCCGCGGCGCATGCGCCGAGATCGATCCGTTGTTGACGATCCGCCCCCCCTGCGGATCCTGCGCGCGCATGATGCGAAAGGCGGCGCGGGCGCAAAGGAACATGCCGGTGAGGTTGACCGCCACCGCGCGGTCCCAGTCGGAGCGCGCAACCTCGTCGATGGTGGCGGCCGGGGGAAAGACGCCGGCGTTGTTGAACAGCACGTCGATGCG
>SLBI01000145.1 GCA_007126375.1 Paracoccaceae bacterium
ACCGTCCACCGGACGTTCGGCTTGCCCGCCTCACCCTCTCACATGAAGGCGCCGCGCTTTCCCTCCTGCAAGGCTCCCGCCGGCTTCGACTTCGCCGGTCGTCCGGAAGGGCGCCATCGGTCCGCGCCCGATGGACGACGAGGTCAACGCGGCCCTGGTCCGCCAGCGTCATCGCTGGCCTCGCCAACGGTCTCGAACCCGTGGCGCCGCGATGGGCGACCGCCTTCACCGGCTCACTCTTTGGCGATGTCAAGATGACCACCGCCCTGCTCGATCGCCTTACCCATCGCTGCGCTCGCCATTGGGCTCGAACCAATGGCGCCTCAATGGCTCGCCCTGGAGACCGGCAACGACCGCTTCCGCTTCCGCGCGAGCGCCGAGGCGGCGCGCAGCAAGAAGGAGGGCCGGCCCGCATTGACCCAGAGCTGAGACCACGACCATAACCCCCAGCCGGGTCACTTCTCTATGGAAAACCCGGGTCAGCTCTCATCGGTAATCAACACCTTGCACTCATCCGACCACCGGCGTCGCTCTCTGATCGGGGCACCGTCGAACCGCTCGATCACCGCCTCGACCAACTGCAAGCTGCCAGTCGCAGGCATGGGCGTGGAACTCGTGGTAGACATGGACCCTCGGCATGAGAACCACGCCACCAGCCTGTCCCGGACCGGCAACGCCGCTGACCCACACGGTCTCCTCGCCGTTTACAGGGAATCACGGCAAGGAGTCGAATGGAATCCCCCGTGAGTCAGAGATCGGGGCCGCTGGTATAACGCGTTGCAGCAAACGAAGGTACGAGGCGCGCAGCCCGCATCAATCAAACCCAACGGTCAACGGCCGTCCCGGACGCATTCGCGCCATCACGATAGTGCGCATCCGCCGCCTGACCCGCAGGTCCGTGGCTGGTTTCGACAGTCAAGCTGCGTCGGTCGACGTTCCCGTGCGCCGGCCGCGACAGATCATCTTCCGGCGCAACCGTCTGCCAGCGATCGTCCCGAGGCTCCTCCGGGACATCGCGCGTGTGTGGTTGCGGGTCCGAAGCCGGCACCGCAAGGCTGTCGTTGGCGCCCTGCGTCGTGTCCCGCGCCCGCAGGAGGCTGTCGGGCAGACGATCCAGCATGTTCGCAGCAAATGCCGGCGGCGGGCCCGTTGGCAGGTCGGGATCGGCCTTTCCCTGCGCTCCTGGCCGGAACGCCCGCAGCGCTGCCTCCACTGGCTGAACAGCAGCATACCACTCCACGCGGGCACTTGCGGATGGCAGGGAGTGCGGCTGGATCGATGCGCCAGGCAGGGTTGCCGCAGGCCGCGCGGAACCGGCGGCGATCGGCAGCATCACCGAATGAACTGGGGGCAGGGTCATGTGAAGATCCCCACGTGGACTCATGCGACGATTCATTACGGCACAACGAATGCTAACATCCGGTGAACGCGAGGGGGCGCCGCCCCGTGAGCAACCAGCTGCGGAAAAGACCGGCAAGCGCTGCCTGATCGCCGACCCGCACCGCAAAGGCCCCGGCGGCCCCTCTTCCTTGACCGCAGCGGCGGCTCTGCTAGCGTGCGCACCATGGGCGTCGACGACGGGCGATGCCGTGACCGGAACCGCCAGGCGTCCCGCGAAAGACCCGGCAAATGGAGATCACCATGGCGCTGGACCGGACCACCATCCCGAACGACCTGCAGGCGTTCTGGATGCCTTTCACTGCCAACCGGCAGTTCAAGAAGGCACCGCGCATGTTCGTGGGTGCCGAGCGCATGCACTACACCACGGCCGATGGTCGTAAGGTACTGGACGGCACCGCGGGTCTGTGGTGCTGCAACGCTGGACATGCTCGCCCGCGGATCGTCGAGGCGATACAGCGCCAGGCTGCAGAACTGGATTATGCGCCGGCGTTCCAGATGGGTCATCCGGCCGCCTTCGAGCTTGCGAACCGGCTGGTCGCGATCGCCCCGGAGCCTATGGCGCATGCATTCTTTGTGAACTCCGGCTCAGAAGCCGTCGAAACTGCTTTGAAAATATCGATCGCCTATCACCGCGCCCGCGGCGACGGGGCGCGCACGCGGTTGATCGGTCGCGAGCGCGGCTATCACGGGGTGAATTTCGGCGGCATTTCGGTCGGTGGAATCGTCGGCAATCGGAAGATGTTCGGAACCCTGCTTGGCGGGGTGGACCATCTTCGACACACGCATATCCCGGAAAACCGTTGGTCCATGGGGCAGCCGGAACATGGCGGCGACCTGGCGGAGGACCTCGAGCGGATCGTCGCACTCCACGGGGCAGAGACCATTGCTGCCGTGATCGTCGAGCCGGTGGCGGGCTCCACCGGGGTGTTGTTGCCGCCGAAAGGATACCTCGAACGGCTCCGCGACATTTGCACGCGTCACGGAATGCTGCTGATCTTCGACGAGGTGATCACCGGCTTCGGACGCCTCGGGAGCCCGTTTGCCTCACAGCATCTGGGCGTCATGCCCGACATGATTACCTGCGCAAAGGGTCTTACTAACGGTGTGATCCCGATGGGGGCCGTGCTGACGACGCCAGAGATCCACGATGCCTTCATGACCGGCCCGGAGCATCTAATCGAACTCTTTCACGGCTATACGTACTCCGGAAACCCCGTGGCCAGCGCGGCCGGTCTCGCCACGCTCGAGACCTACCGCGAGGAAGCACTGTTCGAGCGCTGCGCGGCGATGGCTGACTACTGGCAGGACGCCCTGCACAGCCTGAAGGGCCGCCGTCATGTCATCGACATCCGGAACATGGGACTGATCGGCGCAGTCGAACTCGAACCGATGGCCGGCGCGCCCACCAAGCGCGCCTTTGCAGCCTTTCTCGACGCCTATGAACGCGGCGTCCTGATCCGCACAACAGGCGACATCATTGCACTGTCACCGCCCTTGATCATCGAAGAACCGCAGATCGATCAGTTGATCGAGACCCTCGGCGAAGTCCTCGACCGGCTGGAGTAAGCAAAACCCGGCGCGCACGGTCTGCCGAAAATTGTCTTGCCCTGCCGACATGCTTATGACGGCACGACTGGCATTGGATCACGGCCGACGTGCCAACAGCGCGTCGATTACACACTTCAGGCTGACGAGATAATCGGAGTCGTCCAGTGCGGGTTCCGGCGGCATGGGCCAGGCGCCCGCAGCAGCCATCAGGCTGCCGCCGCCAAACCGCGGGTGCGGCCTGCCGATTCTGCGCCGATAGCGCTCGCCCAGTTCCGCAGCCGCAAGCAGTTCTCGCATGCGGGCGGCACGCTGGCCTGCCGAAGCACCACGCAGGACACGTGCGGCGGCGACAAGATCACCATGAAGGACGGGCCTCATGTCAAAGTCCCGGCAGACTGGGTTCGAAGTAGTGCACCGCAATCCGGACGACGCCCGCCGCGAACTCCCCATCCTCGGCGGTCAACAGCAACGGCTCCGGCTCGAAATAGGTCATCGGTGTCGAGAGCAGACCGTTCGCGAAGGATCCCGCCGCCAGACCCATCCCCGAACCGAAGCGGTCCTCTGCATCGGCAGACCCCAGGCGCCATCCGCTCAGCGTTCCGGTCAGCGGCTCGATCACCCGGGCAGTCACAGCCAGAACCATGACCGGGCCGGGGATCGGCACCGACGTCAGGGAAGTGGCGCCCGGCGCAACTGCGTGTTCGAATTCCCGAACATGCATGAAACACCCGGCACCGCTTGCTGAGAGGGCGAGAGCGCCGGCCCGCCAGTTAGCACCGTCATGGATCGCCGGCGCGTTCTCGTCTGCAATCCATGCCCGCCAGCCTCGCGTCGGAGATACGAAGACCCATCCTTCGTTCAGGAACAAGGCGACGGCCCCCCCCTTGCCCTCCCAGGCGCCCGAGGCGTCGGCAGGCAAACCATAGGCCGCTCCTTCGGTAGCCACCGCCGGCGGCGTTGCCTGACTGCGTGAAACCAGGATCAGCGCCGTCAACCCGTCGAGCCTCGACAGCGCCTCGTTGACGGTGACGTGCTTTTGTGCCTGCGAAGGCTGCAGCAGCGGCAGGGACAGCTTTACGGTGCTAGTCATCGATTGCGATCTCCGTGAAGGGCCCCGGGCCGAAGGAACGAGACAGTTGGGCAATGCCAATGGCGTAGGGAGGAACCGCGCCATCCTCGGCCTGCGCGGCTGCCGTGTAACTCCACGAGGGCGCACCGACCTCGACCTGCCGCAGCACGTCCCCGTGTCGCACCACGCGGACGAGGTAACGCTCTTCCTCCTCCCCCAAGGGCACTTCGACACCTGCCCAGCTGTCTCCATCGATGCGCGTGCGCCTGATCCACCCGACCTCGAGAACGCCCTCCACCCGCCTGTGGGCGCGAACGTGCACCGGGGCGTAGGGCCGCAGTCCGGCTCCCGCGAACGCAGCCTCGATCTCGATGTAGGTCGGGTCGTCATGCGGACGGTCGGCCGGCCCGATGCGATACCGTCGCGGCAGGCCCCGCGCAGACAGCAGGCAGTCGATCTGCCCGACCGTTTCGTCGAGAAGGACGACCATGCTGCCAGCAGGCCAGACGTCCGGCATCAAGGCATCCGAACCGAGTTGCCCACGAAGGCGTTGCGTGACCTCCCACAGGTTCGCGCCTATCAATTCCGCGCTCGCGAACTGCAGGATTTCCCAGCGTTCCGGACTGCCGTCCCCGATGGCCATCGCATTGGCGCCGGCGAATACCGCGGCCTCTCCGGCGGCCTGCAGGGCCGCGCCCAACATCCGGATTCGGAGTGGCTCGCCCCGATCCCAGCGCCCGGGCGCCGCACGCCGCAGCGGCGTTTCGGTGAAGCCGACCGCCGCCCGCCGCTCGAACAGGCGGTTAAGCCGAAAGCCCTCGCCGGGATGCGCATCGAAAACGGCGGCAGCTCCCTGCCATGCCCCTCCGGAAACGGCCAGATGCGGCGCATGTGGCACCTCCGCGCCCGTCAGCAGCGGCAGATCGAGGAAAAGCGGCAGAACCGGAGCGGGGTAGGCGAAGGATCGCGCGCGCGGCCCCTGGCCCGGCTGTTCGGCCGGAAAATTAACTCCGGGTTCGACACGTACGGCTTCCACTTCAAGAGCCCCGGCTGCCTCCGCGCGATCAATGCGCCATCGGAGCGTTTCTCCGGGCAACTCAAGTTCCACGACATCACCGGCGCCCAGCCGTGACGAGGGCGCAAGCGAGAAACGCGCCGTATCCTTGGCGATCCGGGCCTCTGCCAGCCAACGCTCCGCCAACCCCTGCGCCTCCGCGTCGGTAAGCACCATAGGCAGATCTGTTTGCGCCACCGTCACGGTCGGATCGTCGGCGAGCGATGCCTCGACAGCCCTGACCTCGAAGTCCGCCTCGGCTTCGACATGAACGAGACGAACGCGCCCGGCCACCTCCGGCTCCGACGCGCGCTTGAACTCTACCGCGCCCCCCTCCCTGGCGACCAGCCGATCCGCTGCGAGCCGCTGCATCACCCGCGCGTTGCGCATCCTGAACACCAGATGCCCGTCTCGCTCGAAGGCATCGAAGCCATGGGCCAGCATCAGCGTCTGCAGAATGGAGCGCGGCAACTCGGTCGAGGCAACGTTCAGTCCCCGCACCACGCCGTAAAGGCCCGACACATCCGCATCGGCAACACCGGCCCGGCGGCAGATTTCCGCCACCACGCTTGCCAGCGGCTGCGCAGCGGTGCGCCCGGTGATCCAGTGCCCCCGCGCCCAGTTCTCGCCGTCGCTCCAGACTGCGGCTTCGGCCGGAAAGGCGGGAAAGGGGCGCGCATCCCATGCCCACACATGCAGCCGGTCCGGATCCACCATCGGGGCGCCGTAGATGGGCGATACCGGATTGCTTGCGGGATCGTCCCAATGGGCGACCATCGCGCGATGATACTGCTGCTGGATCGTATCGTCGCGCCAGCCACGCGAGTGCTTCGGCAATCGCGATTCCGCCGATTTGGGGTCAACGAAGGCATTCGGCTCATTGCTGCCCATATCGACCGCCGGACAACCGAGTTCGGTGAACCAGAACGGCTTGGAGCGCGGCACCCAGGCGGTGGGCTCGTCGGAACGTGCGCCGTCGATGCGTTCATGATGCGGGTTTTCCCACCAACCACGCAGATCCTTGTAACGCCAGATCCAGGGCTCCCCATGGCTGCCATCAGTGATCGGCGTGCGCTGCTGGATCTCCGCATCTTCCTCAGAAGCGTAGTACCAATCGAACCCCTCGCCTCCGGCAATATTCGACCGCAGGTAGTCGAGCGAGTGGATCGCGCCCCAACCGGCGTCGGCGTGTTCCTCGCCATGACGCCAATCCGACAGCGGCATGTAGTTGTCGATGCCGATGAAATCGACGTTGTCATCCGCCCAGAACGGGTCGAGGTGAAAATATCGGTTGCCGTCGGGAGCAAGATATCCAAAGTACTCCGACCAGTCGGCCGCGTAACTGATGCGCACCCCTGCTCCCAGAACAGCGCGCACGTCCGCCGCGAGCTGGCGCAGCGCCTGCACTGCGGGAAACACGTCTTCCGGCCCCCTCAGTTGCGTCAGCCCGCGAAGTTCCGACCCGACGCAAAAGGCATCGACGCCCCCGGAGAGTTTCGCCAGCCACGCGTAATGAAGGATGAAGCGGCGATAACCCCAATCATCGGACGGCCCGGAATAGGCGATCTCGCCCCCCGAAATGGAAAAGTGATGTGGCTGCGCCTCTCCGAAGAAGGCATCGACCTCGATTTCCGCCTGATGGCTGCGATCCGGGGTGCCCGGCTGACCCGGCGCCACCGAGGCGGTTATGCGCCCGCGCCACGGAAGCACGGGTTGCCCGATCCCGCCCGTCCATGGGTTCGGCAGGCTGTTTCCCGCGAGTTGCTCCATGAGCAGAAAGGGATAGAAAACCACGTCCTGGCCGGCATCCCGCAAGGCAGCAATCGCCTCGAGGACGGATTTGTCGGATGGGGTCCCGCCATAAACCGCACGTCCGTCAAGCCGGGGCACCTCCTGCGCCTCGGCGCGCGCCAGACCGCAGACCTTCCAGTTCCGCCAGGGAGCATCCGTCGCGTTCTCGACCTTGGGCCTGACGGCGCACTCCCCGCAGCGCAGATCGTCCCCGAACCAGGAGACGACAAGCAGGACCGACCGGCATTCCGGGAGTTCGGTCTGAAGCTGGTCAAGCGAGACGGCAAGATCGGTTGCACCCGCGCCGGTGTTGACGTTCGCGGGGCGCCCGGACCCCAGCGCGGCAGAAAGCGCCGGCATCAGGGCACCCGGAAGCGCAGGCAGGGTGGCCGGCCCGCCCACTGCGCCGGCAGCGACGACCTCGGTCGAAAGGGCGAACTCCCCAGTCCCCGGCATCAGAGCCACCGCCCGAACCCCGCCCATCAGATCGGGCACCTCCGCACCTTCGGCCGAGCGCAACACCTCGAACGTAAACTGAGGCACCCGGTTGCCGAACGGCGCCAGGTCGAGATCCTCGATCACCACATAGGCGATGCCGCGATAGGCCGGAGCCTGACCGGCACCTTCCACCGCTTCGATCCTCGGATCCGGCATTTGCGTCTCGTCGCCGGGATAGACGCGCATGACGATGCTGTCCTTGCGCAGTTCCGCGCCGTCGGCCCAGACCCGCCCGACACCGACGATCTCGCCCTCGCACAGGGCGATCGCAAGGCTTATGGAATACCCGTATTCGGTGACTGTCGTGCCGGTCTTGCGGCTGCCGATGCGGCGCCGGCTGGAGGTTTCGACGAAGCGGGTCGCCCAGATCACCTGACCGCCGACCCGCACGCGCCCCCAGACACGCTGGACCGGCGCACCTTCACTGGCGCCGGTCAGCCGGAACCGATCCACCCGGCCCGTCTCCACGGCCCGGGAGCCTGTTCCGAGCAGCCTCTGGTCGATCAGCCGGCCGACGGTTGCGCCGACGGCCTGGCCCACCACGGCGCCCGAAAGCCCCAGGACTGCCCCGCCAAAGCCGGCCCCCGCGGCGCCGCCGACGGCGGCAAGAACGATCGTGGCCATCAAAACCTCTCTTGCGCAGGACGCATTGCAATTGGAAACCGGAAGCGGGCCGTCAGCCGCCGTCGCCAAGGCGATGTCAGCGCGCTTTCCACCACGCCGTGACCGCTGTACGCGTGGACAAAGGTCGCCCCCGCACCGCAGGAAGCCTGAATCCCCAGATGCTTTGCGGGACCGCCCGCGCGCAGCTGGAACAGCAGGACCTGCCCGGCAGCCTCGGCCCTCGGATCGACCGCGATGAGATGCCGCGAAAGTGCGGTCAGCAACAGCGACGCCTGCCCGCTTTCCGCCCAGTCCTGTCCATAGGGCGGCACCGGCACAGGCTCCGCTCCGCAGGCCTCGCGCCAGACCCCGCGGATGACGCCGAGACAATCCGCGCCTGCGCCGCGAAGCGCTGCGCCATGGCAGAACGGGGTTCCGATCCAGCTGCGCGCACAGGCGACGATCTCTGCCTCGTCAAACCCGATCACCGCCGCAGGCTCGTGCCATCGTTCAGATCGCCCTCGCGCGGAACCGCCATCATCCAGTCTTCGCCCGGGATGTGCGGAAAGCCCCGAAAGTTGGGATAGTTGTTGAATTTCGTCCGGCAGGTTTCCGGCCGTCTGTCGCATCCTGCGACAAGACGGACCGCATCGCCCACTCGTGGAACAACGCCGAGCCGCTGCCACAACAGGATTTCCCGTCCACCCTGGACAGTCCGATCCGCCTTGATCAGCCCTTCGAGGCCTTCGGCCTTCCCATCCAGCAGCACCAGGCGGCCCTTTTCGAACCATCTCGCCGCAAACCCCGGCAGACCGGCGAAGACGAGGCAGTCCCCGCCCATGACCTCCGTGATCGACGTCTCCACCGTGTAGCCGGGCGTCGAGAGATCGAATCGGCAGCTCCCATCCCCGAGCACAGCCGAGCACCCCGCCTGATAGATCCGGCCCTGGGGTCGGCTCAACGGCTCCGTCAGACCGCGCAACTCGGCCCTGAAGGCGCCACCATTCCGTGTGAGTTCGCCCAGAGAGCCGCGAAATCTCAGCTCGCGCTGAGATGGTTGCGCCCAGTTCACCCACCAGATCCGGATCTCGGCGCCATCATACCGCCCCGCCATGATGTCGGTTTCGGACAGAGCCTCGTCGCTCAGCGCGCCGACCGCCTCGGAGTTGTCCACGGCGAGGCCCGTACCCTGCTGCAGATTGCGCGCAGACATCCCGGACCGGGCGCGGAAAAGTATGCCCTCGAAATCCAGATCGCGGTCGTGATCGGTAAAGCCGAGGACAAGCCCGTCGCGGCGCTGCACGGCCCAGGCCCGCGCGATGGTCGTCACGCCCGTTGCGAGGTGATCCGCGAGACTCACGTCCTGACCTCCACCACCGGAACCCGGGGGAGCTCACCGGCCCGGAAGCTTGCCATCGAGATCTGCAGTCGATCGCTGTCGAAGCGCACCGGAACGTCGAACTCGAAGCCGGCCGAGACATCGACTCCCGCCGGCGGCGGCACATCGAAGCTCAGGACACCGGTGGATATATCCACCTCCCACCCTTCCCCGAGCAGCGCGCCGTCGACGGCGACGATCACGGTCCCGGCAACGGGCTTGCTGATCGGACGATGATAAACGTGCGGTCCCGAGACATACGCCTTCCGCAACCGGAACTCCGTGCGCGTATCATCCCCTGTCCCGAGAAGCTGATCCAGCGCCGAGACTTCCCGCGCCGGCAAGGCCGAACGGTAGTCGCTCCAGTCCTTCCAGCGAAACCCGTGGAGTTGTCCGGAGCGGGCCTCGAAAAAGGCGATCAACGCCTCGAGGTCGTCCGGGCTGCGCAAGCCAAGCCCGGCATCGTAGCGTCGGCGCGCATCCAACCAAGGCGTGTTTCGCTCCTCGAAACCGTTGGCCAGCGTCACTATCTCGGTGCGCCTCTCGGGTCCGCCCAGCGCCCCGAAGCTCAGGCTGGTCGGAAATCTCACTTCGTGAAACGTCATGGCACCTCACTGGTTTCTGTGGCCACGAGCGACGATGCGGCTGATCTCGGACGCGATCTGCCCCTCGGTCCTGCGAAAACCCTCGACGTCCGGGGTGGTCACGTTGATCACCACATTGACCGGCGATCCGCCGCCCCGGGCCTGCACTCCCAGACGTCCATCGGCGCCGCGCGCCAGCGGCAGGATCGCCTCGGGGCCCGCTTCCCCCATCAGGCCGGTGCGCCCGCCGCGCATCGGAAAGCTGACCGGCGCCGAAACGATGCCGCCATCGGCAAACGGAACCACCCGTCCCTGGGAGAACGAGCCCCCGTTGGCGAATGGCAGAACCGCCGACATCGCCGCCTGCAGCCCCTGCGCGATCGCGCCGCCGAATGCCCCCTGTACGGGCCGGACCGACGCTGAATAAACTGCATCCAGCATCGAACGGGATACCTGCCGGAGCGCCTCGGACAGTTTCAGCCCATCGAAGACCGCACCGTCGAAGGCACGCCGCAGGCCGCCGCCGATGCTGCGGCTCATCGTATCGACCTCGCGCCCGGTGAACGCCATCGTTCGGCCCATCCGCTGCAATTCGGAGTCGAACGCAGCGGTTGCGTCGCGTGCGCCCCCAAGGCTGGCCTCCAGCGACGCCACGCGCGCATCGAGATCCTCGTACTCAGTCATGCGCCGTCTCCGATTTCTTGTCCGGGAACCGTGCGGCCAACGCTTCCAGTTGCCTCCGGCCCATGGGGGCCGCCGCCGTTCCTCTTCCCAGCAGCATCAGCAACTCGGCCGGAGTAAGCGCCCAGAACTGCGCCGGCGTCAGTCCCATCTGACGGAAGCCGGCATGCATGAGGGCTGCCCAGTCAAACTTCCCGTCGCCGCTCATTTCACGCCGGGTCCGGCAAATGCCCGCGCCAGCAACTGCGCGGCGACCCGCGCGGCCTCGACGGCACCACCCCTGATCTCGGCCGTGCGAAGTTCCTCGGCACTGCCCTGCCACCCACCACCGCGCAGACCGGCCACAACGAGCGCGAGCACGTCGCGCACCGAATAGCGCCCCGTCTCGAAACGCTCCACCAGCGCGACAAGGCTGTCGGCCTCCAATGCCGCCTCCAGTTCGGCGAGGGCGCCCAACGTCAGCTTCAGTACATGGCGCTGGCCGTCGAGCCACAGCGCCACCTCCCCGGCATGCGGATTGGCCATCAGATCACCGTGAACCCGAGCGCGCCTGCCGAGGCCAGGCTCATCGAGTAGGTGGCCTCGCCGTCATGGCTGCCGGCATAGTCGACCGAGGTGATCTGGAAGGGCCCCTCCACCACACCGAAGTCGGGGATGACCACCTGAAAGCGCGGGATCTCGGCGTGAAAGAAGGCCTCGCGGACCCGCGCGTCCGATACGGCGTCGCGAAAGACGCCCGACCCGGAGATCGATGCGTTGCGCACACCAGCCCCGGCCAGCAACTCTCGCCAGCCGCCTTCGCTCTCGAGGCTCGTGATGTCGACGGTTTCGGCGTTGAAGCTCAGCCGTGTCGCACGCAAACCGGCGACGGTGGCGAAGTCCCCCGCACCGCTCAAGTCCATCCTGATCAGAAGATCCTTGCCGTTCTGGGCTCCCATGGGCCGCACTCCATGCTTCATCGGCGCTGCAAGCCCGTGGCCGCAAGATCGCGGACGCACCGGGACGCCTGGTGGTCACTCAGTCCTCGACGAGGACGCGAAAGAAGAGATCGATGCGCCGGGCACCGCCCTGACGCATCCGGGTTGCCCCGGCCCGCTGGAACCACAAGCCGACCACGCGGCCCCGCCGCAGGTCGGGCACCGGCGATCCGATCAGGGCGTCGGAAACCGCGACCGCAACCTGTTTGGACAGGTGAAAACCGGACGCCGCGCTGATCACGCTGATCCGCAGCCTATGCTCCGCCGCCGCGGTGCTGGAATCCGACCGGTCAACCACCTCCTCGGGGCCCAGCACCACGAAGGTGCCCGGCGGGGTTCCAGGCGGGACGGCGTCGTAGATTGCCGAACCGATCATCTGACGCAGGGCATCGTCCGCGGTCAACCGCGCATAGACGGCTTCCTGCAGCGCG
This sequence comes from Paracoccaceae bacterium, assembly GCA_007126375.1. Classification (GTDB taxonomy): domain Bacteria; phylum Pseudomonadota; class Alphaproteobacteria; order Rhodobacterales; family Rhodobacteraceae; genus Rhodobaculum. The sequence goes on from SLBI01000145.1 coordinate 12,016, forward strand.
GCGGCAACTGAGTAGGTCATGCGGGCTCCTCCTCTTCGCAATGGCAGCAAAGATAGGCGCCGCGGACATCATGCTCCGCCACTGCCAGAATACGGAAGATCCGCGTTCCTTCGCGCAGGCGCTGATCCGGCCGCGGCCGGCTCAACGCGCCGGGCAGCGCCGCGGGCACGATGATCCGGTAGGCGACGCGGCCCATCGGCACACCCGGACCGTCGCGCTCGCGCCCGGCACCGGCCCGCACCTCGGCCCAGAGCGTGCCCAGAGCCTGCCAGTGATCGACATAGCCACCGGCGTCTTCCTGGTCGCGGAAGTGCGATTCGAGGACCATGCGCCGGTTCAGCACCGGCACTCTCATCGTGCCACCGAGGCCGATACGCGCAGGATGCGCCAGCGCTCGATCAGGGCCATGACCCCGAACGGCATCGCCGCCCCCTGCGCCGTTCCGAGGCGTCCCTCGTGGTACTGGGCGGTCAGCAACATTACCGCCTGCGCCAGATCGGCCGGCACTTCCTGCCAGTCGGACCCGAAGCCAGCCTCGAAGGTTACCTCCACAGCGCCGCCGGTGGGCGGCGAGGGCAGGAGCCAGCCCTTCGGAACAAGTCTCGGACGGTGCTGGTCCTGCGACAGCGCATAGCGGCCGGGATCGACCTCCTCGACGGCATCGTCGCGCCCGATCAGGCGGACCGCGGTCACGTGCCGGACAGGGGCGATCGGCAGCACCTGTTCATGGCCATCGGCCCAGTCCGGCAGCCGCAGGCGATAGCTCCGCGACAGCAGCGCCTTGCCGATGCGTGCCTCAACTGCGAGGATGGCAGCGCGAAGGTAGCGCAGGATCAGGCCGTCCTGTCCGCCGTCATCGACGAACCCCGAGCCGAGGCGAAGATGCACCTTGCAGGCATCGAGCGGCAATGCGGCGTCCGGGAAACGCTCGATTTCCGTTAGCATCTTGCTGTCTCCGTGCATGTCCTGAAATGGCATGCGCGACGCGCCGCCGCTCCTCCGCTCATGCGCGGACGGAGCTTGGCGGCGCGGGGCCAGGCGGCCCGGCGTCGCGCATGCCGCCGCAGCCGGGTCGATCCCGGCCGTGGCGAGCAAGGGGGCAGGATTGCCGTTACGTCAGCTCACCGCGAATTTCAGCAGCTTGATCGCCTTGAAGTCGCTGACACCGCCGCCGACGCGCTTGGTCGCGTAGAACAGCACATGCGGCTTCGCCGAGAAGGGATCACGCAGGACCCGCAGGTCCGGCCGTTCGGCGATGGTGTAGCCGGAGCGGAAATCCCCGAAGGCGATGGCAAAGGCACCGGCGTCGATGTCAGGCATGTCCTCTGCCACCAGCACCGGATACCCCATCAGCCGGGCCGGCTCCGCCGCGGCGAGCCCGTCGGACCACAGGAAGCGCCCGTCCGCATCCTTCATCTTGCGCACCGCGCCCGCGGTCTTGGAATTCATCACGAACACGGCGCCGGCGCGGTAAGGCGCGTCGAGCGCGTAGACCAGATCGACGATCGCATCCGAGGCATTCGTCGCCGCGAAGTCCCCCGCGGCTCCGGTCGCGACATAGCCGAGCTTGCCCCACTCCCAGGACGCTTCGGCGACCTTCTCATGTGCGAGGAATCCCTTGGGCTTGTCGCTGCCGTTGCCCGAGACGAAGGCCGCGGCCTCGGCGCGGGAAAAGCGGTCGGCGATCCTGTCTGCCAGCCACCCCTCGATGTCGAAGGCACTGTCGTCAAGCAGCCGCTGGCTGGCCTTGGGCATTGCCGAAAGCTCGTGCAGCGGAATGCTGATCCGGTCGATCAGCGGCGCCGTCGTCTCGGTCGCCGGCCCGGCTTCCGTGGCCCAGCCCGTGCCGAGTTCGCTGTGATCGACCAGCACATCGAAGGAACTGGCCTCGACGTGCACGAGATTGGCGATGCTCCGGATCGAGGCCGAGGCGTGGAGCACGCCGCGGATCGTTTCGGTGGTTTCCGGATCGACCAGATAGCCACCCTCGGCGCTGGTCAGCGTGCTCATCCCCTTGGCTTCCACCGCGAGACCACGCAGACCTTCGTCGTCGCCATTGCGCAGATAGGCTGCGAAAGCCTTGCGATGGGGGGCTCCTTGCTCCTGCCCGGAGGAAAGCGCCGGGCGCGCCGTCGCGGCGGAAAGACGGGCGTGTTTGCGGTCCAGCATGGTCAGTCGCTCTTCCTGTTGTTGCTGCCTGGTCCTGAGCTCGGCGTGAACCGCCGCGAACTCGGTGAGAAACCCGGTAAGCGCGGCCTTGACCTCCGCCACCGGATGCGCCGCGGCGGGCAGATCATGCCCTCCCGCCACCTTCGCCTGGGTGTCGTTCATGTTGTCATCCTGTCTGGGCAGTTGTTGCGTGGGTAGGGATCAGCTGTCGGTGATCATCCGCCGTGCGGCGGCCAGCGCCGTGGCGATTTCCTGCAGCACGGCGGCTTCGCTCGCATCGTCCGCCTTTGCGTCGACCCGGGCCTCGGCCTGCATGGGAAAGGTCACGAGAGAGACCTCCCACAGATCGAGTTCGACGAGGCGACGGCCACCCTGGCCGTCGCGTTCGGCCCTTACGGTGCGATAACCGATGGAAAGCCCGTCGATCGCGCCGGCGGCAATCAGCGCCGCCGCTTCGCGTCCCCGCGCCACGTCGGTCAGCAGGCGCCCCCGGACCCAGAGCCCGCGATCGTCTTCGCGCACCTCCTCCCAGACGCCGATCGGCGCGCCCGGGTCATGCTGCCACAGCATCTTCACGCGCCGGCCCTCGGCTTTCAGCCGCGCAAGGGATGCGCCATAGGCGCCCGGCACCACGGTATCACCGCCGCCGTCGCGCCTGCCGAAAACGGATGCGTAGCCCGCCACCCCGCTCCCGTCGGTAACCACGAGACCCGTCTCGGGCCGATGGAACTTTCGCTCCAGCAGAAAATCCTCGCTCACGCGTCGCCCTCTCTGATTGATCCGCGGCGTCCGACGGGGACGGCTGCCGTCGCACGGCGCCACTCCGTATCGGGCCGTCCAAGTCCTGGTTTGCCGCCTGCCACACGTTCGTTTCCCCGCGCGGCGCGGCGCGGCTTCACATCGGCAGACCGGGGAGGAGCGAGATCCCCAGCTGAGCCAGCATCGCGGCCAGTACGCCGTAGACCGTCAGCCAAAGACGTCGCTCCAGTCGCTCGAGCATCCCCTCGATTCGAAGAAGGCGAAATTCGAGTGCCGACCAGCGTTCTTCCGCAACGCGCTCGTTCGCGTCGATCCGGGCCTGCGCCGCATCGAAACTGTCGTAAAGAAAACGCGACCCGCCGATCAGGCGGCGCGCCGTCATGGAGCCTCCGGCAGCCTGGGCAGACCCAGCAAAACGCGTTTCTCGGCATCTGTGAGAAAGCTCGCCTCACCCACGCGTCGCCATTGCTGGTCGCGCTCGGACGCAAGTGCCGGCAACTGGTCAAGATCCGGGCGAAGCTCCACCGCCTCTGCACCAAAGCCCGACAGCCAATGCGCCAACGCCGCGGTGACGCGGGTCGCCAGCGGAACCACCGTCAGCCGGTAGAAGGCGCGGTTCGCCTCCTGATAGTTTGCGTAGGTGGCGTCACCCGGGATACCCAGCAGCATCGGCGGCACGCCGAAGGCCATGGCGATTTCGCGTGCGGCTGCCTCCTTGGTCTTCTGGAACTCCATGTCCGAGGGGGAAAAGCCCATCGGTTTCCAGTCGAGCCCGCCCTCCAGCAACATCGGCCGGCCGGCGTTGCGGGCGCCCTGATGGTTGCTCTCGATCTCGGAGACAAGCCGGTCATACTGATCCGGCGACAGCCCGCCATGCCCGTCAGCCCCGGTGTAGACGATAGCTCCCGAAGGGCGCGCGGCATTGTCGAGCAAAGCCTTCGACCAGCGCGACGCTGCGTTGTGCACCTCGATCGCCGTCGCTGCCGCCTCCAGCGGAGACAAGCCATAATGATCGTCCAGCGGGTGAAAGCTCCGAAGATGGCAGATCGGCTGCAGATCGGCGGTCATGTCGAAGCGGTGACGTTGCGACCCCACAGTATACTCATAGGCCGCCGGCCAGCCGTCTGCGCCTGGCAGAACCCGCATGCGGTCGGATCTCAGCACATGCAGTTCGGACGGCAACACGACCGACGCGGCCTCCTCGGCGACGGCCTCGACATAGGCATTGCCGCTGATAAGCAGCTGCGAATATAGCGCCTCGAAGAAGTCCGCGCGCCCCTGCCCCGGGTTCGGCTGCCCGACAAGCGCCAGAAGCGGGTGCGCGTCGTAGCGGCGCTCGCAATCCTGCAGCACCAGGGGCAGCGCGGCTGCAGCCTCGGCAATCAGCCGGACTGCGCGAAAGCCGACCGGGTTGGCCTGAAATCCGACCCGGGTCATCGACCGCGGATCGCGCGGGGCCCACACCGGCTGCGGCCCTTGCCGCGCAACCCCGACCCAGGGCGACACCCGCCCCGCCGTCAGCGGCCCCACCGCCGAGGCCTTCGCCTCGGGAGCGGCCGCCGCCGATCCGCGCCGAAACAAGCCAAACACCATCCGCTTCGTCTCCCTTGATCAGTTGCGGTGCACGCCGGCCGCGAGGCCGTCCTTTCTCGCGCCAGAGGCGATGCCCTTGCGACGAATTGGCGTGAACTGCGTGTATCCGGGCGCCGCAAGACAAGGGCCGCTCCGTCAGAGCACCCGCACGCGCGGCCGGCGCCATTGTGCCGCCGGCAGGATCATCAGCTCCGTCAGGGCCCAGACCAGCGCGTCCACCCGGTCAGGACTGCCGCGTCCCGTAAAGCCGCGCGGGGTCATCAGTACCATCTGATCTTCCAGGGCGCCCAATCCGCGGAGATGCGAGATTCGTCCCTGCTCGTAAAGCGCGGCCACCGGCTCGGCCCTCGCAGCCTTGCCGCGGGTCGCGCGCACCGCTCTGAACGGGATCAACGGATCGACCTGGCGCAGCAACTGTTCCACAAGATCGCCACCCTGGTTCACCTCCGCGACCAGCCGCTCGGCGCCATGGCGTTCGAACGCCGCCGCGGCCGCCCGCGCCCATTCCAGCGGCTTGGCCGCGGCGATGCTTGCGTCTTCCAGCACAAAAGCCCGCCATTCCTGCGGCGGGCCCTGCGCCGCCACGCCGGCGACGACGATGCCGCAGGTGTCCGCGCTTTCGCCGCCGGTCACCGACGGGTCCACCGCCACGACGATCCGGTCCAGCGGCGGAGCAACATCCACGCGTGCCGCCTCAAGCGCCTGCGTGCACCAGAGTGCGCCTTCGGCATCTTCCAGCAACACCCCCTCGAGTTCCTGCCGGCCAAGCCGCGTCCCGGCGTAGCGGGCCTCCATCTCCCGCAGAAAGGAGGTGGCCAGCCAGGCCCGGTTGGCCCTTGTCTCTGCCCTGGTCACTACAGTCGATGCGTTGGCGAGAAGCGCCCGCAGCACGGGCACATTGCGCGGCGTGGTGGTCACGACCTGCCGCGGCTGCGGCCCCAGACGCAGCGCGAACTGCAGCATGTCCCAGGTCTCAACACCCCGTTTCCATTTGGCCAGCTCGTCCACCCAGGCCGCGTCGAACTGCGGCCCCCGGAGGTTTTCCGGCTCCGAAGCCGAAAAGGCCTGCGCCACCGCGCCGTTCGGCCAGACCAATCGCCGCCGGGTCGCTTCCCAACGTGGCTTGCGATCCGGTGCCGCACAGGAAATCAGGCCCGAAGGCCCCATCACCATGACCTCGAGCACCTGGTCGAATGTCTCGCCCACCAGCGCCACGCGCCGCGCCCGCCCCGGATCGCCGGGCCGCGGCCCCTCAACCTGGGCGCGCACCCATTCGGCACCGGCGCGTGTCTTTCCGGCTCCGCGTCCGCCGAGGCAGATCCAACTGCGCCAGTCTCCTTCGGGCGGGAGCTGATGCGGCCATGCCCAGACCTCGAACAGCCAGGGCAGCGAGACGACCGCGTTACGGGTCAGTCCCTTCAGGGCCGCATTCTGGGTCGCTTGCGTCCCGGAGGCGAGCCAGACGGCGGCCGATTTCAGCGCGCGCCGCTCCGAGATCGAGCTGCTGTCCGTGCGGGGCCGTTTCCTCCTCCTGCCTGATCCTGCGGGCATGCTGCCTTTCCAGAACTGCTGCAGCGAGGGCGCGTCGCAGCCCCGCCTGTTCACGGCCCAACTCTTCGACCCGGCCGAGCTCACCCGCTTTCACCCGTTCGAGCAGATGCCGAACGACCTCTGCCGTCTCGTCGAAAAGCGCGATGGTCGCCGCCAGCGGATCCTCGCCAGCGCCGTTTCGCCCCTCCGGGGCTTTCTTTTTCGTCATTGAGCTTGCGCGCCCCTCATGCCGTTTCGCACGAGCGAGGCAAAACAAAACGGCCGAAGGTTTCCCCCGGCCGCTTGCCCACCTCTTCCAGCTTGCGTGAAGGTATACCCTGAGGCGTTCGGAAAGTCAATCACTATCTTCAGGGTTGAGTGCGGTCCGGGATTGCCCGACGGAATCGGGCTCAGTAGCCCATGATCATGCCCTTCAGCGCTTCCTTCTCCATCGCAAGTTCGTCCAGGCGTGCCTTCACCACATCGCCGATCGAGATCAGCCCGATCATCCGGTCATCGCGCAGCACAGGCATGTGGCGGAACCGACCCGACGTCATCCGAACCAGCACCTGATCCGCGAGGTCTTCGGGCGCGCAACTGACGATCTCGGTCGACATCATGGCGCTTACCTTGTCGTCGAGGCACCCCGCGCCGCGGCGTCCCAACTCGCGGACCACGTCGCGTTCGGAAATGATCCCGATGACGCGGTCTCCTTCACCCGCGACGACCAGCGCGCCGACCCTGTGTTCCGACATCATGCGCACCGCTTCTGCCACGCCACGCTCGGGCCCGATGGAAAGAACCTGGTCCCGGTTGTGCCCCTTGGCGCGCAGGATCTGATGCACGAGCATCGCAATTCCTCCCTACCGCATGCCGCATTCGAGCGTCCCCTTCCGACGGGTGCCTGTCAAGCTTTCGTATGAACAGCGCCGGAAACACTACGACGAGCCCGCCCGCTGCGCGACGACAACCGGCCACGCCGGAAGGCACCGGCGCGGCGGCTGCGCAGCGGCCGGCGCCACGCTGCCTCTTGCGGGGCATGGCCGCATGCCTATGGTGCGCGCATGCGCACAGGGCCGACATCTGCCGGCAGAGCCACGGGAGGACGTAATGCAGGAACTCACCCATTGGATCGACGGCCGGCAGGTCGAGGGCGGATCGGGCCGCTTCGCCGATGTCTTCAATCCTGCGACAGGCGAGGTTCAGGCCCGCGTGCCCCTCGCCAGCAAGGCCGAGCTTGACGCAGCCGTCGCCTCGGCGGCAGCCGCGCAGCCGGCTTGGGGCGCCACCAACCCGCAGCGTCGTGCCCGCGTTCTGATGGCCTTCGTGCATCTGCTCAACCGCGACATGGACAAGCTCGCCGATGCGCTCTCGCGCGAGCACGGCAAGACCTTCGCCGACGCCAAGGGAGATATCCAGCGAGGGCTGGAGGTGATCGAGTTCTGCATCGGCGCACCGCATCTGCTGAAAGGCGAGTTCACCGACAGCGCCGGCCCGGGCATCGACATGTATTCCATGCGCCAGCCGCTGGGCGTGGCCGCCGGCATCACGCCGTTCAACTTCCCCGCCATGATCCCGATGTGGAAATTCGGCCCCGCCATCGCCTGCGGCAACGCCTTCATCCTCAAGCCGTCCGAACGCGACCCCTCGGTGCCGCTGATGCTCGCCGAACTGATGAAGGAGGCCGGGCTGCCCGACGGCATCCTCCAGGTCGTCAACGGCGACAGGGAGGCGGTGGACGCCATCCTCGACAACCCGGCCATCGCCGCCATCGGCTTCGTCGGCTCCACGCCGATCGCCGAATACATCTATGGCCGCGGCTGTTCCAACGGCAAGCGCGTGCAGTGCTTCGGCGGTGCCAAGAACCACATGATCATCATGCCCGACGCCGATCTCGACCAGGCGGCCGATGCGCTGGTGGGCGCAGGTTACGGCGCCGCCGGCGAACGCTGCATGGCCATCTCGGTCGCCGTGCCGGTGGGCGACGAAACCGCCGACGCGCTGATCGAGCGGCTGGTGCCACGCATCGAGAAGCTCAAGGTCGGCCCCTACACCGCCGGCGACGACGTCGATTACGGCCCCCTCGTCACCGCCGAGGCCAAGCGCCGGGTTCTCGGGCTCGTCGAATCGGGCATCGAACAGGGCGCCAGGCTGGTCGTCGATGGCCGCGGCTTCCGCATGCAGGGCTACGAGAACGGCTTCTTCGTCGGCCCCCACCTCTTCGACCATGTCACGCGGGACATGGAGATCTACCGTACCGAGATCTTCGGCCCCGTCCTCTCCACCGTCCGGGCACAGAGTTACGAAGAGGCCCTCGCCCTCGCGATGGACCACGAATACGGCAACGGCACCGCGATCTATACCCGCGACGGCGATACCGCCCGCGACTTCGCCAACCGCATCAACATCGGCATGATCGGAATCAACGTGCCGATCCCGGTGCCACTTGCATACCATACCTTCGGCGGCTGGAAGAAGTCGGGCTTTGGCGACCTGAACCAGCACGGCCCCGACGCCTTCCGCTTCTACACCCGCACCAAGACCATCACCTCCCGCTGGCCCAGCGGCATCAAGGAAGGCGCCGCCTTCAACTTCAGGCCGATGGAGTGACCCGGCGCTTCGGACGGGCGGGATGGCGGCGGGATCTGCGGCGAGCTTCGCGCAGGAGGCGAAAACCAGCGGGTCCGCCCTCCCTGCGCCGTCCCGGTCGCATCGAATGCCTGATTCCGAGGCAGCGCGCGCCGCACTCGGCCCCTCGGACATGCAGCAAGCACCCGGCGCGCGCCCATCGGTCGCCGGGCGTTCCATCGGCGAACCGAACGCATGACCACTCCGCCCGCCATTTCCCTTGCAGGACAATACTTTGCACCAGAGCGCCCCGGCCGCGCCCGACGGCATCCGCCGCAGCCCACCGATTCGCCACAGCGTTGCCATACTTCCCGGCGAAGGCCGAAGTGCGGTCTGACGATGGCCGCCCTGCCCCTACGGCACCGCAGTTTGCAACGCTTCGGCCGGGATGGGCTCCCACGCGGACCGCGCGGCACAACCCCTGCGTGCATTCGGGCATTTCTTCTTGCAGTCAGGGAAACATCTTGGCATTTTGTCGTTATTGCCGCCGTTAACGACTCATTATCCATGGCGGTCAGGACATGAAGCATTGGGCCTTGCTTGCCGGCATCCCCGCGAGGAAGTCCGACAAAGGGAGACAGACCATGAGAACGAGATACCTCCTGGCCTCGAGCGCCGTCGCCCTGGCGCTGGCTGCGCCGGCCTCCGCCACCACGGTGGATCTGCTGAGCGTAGAAGGCACCTGGGTCAGCATCACGGGCGGAGTCGGGACTGCCGGGGTCGGCACCGACGAGATCAGCTGGGGCAGCACCACCGGTGGTGGGCGTAGCAGCTACGTTTTCGAGGGCGTCGCACCGCCGCCGGAACTCAATATCGCCCCCAACGTGCTGTTCGACCTCGGTGAATTCACGCACAACAACTTCCCGATCCCCAGCGGATCCGGCATCACCGGTGCGCGGCTCCGGGTCGATTATTCGCTGGCCATTCCGTCGGGCGGCGGGGCGCAGAGCTTCTCCGCCTTCTTCGACTTCGATCACTTCGAGACCCCGAACAACGAAGATCCCTGTGCCGATGGAAACCCGAACTTTGAGGGCGTCAACATCAACGGCTGTGCCGACAGGGTCAGGATCACGACCGATTTCGACGGGTCCGAGTCGGTCACGATCGGTGACACGACCTACTTCCTGTCGATCAGCGGCTTCGGCATCGACAGCGATGTCGAGTTCTGGACGATCGAAGAGGACAGCAACTCGATCGGCCTGCGCGCCGAGTTCGTGACCCGCGTCGACGTCATCCCGCTGCCGGCTGCTGGCTGGATGCTGCTGACCGCGCTCGGCGGGCTGGGCTTCGCCGCTCACCGTCGGCGCCGCAACGCGGCCTGAGCGTCGATCCATCGCGAAGGGGCGGTCCCGATGGGGCCGCCCTTTTTCGTTGCGCGGCAGAAAGCATTTGAACCCCGGCGCGATTCCCGGCAACTGACTGGGGTGCGTGTCGCAGGGGGCAGCCATGGATTTTGCGCTTTCCGAGGAACAGCAGGCCATCCTCGACATGGCGCGCGCCTTCGGCGCCGAGCATATCGCCCCCCACGCCCGCGCCTGGGAGACCGGAGGCACCATCCCCCGCGATCTCTGGCCGAAGCTCGCATCCCTTGGTTTCGGCGGCCTCTACGTCTCCGAGGATGCCGGCGGTGCCGGCCTCTCGCGCCTCGATGCCGCCCTGGTGTTCGAGGCGCTGTCCCACGCCTGCCCCTCGGTCGCCGCCTTCCTGTCGATCCACAACATGTGCGCCGGCATGATCGACCGCTTCGGCGCGCCGGACCTGAAGGAACGCGTCCTGCCCGGCGCCACCGCCCTCACCACCGTGCTGTCCTATTGCCTGACCGAACCGGGCTCGGGATCGGACGCTGCAGCCCTGCGCACACGTGCCGAGCGCACCAATGCGGGGTGGAGCCTCACCGGCACCAAGGCCTTCATTTCCGGCGGCGGCTATTCCGACGCCTATGTCGTGATGGCCCGTTCGGGCGGCGAGGGTCCTGGCGGCATCTCCGCCTTCTACCTGCCTGCGGGAACCGACGGCCTGTCCTTCGGCGGGCTTGAAGACAAGATGGGCTGGCGCGCGCAGCCCACCCGGCAGGTGCAGATGGATGGCTGTCCGGTCTCGGCCGGCGATCTGATCGGCACCGAAGGCGACGGGTTCAGATACGCCATGGCCGGCCTCGACGGCGGGCGCATCAATATTGCCGCCTGCTCGCTCGGTGCAGCCCAGGCCGCCCGCGATGCGACGCTGGCCTACATGGCCGAGAGGAAAGCCTTCGGCCAGCGGCTCGATCAGTTCCAGGCGCTGCAGTTCCGCCTCGCCGACATGGAGATCGAACTGCAGGCCGCGCGCACCTTCCTCTATCAGGCCGCATGGAAGCTCGACCACGGCGCGGCCGACGCCACCGTCTTCTGCGCCATGGCCAAGAAGCACGTGACCGAGGCCGGAAGCCGCATCGCCGATGCCTGCCTGCAGCTTCATGGCGGTTACGGCTATCTCGCCGATTATGGCATCGAGAAGATCGTGCGCGATCTGCGCGTTCACCAGATCCTCGAGGGCACGAATGAAATCATGCGCCTGATCACCGTCCGCCACATGCTCAAGGCCCGCGGATGACCGAAGTTTCCCTCCGCGTCGAAGGTCGTGTCGGCCGCATCACCCTGACCCGCCCGGAGGCGCTCAACGCCCTCAGTTATCCCATGGTGCAAGCCATCGACGCCGCCCTGCGCCGCTGGGCAGACGATCCGGCGGTTGCGCTGGTTCTCTTCGATGCCGAGGGCCGGCGCGCCTTCTGCTCGGGCGGCGATATCGCCATCATGCACGAGACCGGGACCGCGGGCGATCTCGACTTCGGCCGCCGTTTCTGGCGCGACGAATACCGCATGAATGCACGCATTGCCGCCTTTCCGAAACCGGTGGTCAGCCTGATGCAGGGATTCACCATGGGGGGCGGTGTCGGTGTCGGCTGCCATGGAAGCCACCGCATCGTGGGCGAATCCAGCCGCATCGCCATGCCGGAATGCAGTATCGGCCTCGTGCCCGACGTCGGCGGATCCTGGCTGCTGAGCCGCGCGCCGGCCGGTGCCGGCCGCTTCCTCGCCGCGACCGGCGCCCGGATGGCGCCCGGCTGCGCGATCCTTGCCGGCTTCGCCGACGCCTTCGTTCCCGAGGCCGACTGGCCGGCCCTGGCCGAAGCGCTGGTCGCCACCGCCGACCCTGGCGTGATCGAGCGTTTCACCCGCCCCGCGCCAGAAAGCCCGCTCGGCCGCGACGCCGCGGCGATCGGCTGGGCCTTCGCCCCGGCCACGCCGGGCGAGATCGCCACCCGGCTCGATCGTTGCACCGGCGACTGGGTGAACCCGGCCCGCGCCGCACTCGCCCGCGGCAGCCCGCTGTCGATACACTGCGCGCTGGAGATGCAGAGCCGCCTCGCGCCCGGCCTTTCCCTGCGCGAGGCCCTGATGCTGGAATACCGCTTCACCCATCGCGCCATGACACAGGGCGATTTCATCGAAGGCATCCGCGCCGCCATCATCGACAAGGACAACACCCCGGGCTGGCGCCATGCCGGCGGCCCGGTCCCTGTTGTCGATGTGGCGGCCATGCTGGCCCCGCTGGGCACGGAAGAACTGACTTTCGAGGAGGAGACGGCATGAAGATCGGGTTCATCGGCCTCGGCAACATGGGCGCGCCGATGGCGGCCAACCTCGTGGCCGCCGGGCATTCGGTGACGGGCCATGACCTCGCCGCAGCGATGCCTGCCGGCGTCACTGCGGCCGACAGCGCCGCCGGAGCGGCCCGTGACGCCGAGGTTGTCATCACCATGCTGCCCAACGGCGACATCCTGCGCGCCGTCGCCGCCCAGGTCATCCCGGCCATGCCGGCGGGTGCGGTGCTGCTGGATTGCTCCACCGTCGATGTCGACAGCGCGCGCGCTGTCGCCTCGCAGGCTGCGGCGGCGGGCCGCCATGCCGTGGACGCACCGGTTTCCGGCGGCGTCGGCGGCGCGGCGGCCGGCACGCTCACCTTCATGGCCGGCGGCCCGGCGGACGCCTTCGCGACGGTGCGCCCGCTGTTCGAGGTCATGGGCCAGAGGGCGGTGCATTGCGGCGAGGCGGGCGCCGGGCAGGCGGCGAAGATCTGCAACAACATGATCCTCGGCGTCACCATGATCGCCACTTGCGAGGCTTTCGCCCTGGCCGACAGGCTGGGCCTCGACCGCGCGCGGATGTTCGACGTGGTCTCCACCTCCTCGGGCCAGTCCTGGTCGATGACCAGCTACTGCCCGGCGCCGGGCGTGGGGCCGAAAAGCCCGGCGGACAACGGCTACAAGCCGGGTTTCGCCGCCGAACTGATGCTGAAGGACCTGCGCCTGTCGCAACTCGCGGCCGAGGCGGCCGATGCCGACACGCCGATGGGACAGCTTGCCATGCAGCTCTACGAACGCTTCGTCGAGGACGAGGGCGGGCTGGGCCGCGATTTCTCGGCGATGCTGCCGCGGTTCGAGGGGCGCGAGCGTCACTGACCTCCGGGCGGCAGATCGATGCCGGCGATCCAGGGCTTGAGGTCGAGCAGCGGCGTGCCGTCGAAGGCATCCAGCGCATCGACCTCCACCACCCCGGCGGCGGCATCCAGCCCGGTGCAGTGCACCACGGCAAGGCCGATGGGGTTGGGCCGCACCGGCGAGCGCAGGGCGAAGACGCCGGTGGGGCTGTCGCGGTGGCGCGGCGCCTGGACGATCAGGTCGCGCCGGCCCGCGCCCAGCCAGTAGAGCACCACCAGCGCCATGCCGGGCGCCAGCCCCTCAAGGCCCGCGCGCCAGGGCGCATCGACCTCGATCCGCCCGGCCGCTCCGGCCTCGCGCGCCGCGCGCAGGTTCTTCGGACAGGTCCCCGGCCCCCAGGGCGTGCGCAGCCGGCCGATGAAGACCACCCCGGCCGAGACCCGCTCCGCCGGGTCGAAGCCCAGCGCGACTTCGCCCGGACGGATGCCGCCCTGCCCTGCCGTCATTTCCGCTCCCCGCCGCCACTTGCGTGCCGGACGCTCTCGCGCCGCACCCGCCGCGTCAAGCCCACCGCGGAAACGGGAGAGGCGCGGCCATCGCTGGCCGCGCCGCCCATGTCGCGAAAGTCCGTGCGATCAGGCCGTCTTGCGCCGACGCAGCAGCGCGAGGCCGCCCATACCGGTCAGCAGCAGCCAGCCCGCTGCGGGCAGCGGGATAACGCCGTTCACTTCCTTCTTGGTGTTGAAGAACACCGCGTTGGAGAGACCGCCGCCACCGGAGGGACCTTCGTCGCCGACGATCCAGTCAAAGACCATGGCGCCGCCATAAAAGGCCTCATCGAACGTGTAGAGCGTCCAGCTCGTGCCGCCCTTGAAGTAGGCACCGATGATCCCGATCAGGTGCCCGTCGACGGGTTCCGGATCGTAGGACCAGGATCCCTCGCCTTCCTCGGTCTCCGTGATCGTGAGGCCGTTGAAGCCCGCATAGGTCGGGTTCAGGAAGGTGTCGGAGATCGCTCCGTCATCACCGAAGTCGTACTTGACTATCCAGTCCGACCCCAGCCAGGAGCAGCCCGTCAGGTCGCTGTCACCATCCGTGTCTTCCGCCTGGGTGAAGCCGGAGTCAGGGAAGGTGGCGAAGGGCCCCCCTCCGGTACAACCGTTTCCACCGAACGATCCCACCTTGGTGTAAGTGGCAGCGGACACGGGCGAAACCACTGCCATGGTGAAGGTCATGGCCGCCGCAGCCACAAGACCAAGCATGGCATTGCCGGCCGTCATGTTCGTAATGTGAGACCGAAATTCCATAGGGCACCTCCCGACCAAGCTTCTGATGTGACGACTCCGCCGCAAAACTGCCCCAATGTCCATTCAAATCGCAAGCGCTGCAGGTTTTGCAACCTTGGATTGTCAGCAGACTGCGGTTCTCGGCCCAGCGTTCAACCAACGGTGCAGCAGCGGCCGCGATCCGCTCTGCCGCAGCGCGGCAAGGGGTCGTTTCACGCCGCAGTGATTCGCGGAAGGTGTTGACGGTGTGGAAACAATCGGCCGGATACGGGGCAACAGCATCGCCTCACGCACCCGCCCCGCGCCCGCGGAAACCCATCGCCACCACATATTTCTCGGCGCTGTCGGCGCGGCTGGCGGGGGGCTTCACATTGGCCACGCGGGTGAAGCCCTGCTTCAGCCGCGCCTGCAGCCCGGCCTCGGCCCCGCCCTGCAGCACCTTGGCGACGAAGCTGCCGCCCTCCTCCAGCACCTCGAAGGCGAGATCGGCGGCCGCCTCGCACAGTGCCACGATGCGCAGATGGTCGGTGGCGCGATGCCCCGACGCCGCCGCCGCCATGTCCGACAGCACCACATCCGCGCGCCCGCCCAGCCAGGCGCGCACCCGCGCATCCGCCCCGTCGGTCAGGAAATCCAGCACATGCGTCTCGGCGCCGGCCAGCGGCTCGACCTCCTGCAGGTCGATCCCCAGCACCCGGCCGCGCGGCTGGCCG